>JAHEBH010000056.1 GCA_024642335.1 Erythrobacter sp.
CCTCCTGCAACGGGCGCAGGGTAAAGCGTTCGGTGTTGAGCGTGGGTGTGTCGGCCATGGCAACTATCCGTAACCTGTCATACTCCGACCGCAAGGGCGAGAAGGTCCGCTATTGGGTGGAAAGCTGACGTTGGTTAGGTATCCCGAACCCAAGAATCTCGGGCGACTCCCTCTTCCCAACGCACTTCCAAAATCCATACGTCCATAAAGCTAGGACAAAGATGCCAGTGGCTGAGACTTGCGTCCGTAGTTTCGTTCTCATCAGGGCCAAGCAAATCGACCAACTCTTCTTTCGTCTTACCTTCAACACCAATCCGTGTACGGAGGTCTGCAAGCATAGCGCATCGGGTGTCTCCCCAATGATCGACGGATTTCCATTCCTCAGAGTTGAAGGGGCGAGGAAGCGTTTCGGTATAGGCTCCTCCGCCAAAATACAGCACGGGCAATAGGATAAATAGGCCGAGCATCAGACCGCAACCTACCACACGTGTCTTGGTCGTCATTCTATAAGCCATGAAACGGAATTAACGAGCACAGCCAACGTCCGCAATTGGGTCGTTAGCGGACATTCAGCCTCCCAGCGGAACAATGTAGCCTATTCGCCCGTCAAATGCTCCACCAGCGCCTTGACCTTCTTCTGGCGCCATTGCGGACGGGGGGCGACCAGCCAGTAGGCGCGGCGGCAATCCTGTTCCTCGGCCAGCTTGACCAGGCGGCCATCGCCCAGCGCCTCTTCTACCAGCGGCATGGGCATGGTGGCACGGCCCAGGCCAGCAAGTGCGGAGGACAGCGCCTGTCCGGCATTGCCGACCTGCAGCAGCACATCTTCCCCCTCAGGCGCGGGATAGGCAGGCCAGGTGATCCAGCCATCGGCAGCATCGGGCGTGGCGACGGTAACCCGGCAGCCGTGCGCCAGTTGCACGCCTTCCAGATCGTCCGGCCCTTCGACCAGGCGGATGGCGACATCGAGATTGGCCTCGGTAAAATCGGCGTCCTCATCCGCGATCAGCGAGTAGCGAACTTCGGGGTTAGCCTTGCGGAAGCTGGCGAGGCGCGGGGCCAGCCATTGCGAATAGAATTCACGCGGCACGGCGATCGTGTAGTTGGAGCTGGTCTGCCCCGCCTGCATCGCGTGCACGCTTTCCTCGAAGCGCAGGAAGGCTTCGCGCAGCGGATCGAGACCTGCCGTTGCCTCGTCCGTCAGTTCCAGGCCCTTGGAGGTACGGCGGAACAGCACCACGCCCAGAACATCTTCCAGCGCGCGGATCTGCTGGCCCACGGCGGCAGGCGTTACCGCCAGTTCGTCCGCAGCGCGCGTGAAGCTGAGGTGCCGCGCGGCGGCATCGAATACGCGCAGTGCGTTCAGGGGCAGATGCGTACGTTTCATCGGAAGGGGCGATGTAGTGCGCGCAGCGGCGCGGGGCAAGCGCTGCTAACGCTTGACTGATTGCAAGGGAAACTACAGGGCTGGCATTTCTCTCTTGCAGCCGGAACCCATCATGATCCGCACCTTCCTTGGTCTGTGTCTTTCTCTCGCAGCGCTGGCCATCCCTGCGCATTCCCAGAGCATGCTGGAAGGCGTCTTTTCCGAAGACATCCCCACGCTGCAACAGGTTGTCGGCCATGCATCGGGCGAGAAGATCAGTTCTCCGGAAGAGGCGTTGGAGTACTTCGAGGCACTGGAAGTAGCCGCATCGGATCGCTTCCAGCTGGTGCATTATGCGACGAGCTGGGAAGGCCGTCCGCTGGTTTATGCGGTGCTGACCAGTGCAGACAACATGGCGCGGATCGATGCGGTTCAGGCCGATTTGCGGGCGCTGGCGAATGGCACCCCGCCCGACCAGCTCGCCAACATCCTGCCTGTCACCTGGCTTTCCTACGGTGTGCACGGGGACGAGATATCCTCCACCGATGCAGCACTTTCGCTCACCTATCACTTGCTGGCGAGCGAAGGGGATGCGCTGGTCGATTCCATCCTTGCGAATTCGGTCGTCATCATCGACCCCAGCCAGAACCCAGACGGGCGCGCACGCTTCGTGAACAACTATCGCGAAACCCTGGGAATCAGGTCCTTTGGTGATCGCTATACCGCAGAACACGACCAGCCCTGGCCCGAAGGACGGATCAACCACTACCTGTTCGATCTCAACCGCGACTGGTTTGCCATCACCCAGCCGGAGACGCGGGGCAAGATCAAGGCAGTCATGGAATGGCAGCCGGTAGCGCTGGTCGATGCGCACGAGATGGACGGCGATTCGACCTATTTCTTCCCGCCCCCCGCCGATCCGATCAATCCCCACGTCACCGCCGGACAGCGTGACAAGCAGGTGTTACTGGGCCGCAATATCGCGGGCTGGATGGATCGCATGGGACAGCCCTATTACACGCGCGAAGTCTTTGACCTCTTTTACCCCGGTTATGCCGACACATGGCCCACGCTGAACGGGTCGGTTGCCATGACTTTCGAACAATCCGGTGCCGGTGGTCTTTTCTTCGATCGCCTGGACGACACGCAGCTGACCTATGCCGAGGGCGTGCGCAATCACTTCGTCACCACGCTGGCGACGGCACAGACCGTGGCCGAGAATGCCGGCCTCTTCCTGCGCGACTATGCCGCCTATCGTCGCAGCGCTGCGGCCGGCCAGGCGGGAAGCGGGACCTATGTCATCAACCTGGCGCAGAAGCGCTGGAATGCCGAACAGCTGGGGCAACGCCTCGTCTTCCAGGGGATTGCGGTCAACCATGTTGGTGGCCCCGCCAACGCCTGCGGACGGAGCTACCCGGAGGGTTACCTCAGTGTCTCGCTCAACCAGCCGGCCGCACGGCTGATCCGCAGCCTGCTGGACGAAAACACCGCACTTGCGGCGGATGACATCGCCGCACAGGAGGCACGCCGTGACCACGGCCTGCCGCATGAGCTCTACGATACCACCGCCTGGTCGGTGGGCATGATGTCGGGCCTCGACGTTGCGCTCTGCAATGCCCCTGCGAACGGCACCCCCGTTGCAGAAGGCTCCACCCTGTCCGATCGCGCCGACGAGGCCGGAGCCTTCGGCATGGCCGTGCGCTGGACAGACAGCGGCCAGGTGCGCCTGGTGGCCGAAGCCCTGGGTGCCGGGCTGGTAGGCCGCGCGACCGACACCGCCTTCACCATCGGAGCAACGGAATTTCCGCGTGGAACGGTGGTCTTCTCGCGTGGCGACAATCCGGACAGGATCGACGAACTGGCCGCAATGGCGCGCAACATCGGTGCGGAAACGATCGCTCTGACAAGCGGCTGGGTGGATGACGGCCCCAATCTCGGCAGCGACAAGTTCGTGCGGCTCGCCATGCCAAAGGTCGCCATGCTGTGGGACAATGGCGTCAACCCGACATCCGCTGGCGGGCTGCGCTACACGCTGGAACAACGCCTCGGCATCCCCGTCGCGCCGATCCGCACGGGCACTGTCGCCCGGGCCGAACTGGGCGACTACGACATATTGCTGGTGCCCGACGGCAGCTATGCCGACGCTCTGGGCGAAGCGGGCCGGACCGCCATTGCCACCTACGCGCGCAATGGCGGCGTGGTTGTCGCGATGGGCGAAGCCCTGACGGACCTGGGCGAAGGCAACACGGCCATCTTCTCCCTGCAGCGCGAAACGGTGCTGGGTGGTGAACCCTCCGGCGAAGACGAAGAACGCAAGGGCGAAGTCGCCGGACAAGCCATCGGCGGCGAAAGCGAATATCGCGAAATGATTGCCGACAGGACCCGGCGTCCCGATACGCTGCCGGGTGCATTGCTGCGTACAGCCATCGACGCCGATATTTTCCTTTCTGCAGGCTATGACAATGCAGCACCGGTTGTTTTTGCCGCCGGAGACCTGGTCTTTGCCCCGCTCGGTCAGGCAGAAGGCTATAACGTTGTCCGCTTCGCCGATGCCGACACCCTGCTCGCGAGTGGATACGTGTGGGACGAAAACCGCCGCCAGATGGCGTTCAAGCCCTACATGGTGGCCCAGCCCGCGGGAGAAGGCCTCGCTATCGGCTTCACCCACGATCCAGCGGTGCGCGGCTATCTTGACGGGCTGGACATGCTGCTGGCCAATGCAGTGATCATGGCACCGGCGCGGGTTCGGTAGACAGGAAGCCTAATCGCCGCCCTCTGTCGGCGCAGCGAGCGGGAAATAGGGTATCGCCACTTCGAACAGCGTCCCGTCCTCGCGCGAGAAGGTGTAATGCCCCTCCATCGCGCCGCGCGGCGTGGTCAGTTCGCAGCCAGAGACATAGTCATGCGTCTGGCCGGGCTTGAGAACGGGCGTTTCGCCCACCACGCCTCCGCCATCGACGATGTTCACCATTCCGCGCGCATCGTTGATGCGCCAGTGGCGCGAACGGAGCTGGACGGTATCGTCGCGGCCGTTCTCCAGGCGGATATGATAGACCCAGAACCACCGCCCCGCTTCCACGCGCGATTGCTCGGGCATGAAGTTCACCGACACGCGCACGGTCACGCCCGCGGTAATGGCAACATGCTGAAACAGCCAGTTCAAGGCATCCCGGATCATCACGAGTCGTGAAGGTAACGGGATTCCGCCGCGCGGCAAGTGGACTCGTGTCTAAACGCCCGCTTTGTCGAACGCCCGTTCCAGATCCTCGATCACGTCGAGCGGGTCTTCCAGGCCGATATTGATACGGATCATGCCTTCTTCCACGCCCATTTCGGCGCGACCTTCCGGCCCCATGTTATTGTGCGTGGTGCTGGCCGGATGGCAGGCGAGGCTCTTGGCATCGCCGATGTTATTGGAGATATCGACCAGCTCCAGCGCATCGAGCACAGCGAAGGCCTTGCCGCGCCCGCCTTCAACCACAAAGCTGAAAATCGGCCCGCAGGCATCCATCTGCTTCATCGCGAGGTTGTGCTGGTCGAAGCTCGGCAGTCCGGGATGGAGGATCTTCTCGACCCTTTCTGCCACGAACTTGCCGACCTGCAGCGCATTTTCGCTCTGCTTATGGGCGCGCAGGTCGAGCGTCTCCAGCCCCTTCAGCACCACCCAGGCGTTGAAGGGTGAGCAGATCGGCCCGGTATTGCGCTGGAAGGGCGAGAGCACCTCGTTGATCCACTGTTCGCTGCCGCAGATGGCACCGGCAAGCACGCGGCCCTGCCCGTCCATCAGCTTGGTGGCGGAATAGGCGACCACATCGGCGCCGAATTCGAGCGGTCGCTGCAAGGCGGCGGTGGCAAAGGCGTTGTCCACCACGGCGGTGATGCCCTTCGACTTCGCCAGCCCGCAGACGAATTCAAGGTCCACGATGTCCATTGTCGGATTGGCGGGCGTCTCGAAGAAGAAGGCCTTGGTGTTGGGCTGGATTGCCGCTTCCCACGCTGCATTATCGCGCCCGTCCACCACCGTATGGGTGATGCCAAAGCGGTTGAGCACGTTGTTGAGTATCCAGCGGCACGAACCGAAGGCCGCACGGCCCGCCACCACGTGATCGCCTGCGGATAGCATGCACAGCAGCGCGCTGGTCATCGCCGCCATGCCGCTCGCCTGCGCCTTGCAGGCCTCTGCCCCTTCCATCGCCGCTATGCGTTCTTCAAGCATGGCCACGGTGGGGTTCTGGAAGCGCGAATACTGCATGCCGCTGGCTTCACCGGCGAAACGATCCGCCACGGTCTGCGCATCGTCATAAGTGTAGCCGCTGGTGAGATAGAGCGCCTCGCTCGTCTCGCCATGGTCCGAACGCCAGGTGCCCGCGCGCACCGCACGGGTGGCCGGGCGCCATTTGGCAGTCTTCGAACGATCGATTCCGGTTGTCTTCTTCATAGTCATGCGCGTTTAGGGCGGCACTCGGGGCTGGGCAAGCGTGCTTCTTGTTGCGACTCATTCTGCCGCCGACTACTCCTTGACACTGCATGAGCCAGCCGCCCCCGCATCTTGCCGATCCGATCCGCTGGCATGCCGCGATTGCTGCGCTGTTCGGATTGCTGGCAGCGCTGCGCCTGACCATCCCCTCACAACCATTCTTCGACGAGGTGCATTACCTGCCCGCCGTCCGCGAGCTGATCGCGCTGGGGCGGGCGATGAACCTCGAACACCCGCCGCTTGGCAAGCAGCTGATCGCTGCCGGAGTGCTGGTCTTCGGCGACAATCCGCTCGGTTGGCGCGGCATGGCGTGGCTGTTCGGTGTACTCGCTGTCTTCGCCGGGATGCGCGGCATGTGGTTTGCCTCGCAAAGCCGCATGGCAAGCGTGCTGGCGGGTGTCTTCCTGCTCAGCGCGTTTCCGCTGCTGGTGCAGGCGCGGATTGCCATGCTCGATATCTTCATGGCGGGCTTCATGCTGCTGGCACTGTGGATGTGCGCGGGGGCGGTGAGGGAGAACGAGACTGCGCGCTGGCGGCTGGCGATTGCGGGCGTTGCGCTGGGCGCGGCGATGGCAGCCAAGTGGAACGCCATCCCGCTGGCCATGCTGCCCGGCCTCGGCTTCCTTGCCGCAAGGCTCTATGCCGGTCGCCGCCGTCCGGTGCGGTCGATACGCGGCGGACCTGTGGGCGGAATGAGCCTGTGGGAAGCGGCGATCTGGCTCGGCGCACTGCCGCTCGCGACTTATGCCGCCTGCTATTGGCCCTTCCTTTTCTACGACCATGTCTCTAGCAATCCATCGGGCCTGATCGCGCTGCATGTGCAGATGCTCGATTTGCAGACGCAGACGCTCGCCGCGCATCCCTATCAGAGCAACTGGTGGGAATGGGTGAGCAACTGGCGTGCCATCTGGTACCTTTACGAGGAGGCCGATGGCGCCATCCGCGGCGTGCTGATGATCGGCAATCCGCTGTCTTCGCTCGCCATGCTTCCCGCGCTCGCCTGGTGCGGCTGGGCGGCTGTGAAGCAAGGGCGGCGCGACTGCGGGGCGATGGTGGTGCTCTATGTCGCCAGCCTCGCGCTGTGGATCGTCGCGCCCAAACCGGTGCAGTTCTATTATCACTATCTGCTGCCCCATTGCTTCGGAATGGGCGCGTTGGCGCTGGGCGTTGAGCAAATGTGGCAAAGGGGCGAACGGCTGGTGCCTGTGGTGATTGTAGCGGGATCGCTCGGCCTGTTCGCCTGGTTCTACCCCATCCTCAGTGCCGCAGCATTGGCGGGCGAGCAGTCATTCCTGGATTATGCCTGGGTCGAGGGCTGGCGGTAGCATTCGCCCTTGTATCATCTGCGGACATGGATCAGATCGCATGGCCAATGTTGGGCACATCTGGTAGGGTGAATACATATGCCACGTGGTCACACCGGCCTTGCGTGCAGATGACTTGATCAAATCTTGGGGGGACACAAGGTCATGAAGCGGAACAAGAGAGCAATTGCATTGCTTTGCGTGACGGCTGGCGGACTTGCAGCGTCACTGGCGACTCCTGCATTGGCTGACCACGCCTGGGGCGATTATCACTGGCAACGTGCTGATCCTGAGCTGTTGATTCCCGTGATCGACAACACAACCGGGGTTTGGATTTCCCATGTGGCGGATGCCGTCGCAGACTGGAATGGTTCGGCCTATATCAACTCCCCCTTGGCGACTGGAAACGCCGATCCATCCTGCGCCCTCAGGTCAGGGGAAATTCACGTATGCAATGATGCATATGGCGACAATGGATGGCTTGGCATTGCCACCATTTCGGTATCACGCGGGCGTGACAGGCACATTGTCGCCGGATCGACCAAGCTGAACGACACCTATTTTGACGCCGCTCCCTATAATACTCCGACTTGGCGCCAGCTGGTGACGTGCCAGGAAATCGGCCACGATTACGGCCTTGGTCACCAGAATGAGGATTTCAGCACCGATCTTACCACGTCATGCATGGAATATACCGACCTGCCAGAAGGCAATGAACATCCCGACGCCCACGATCTCGAAATGCTCGCGCAAATTTATGCGCACAGTCATGGCGGTGGAGACACGTCTGGCCCCGGCGGCGGTGGCAATGGCGGAGGAAAGGGCAGGAAGCTCGGCGTGCCGGGCAACTCGCCTGCCGATTGGGGCACCCCGATCGGTCGCGACGCACAGGGCCGTGCCAATGTCTACAGCCGCGAAGAGAATGGCTACGAGATCATCACGCATGTGACCTGGGCCATCGGCGAAGGGCCGGATGATCACAATCACCGCAATACCCATCCGCGGATCATCGATTTTCACGATTAAGCGGTGAAATCGCTACTCCGCCGACCTTGGCCCAAGAACTTCAGGCGACATCGGACTGCGATTGATCCGGCCAGGACTCCATGTCCAGATCCCTGGCTTCCTTGTGGGCCTGGTCGAACAATTTGACTTCGTCCTTGGTCAGGAACTCGTCAAATTGCAGCCCGCAATTCTCGCCCTTCTGCCAGATCACCGTGCCGAATACCGTCGAGCTTTCGATATCCAGCTTCACGAAGTTTCCTACCTTCGGAAGGTCGTGCCCGCGAACGCTCGCACCCGTGGGCGAAACATCGGCGAGGACCACTGACCTGCGTGTAGCCGGCGTATCGAGGGAACCGGGCACGGACACGTTTGTCCGCCCGACCCTGCGCCTTTCATACTCGCTGAGACGCTGGACACTTGCCTTCCGGCCGAAGCTCTTCACACCATTCCTCCATCTGTGTCAGTGAGTTGCCGTAGAGGAAAAATGTGAAGACAACGTTTGCGTGGCAGCGAGTGCCTTACCTGAAACGTCCCCACACGAACCTGCTCGACAAGGCATAGTTCCACACCGATGCCAGCACGATGCCGGCAATGGCCGAGAGCGCCCAGTGGAAGCCGTTTGCCTCCAGCATGGCGGCTGCCGCGACATTGGCGAAAGCACCCACGGCGCAGGTGGCGCAGAAGCCCAGCCAGCCCCAGAACAACGCCTTCGATCCGGTCAGTTTCTTGTCACGATAGGTGAGCAGGTTGTTGAGCCAGAAGTTGAAGGTCATCGCCACAACGGTCGCCACCGCCTGGCCCATCGCGAAGCCGCTGCCCAGCACCAGGTAAACCAGCGAGAGCACCGCCATATGCACCACCACACCGATCGCGCCGACCGTCCCGAAAAGGGCAAAGCGGGTGGGAATGATCTGGCCGAGATAACGCTCGTACAATCCGGCGAGGAAATCGAGCACCACGCCGTGGTCGAGCTTGCTTTCGCCTTCGCGGCGCTCTGCAAATTTCAGGGGGAATTCCTTTACCGAGAGCTGCGGCCGCGCTGTGGCGAGGATATCAAGCATGATCTTGAAGCCGATGCCGGAAAGATCATGCGCCTGTTTGCGAAGCTGTTCGGTACGCAGCAGGAAGAAGCCGCTCATCGCATCGGAGAGCTCGGTGCCGGTCAGCTTTCGTGCCAGCGCATTGGCGAGGCGGCTGCCCTTCTCGCGGCCCTTGCTGGAAAGCCCGCCTGCACTCGCCCCGTCCGCAAAGCGGCTGGCATAGGCAAGGTCTGCTTCGCCCGATTTCACCGCGGCAAGCATATCCTTGAGCAGCGCGGGGTCGTGCTGGTGATCCGCATCCATCACCGCCACGTATGGCGCAGCCGTGGCGCACATGCCCTCGATCGCAGCGCTGGCAAGCCCGCGGCGGCCGATGCGCTGGATCACGCGGATGCGCGGATCGGTCTGCCCGATACGGCGCGCCTCTTCCGCCGTACCGTCATGCGAATTGTCGTCGACAAACACCGCTTCCCACCCCGTGGGGCCGAGCGCCTCCTCCAGCCGCGCGACCATGGGCGCGATATTGGCCTTCTCGTTCAGCGTGGGCAGCACCACGGCCAGTTCGAGTCGCGCAGCATGCTGCGCAGCCTCGCCTGCCGGTTGGAAGTCGTGACTAGTCATGTCCATGAACTAGCGCACTAATGCGCAAAGTTAACCATAAGGTTTATGCAAACGATCCTCCCCGTATCGGGGAGGTGGCAGCGCGCAGCGCTGACGGAGGGGCACCTGCACACTCGTTCTAAGGCCTCTGATTCCCCTCCACCACCCTTCGGGTGGTCCCCCTCCCCGGACCGGGGAGGATAAAATCAGAGCCGCGCCAAAACCGCATCGCCCAGTTCGCTGGTGCCGGCAGTGCCTCCAAGATCGGCACCCTTCACGCCGTCCTCCAGCGCCTTGGCAACGGCGGCCTCCACGCGGGCAGCTTCCGCTTCCAGCCCCAGAGAATGGCGCAGCAGCATGGCTAGGCTGAGGATCATTGCCATCGGGTTGGCCTTGCCCTGACCGGCGATATCGGGGGCCGAGCCGTGGATCGGCTCATAAAGGCCGCGCGTTCCGTATTGTGTCTGGTCCTCTCCCAGCGAGGCGCTGGCGAGCAGTCCGATCGAGCCCACACACATGCTCGCCTGGTCAGAAAGGATGTCGCCGAAGAGGTTGCCCGTCACGACGACGTCAAACTGGCCAGGGTTGCGCACCAACTGCATGGCGGCATTGTCGACATACATGTGGCTGAGCGCGACGTCGGGATATTCGGCCGAGACCTCGATCACCACGTCGCGCCACAGCTGGCTGGTTTCGAGCACATTGGCCTTGTCCACACTGCACAGGCGCTTGTTCCTGCCTTGTGCGGCGCGGAATGCGACATGTGCGATGCGGCGCACTTCATCCTCGGCATAGGACATGAAATCGAAGCCCTGGCGGCGGCCGTCCTCGAGCGTGCGGATCGCCTTTTCGCCGAAATAGACATCGCCGTTGAGCTCGCGCACGATCAAAAGGTCGATTTCACGGGCGACTTCGGGGCGCAGGGCGGAAAGGTCTTCCAACCCGGGGAACATGGTGGCGGGGCGCAGGTTCGCAAACAGCGTCAACGCCTGCCGCAGGCCCAGGATCGCCTGTTCGGGGCGCAGATGACGTTCCAGATTGTCGCAGGACGGATCGCCCACCGCGCCGAACAGCACGGCGTCCGAAGCCTTGCACAGTTCGAGCGTTTCAGGAGGGAGCGGGTGGCCGTGCTTCTTGTAGGCCGTGCCGCCAACATCGGCATGCGCGACCTCGATCGGCAGACCCAGCGCATCGAGCACCTTGAGCGCCTCTGCCATGATTTCAGGGCCGATACCGTCACCGGCGAGACATGCGATCTTCATCAGACAATCCGTTCGAGCAATTCGCGTAACCTTGAGCGCGCCGCCATAACGTCTGTGCGCCGGTCGGCAAGCAGGTAGTGCTCAAGCGAGGGTGCCAGCGCGTCCATTTCTTCCATCAGCGCGGAAAGGTCGCCTTCGGGGCGCACCCTCGCCCCGCCGTAGCCCAGCTCGCGCAGCAGCAAGTTCTCGTAGGCAAGCAGCGCCCCCACCCATCCGCGCGCGGAAGGTGCATGGCAAATGGCATCGAGCAGGGCGGACAGCGCCGAATGCAGCTCGGGATAGGCATGGCGTTCGGGCAAGGTGGTTGCCGTCAGCGCGCAGGTCCAGCCGATTGCCGCGGCAGGCAGGGGTTCCGTCAGGTAGGGCCCGCGGCTGGTCACCAGTTCCACCTTGGCGAAGGGAAGCTGGTTTTCCGACCGGGCGGAGACTTGCAATTCCACCACATTGCCCTGGATCATCACCGGCCGAAGCTGCCGCCCGCGGCCGCCCGCAACATAGGCAGCGAGCAGCCCGTATTCCTCGGTCAGGAAGCGCGCAACGACCGCGGTTTCGCCATGCTGGCGGGCAGCAACAAGGATGGCGGGTGCGCGGATGTGCATGGATATGCGTGTGCCCCGCGACCGGGCGTGGTGCAAGCCAGGCTCACAGCTATTTGTAGACAGTTGTCGGCCTTGCAGCAAAAGCATATGGTCGCAAATCGTTGTAAGGCGGGAGGATTGAGCGATGAAGGCACCTGGACTGGCATTGGCCTTGCTGGCGGCGGGGAGCGTCGCTGCGCAAGCGCAGGACACACCCGCTCCCTTGAGCGATAACCAGATCGAGTTCCTTGCGGAGATGCTGGCCATGGGCGCCGCCTGCAACGAGCTGGGCTTTACCGTTTCCGAAGAGCGAGTGGGTGAATGGGCGACCGAACGGCTTTCAACGCAGCCAGAGAGCGATATCGAAAAGGTCGTGGCACTGCGCGACAGCAAGATTGAAGAACTACGCGATGCCACGCAGGAAGTGCGCGACATGCCGCGCGGCAATGCGCGGCAACGGGCGGTGGACGAGCATTATTCGCAAATGTCCACGCGCTGCAACCGCATGGCCGAACACTCGATCGGCCGGGACTTTATCACTCGCCATTGAGGCGGGAGATTTTGCGCGGGCAGGCGCCCGTCGCGCCTAATTGCCCTTGGTCGCTTCCAGCGCAGCCAGACGGGCTTCCAGCTCATCGCACTTCTCGCGCGCCTTGGTGGCCAGCGCCTTCACCGTGTCGAATTCCTCACGGGTGACGAAGTCCATGCCGCCGAGCGCCTCTTTCATCCGCTCACGCGCATTGTCGCGCGCCTCGCGCGTCATGCCCGCCAGCGTTCCCGCAGCGGAATTGGCCATTTTGACGAAGTCGGCGATGATCGGGTTTTCGCTTTGCATGGTGCCTATGTGGTTTGTGCCGGTGCGTCTGGCAAGGGTTACAATACTACACGCTGGACGGCGTTATTGGACTGGATTTCGCGCGCATCCGGGTTGAGCTCGAGGAACTGCCAGTTGAGCACCGTCGCGAAGAGCACCCAGCCAAGGTAGGGCAGCATCAGCCAGAAAGCGCTGCGGCGCACTTTCCAGAACAGCCAGATGGTGACGATGAGCGCGATATCGATTGCGACCAACAGCACCAGCGCCAACCGGATATCATGCTGCATGAAAAAAACCGGCGACCATGCGAGGTTGAGCACGAACTGCACCAGAAAGGCGAGCACCGCCCAGGGCCGCCAGCGCGCGCCCCATGCCGAACAGACCAGCGCCAGCGCAAAGCCCATCACCGCATAGAGGATGCTCCAGACGATGCCGAAGGTGATCGGCGGCGGGTAAATGGCAGGCTTGGTCAGCGCGGCGAACCAGGGATCGTCCGCCCCGCTGCCCGAGACTTGCCCGGAAAGGAAGCCCATCAGCATGACAGTCGGAACGAGAAACAATGCCCATCGAAGAAGGCTGGCGCGCAATTGCGCGGGACTGGCAAGGC
>JAHEBH010000057.1 GCA_024642335.1 Erythrobacter sp.
GGTCGCCACGGCAAGGTCGATCAGCAATGAAATGCCCGTATCCAGCGCATCGGCAAAGGGCGTCGCCCAGGCGAACACCGCCTGGAAGATCACGAACAGCAATCCGAACAGGATCACCGGGCCCAGCCAGGGGTGCAGCAGCAGCTTGTCGAGCTTCGCATGAAGCTGGTGTGCTGCCGATTCTGACAGAATTGCGCCTTGGGTGATATTGTGCGCCGCAAGTCGCCTTTCGGGCAGGGTAAGCCGCGCGACCTGGTGGCGCTGGCTCATATCCTGCCCGCCCGAGCCTTCTACCGCCTCCGCCAGCAGGTCCAGTCCCCGCTTGCGCACGGCAACGGTCGGCACCACCGGCACGCCCAATGCGTCGGACAAGGCCGCGGGATCTACCACCAGCCCGTCACGCTCCGCCAGATCGACCATGTTGAGCGCCACCACCGTGGGCCGGCCCAGTCCGATCATCTCCTGCGCGAAGACCAGGTGCTGTTCGAGGTTGGCGGCATCGGCCACCACGATCAGCACATCGGGCGTCGCCTCGCCTGCGAACTCACCCATGACCACACGGCGGGTCACTTCCTCGTCGGGGCTGGAGGGATCGAGCGAATAGGAACCGGGCAGGTCAATCAGCGTGATTGGCGCGCCGGAAGGCAGCAGCATGCGGCCTGACTTCCGTTCCACGGTAACGCCGGGATAGTTGGCAATCTTCTGCCGCGCGCCGGTGAGCGCATTGAACAACGCGCTCTTGCCCGCATTGGGATTGCCGACCAGCGCGGCAGTGCGCAGCCCGCTCATACTTCCTGCACCGTCATGGCTTTGGCATGCACCCGGCGCAGTGCCACCGTCATGCGCCCGATCATGATGGCGATCGGGTCCTTGCCGGCGAAGATGCCGCGATGGGCGATGGCGATCCGTGCACCGACATCGATGCCCAGCGCGCGCAGGCGCTTGGCCTCTTCGGGAGCGAGCGAATCCCAGTCCACGCTGGTGATCTCTGCACGGGTGAGCGGGGGAAGGCTGTCGAGTGTCATGTGCGATATTTCTCTAGCGCGCGGTGCCAGAGAGTCGCGCTATTTGCAACTGCTTCTCAATAGAATGATGCAAATCAATTTTGCTTGTAGCGCAGGCGTCCCAGGAACCGCGCCACATCGAAATGTTCGCGGTTACCGCCAAGCCACCGGGCCTTGGCCTTTTCGAACTTCATCACGCCATCGATCCGGCGGTCGAGGAAGGCGCGGGCTTCAACCTTGTCCTCGCTTTCGTCATTCACATAGACCGCCAGCGTCGCGGCATAGATCGAGGCGAGGATCGCGCGCTTGGTATAGTGGTTGTAATCGGTGGCCGTGTCGCCCGCGAGACGCCACATGGCATCGGCGCTGGACCAGCCCATCTTGAGCGCGCGCGGAGCATTCTGCGGCATGGCCTGGATAGCCAGCGCACGGCTGAAAGCCTCTTCCATGCCCGCGATTTTCTCCAGCCGGAACCACACCAGCTCGCGGATCTTGTCGCGGATCTTCAGGCCTTCCAGCGCTCCCGAACCGAAACGCTCATCCATCGCGGCATCGACGCTCTCGACCCAGGCGGAAATCATGCCCATCGCGCCGTCGGGAAATGCAAGGCGCGCCACAGCGGGGTCAAGGTCCTGTTCCTTCGCCGCAGCTGCCAGCGCCTCGTCACCCCAGCCATCAAACACCGCCGCACGTGCAATCGCGGGGGCCAGCCTGAGGCGCAGCCCGTCCAGCGAGGCGTCGGCCGCTTCAGCCATCAGAAGCTCGGCCCATAGACAGTGCCGGCGGACTCGCGCTGGTCGGCAGGCTTCTCGTAGCGCTGGATAATGTCGTTGGTGACATCGGTTTCACCGTGCAGCCGCGCATAATCGCGGGCCGAACGTCCGGAATTGTCATAGCGATCGGGATCGGCACCTGCCTGCAGCAGGATGCGTATCATCTCCGTGTTGCGCGAATGGACGGCGGACATCAGCGGAGTTTCGCCGGAATTATTGGTCACATCGACACGTGCGCCGCGGCTGACCAGCGCATCCACCCCTTCGACAAAGCCCATCTGCGCTGCCAGCATCAGAGGGGTAACGCCGTCATTGTCGCGAATGTTCACATTGGCGCCCTTCTGGCGGAGGAAATTGATCCAGGTAACATCGCGCCTTTCCACCACGATATGCAGCGCGCTGCGGCCGGTTGTGATATCGCGGGCATTGACCACGGTAGAGCCCGGCTCATCGAGCATTTCGGTGACCTTGTCCCCGTCCTTTTCGTCCACCGCCTTCAGGAACTGGTAGCCATCCGAATAGAGTTGCGCAGCGGCGGGTGCAGACATGAGCAGCGCAGATGCCACGCCCAGTGCCGCGATTGCCCGTTTGAAAGCGACCTTGGCCACCTTGTATCTCCTTAGAATATTCCTGCGGACAGAAGATCAGTCCTGCCGGATTCGATCTTGCTGGAACCGCGTTAGCAGAGCATGAACCGGATTGTCATGCCCATGCCGATCATTGCCCGAATTGCAGCATTGCTTGCCCTGCCCCTGCTGGCGGCCTGTGACCAGCCAGCCCCGCCCCCGCCGCTGGAAGGCGCAGCTATCGGCGGACCGTTCGAACTGGTCGATACGCAAGGGCAAACCGTGCGCTGGAGCGATTTCGACGGGCGCTGGCGCATGGTCTATTTCGGCTACACCGTTTGCCCGGATGTCTGCCCCTTCGATCTCACCCGCATGATGCTGGGATACCGCCAGTGGGCAGCCGAAAACCCCGATCTGGCAGACCAGGTCCAGCCGATCTTCATCACCATCGATCCCGAACGCGACACACCCGAGAAAGTGGCCGAATATGTCGCCAATTTCGGCGATAATCTGGTCGGCCTGACAGGCACGCCCGAAGCGATAAAACAGGCGGCAGACAATTTCTCGGTCTTCTATGCGCGCGGGCCGGATGATCCTAATATTGGCTATCTGATGCAGCATTCCAACGCCGGTTACCTGATGGACCGCGATGGGAGGCCAATCGCCCTCTTACCGGTGGACGAATCACCACAGGGCGTGGTCGCGCAACTGGAGCTTTTCGTGCGATGAGAGAGCGCTTCTGGGAACTTCCGCTCGAAAAACTGTCGCGCGACGAGTGGGAAGCGCTGTGCGACGGCTGCGGAAGGTGCTGCATGCACAAGCTAGAGGATGAGGACACGGGCGAAGTGCTGGAGACCAACGTCGCCTGCAAATTGCTCGATCCTGAAACCGCGCGCTGCACCAATTACCGGCACCGCAAGGCCTTCGTCCCCGATTGCCTGCGCCTGACGCCCGAGCTGCTGAAGAAGATCCGCTGGTTGCCGAAGAGCTGCGCCTATCGCCTGCGCGCCGATGGTGATCCGATACCCGAATGGCACCACCTGCTCACCGGCAGCCAGGAGGCGATGCGCCAGGCGGGCATGGCCGTATCGGGCCGCGTGGTGAGCGAAGTCGATGCCGGGCCGCTCGAACATCACCTGATGGATTGGGGCAAATGATCGACTGGCTGCAGGACGATCACCGCAATCCGCAGGTCGTGCTTGCAGATCGCACCCTGCCCATTGCCATCCGCCGCCATCCAAGCGCCAAGCGCCTGACCATGCGCCTCGCACCGGATGGCGGAGAGCTGCGGGTGACGCTGCCGAGATGGGGCCGCACGCGCGATGCGCTGGTCTTTGCCCGTGCGCGCACGGACTGGATCGAGCAGCAGCTCGCCAGAATCCCCCAGATGATTGCCATCGAGCCCGGTACCGCATTGCCCTATCGCGGATGGGATGTGCGGATCGACTGGCAGGAAAAGGCCCGGCGCAAACCGCAGTTGGCAGAAGACCGGCTGGTGCTGGGAGGTCCGACCGACAGTCTGTCGGCGCGCATACGGCGCTGGCTGGAGGCCGAAGCGCTGGACCATATGGCGCACGACCTGGCCCATTATTGCCAGCGTGACGGGCAGGATGTGCCCGACCTGCGCCTCAGCCGTGCGCGCAGGCGGTGGGGCAGCTGCACGGGCGAACGCGACAGCGGGCGCTGCATCCGCCTCAACTGGCGGCTGATCATGGCACCCGACCATGTACGCCGCTCCGTCGTGGCGCACGAGGTGGCCCATCTCACCCATTTCGACCATTCGCCCGCCTTCCATGCGCGGCTCGGCGCGATCTATGACGGTGATCTCGCCGCAGCCGATCGCTGGCTCAAACAGCAGGGCCGCACGCTTTACGCCGTATTCGGCTGATCGCCTCGCCGGGGCTGGCGCTCCTCCGTCCCAGCGCCTATCTGTGCGCGCATGAAGCAGTTCCTCCGCCGCATTTCGCCCAAAAGGGCCGCGCTTGACCTTGCGGAGCATTGGCGGCAGCCGACCGAGCATCGCTGGCCGATCCTGGGCGTGGCTGCAGCGGTGACCTTTGCTCTGTTCATGCTCTTCATCCCCGAGAGCCAGCGCATCGAACCCGCAAGGCCCGAAGTTGTTTTCATCTCGACCTGGGAAGAAGGCCGCACGCAGCAGCAGATCATCGCATCCAACTGCGCCAACCAGCAGCTGAAGGACGACCTCGAGGCCCGTCTGGCGCAGCGCGCGGAGCTGCGCCGGGATATCTACATGGCTCTTGGCCGGGCGACCTTTATCGATGTCGATGCGATCGAGCAGGAAGCGAGGGCCGAACGCGATCAGGCAGACGAGGATGAGCAGACTGTACGCCCTGCCCTCACTGCCGAAGCGGCTGAAACCGCTCGCTCCGTCGAAGAGTTCTGCGCAGCCGCGCTGGAAGGCTCCCTTGGCTGAGGACAAGCGCTGGCTCGATGCGGCGGCGAGTCTTGCTGCACGGAGCCGCCCCCTATCTGCACCCAATCCCGCCGTCGGCGCGATCGTCTTGAAGGATGGCATCGTAGTGGGACGCGGCTGTACGGGACAAGGTGGCCGCCCGCATGCAGAAGCAGTAGCCATCAAGCAGGCTGGCGATGCTGCGGCCGGGGCGACGCTCTATGTCACGCTCGAACCCTGCGCCCATGTATCGCCGCGCGGACCCGCCTGTGCCGATCTTGTCGCGAACTCTGGCATCGCGCGCGTCGTTATCGGTTGCAGCGATCCCGACCCGCGCACCGATGGCAAGGGCGTCGCCCGATTGCGCGCGGCGGGCATCGAAGCCGATCTTGCGGATCATGCGCCCAGCCGCGCCAGTCTGGCCGGGTTCCAGACGCGCGAGGCCAGCGGCCGCCCGCATGTCACGCTCAAGCTGGCGGTAAGCCGCGATGGCTTTATCGGCCCGCTTTCGGGCGCTCCTGTTGCCATCACCGGCGAAACCGCGCGCGCGCACGTCCACCGGGAAAGGGCGCGCGCAGAGGCGATTCTTGTGGGGGGCGGCACGCTGAGAAGGGATGCGCCGCGCCTCGACGTGCGCCTGCCCGGCCTCGAAGATCGCAGCCCGCGCCGCTTCGTGCTGACGCGGGGGCATGCCCCCGAAGGATGGGAGGCGCTCTCCAGTCCCGATGACGTTGGCGAACTGTTGCCCATGCAATATCTGTATGTCGAAGGCGGCGCGGAAACGGCGGCAGCATTTCTGCAGGCAGGCCTTGTCGATTGCCTGCAGATCTATTGCGCACCGCAAGATCTGGGCGAAGGTATCCCTGCCTATGGTGCGCTCGGTGCTGCGCCCGGCGGCGCGCCTCCGCCCGGCTTTACCTGCGTTGACCGGCGGCGCATTGGCGGCGATATGCTGTTCACCTACCAGCCGGATTACGCGCAGCCTAAAGAGACAGGGGATTAAAGATGTTCACCGGCATCGTCACCGCCATCGGAACGATCGAGAAGACCGAACAGCACGGTGACCTGCGCGTGCAGATCGCCTGCCCTTTCGACCCCGCGAAGATCGCCATCGGTGCGTCCATCGCCTGTTCGGGCGTATGCCTGACCGTGGTCAAGCGCGGCGCCCTTCGAAAGGCTCAGGATGGTCGGGATGGAGCATGGTTTGCGGTGGATGTCTCTGCGGAAACGATCTCGCGCACCGCCAAGGGCATGTGGAAGGAAGGGGCAAAGGTAAACCTGGAGCCTTCCTTGCGCATTGGCGACGAACTGGGCGGCCATATCGTGACCGGCCATGTCGATGCCGTTGGCCGTGTGCATGACTGGCAGCCCGAGGGCGATTCCATGCGCGCCACCATCGCCGCACCTGCACAGCTTGCCCCCTTTATTGCCGCCAAGGGATCGGTGACGGTGGACGGCGTGTCGCTGACCGTGAACTCGCTGACCGACCGGCCCGACGGATCGGTCCATTTCGGCCTCAACATCATCCCGCATACGGCCGAAGTCACCACGCTGGGCGAATTGCGCCATGGCGGCGAGGTGAACCTGGAGATCGACGTTGTCGCGCGCTATCTCCAGCGCATGGCAAGCTTGCGGGGATGAGGGCTGAGTAATCCACGCTCTCCATGCGAAGGATTGGCCATGCGAAAGGTTGGCCATGCGAAAGATTGGGCGCCACATCCGATGACATGAAAAAACCTCCTCCCGACAAGGCAGGAGGAGGTATAGGTAAAGAACGATCTTGCAGATCGTCCTCGGGTCGCAAATCCCTGATAGCCACCCGATGGCACCGAGTCAGCAAGAAACGGAAGAATTCGCGCGAAAGGCGGGCTGGCGCTTCACGGATTGGCACGAACTGTAAAAAATCTGGCGCGTTTTGCATACCCGAATCCATCGTGAAGGCGTAAAATGAGTTGGTCTTCACACGTCCGGCATGCTCAAGAGCCTTGGCCGGACTGGTGAATTTTTGAAGTCAGTTCGTCCTCGGGTCGCACGGGACAAGTAGTTTCAAGCCCTCGCAGAAGGTCGTCCGCCATATCGGCGTGTGAAGACTCCTCCAGAACCATAGCCGCGATTGGCGGCAGGAATTGCGTCGTTTCACGGCGAAAGCTGTGATAGTAATCCGGACTTGGAATGAACAGGTCCACGAACACCGAACTTCAGATGAGGGTCCTGTCCCTCAGAGGCTATGTCGAGGCATGCACGCAACTCGGCGTAGACGGTTTCGCCTTGCTGAAGGAGGCGGGCATCCGTCCAGGCGATCTGGAGTACCCGGAACGGCGGCTGGCAGCGCAGCGGGTCGTGGATGCGCTGGAACTGGCTGCAACCAAAACCGGCAATGACAGTTTCGCGATCCTGATGGCGAACCGCCGGAAATTTTCCGATCTCGGTTCACTCGCCCTCCTGATGCAACATCTCGACAGTCCCAGGCAGGTCATCGAAGCAAGCATTCGGAATCGCCGCCATTTCAACGACCTGCTTCAGGTCAGGATCGATGTCGACGAAACCGAGGCGGAGATAAGCTGGGACCTCTATCCCGCAAGGAATGCCAGGCAGGCAGTCAATCTCGGCATTGCCCTCGCCTTCCTGCTCCTGACCGGGGCCTCCGGAGGAAAGTGGCATCCAAGGGCTGTCCATCTCACCCATTCGCGGCCCCGGGAAATCGAGCTGTGGCGCAAGTTCTTTGTCTGCCCTCTGGAGTTCGATAGCCACTTCAACGGCTTTACCTGCACGCTGGAGGCTCTGGACTCGAGGAATCCGCGGGCTGATACGCTGATGGCTGGCCACGTTGTTGAGCTTCTGAAGTTCAGTCCTGTCGAAGGACACGACGAACCCTGGCTGGATCAACTGCGGCGGCTGATTGAACGCCAACTGCCGGATGGGCGGATATCGCTTGAGGAAGTGGCCCGCAGTGCAGGGCACAGCCCGCGCCAGCTGCAGCGGCTTCTCCAGAACAATGATACAACCTTTGCGAAGATACGGGACGAAGTGAGATTGTCCGTGGCGCAGCGGCACCTGCAAACTTCGAGCAGGACGATCGCCCATGTGGCCGACATGGTCGGTTACGCATCGACTGCGGCCTTTTCCCGATGGTTCTGCCAATGCACCGGCATGCAACCATCGAAATGGCGATCGATGTACAGGCGCTAGGCCCCGCCGCCTTACCGGACCGGGGATCCAGTTGGTCAGGCTAGCGCGAGTTGCACGAACTTGGCGGGTTTCTTGTCTCCGCCTCGCCATTGGGCCAGCGGGTAGGAACCTGACCCAAGGGCAGCGAGCGGCACGCCCGCCTCTGCCAGGGCATAGGGCGATACCCGGTGGCGGGTCATCAACCCGCCAAAACCATCGCTGATGAGCGCCGTTTCGAACTCCAGCCCCTGGCTGTTCTCGTTGCTGTGCACCACCTTGCTCACCACCAGCTGTCCGCCGCCCAGGTCGAGCACAACCTGGGTGCCGGCCGCCACGCCGGATAGTCCTTCGATACGCGCGCCCGTGGGGGAGAGGTTGCGCAGCATCACGTCGTAGTAGTGGTCTTCGTGGATCAATCCGATCTTGCGGAATACGGACATGCGGTCCGCCCGATAGCGGGGTGGGCCGTCGGGCTTGAAGGTCAGCTTGGCTTCGGCAAAGCGCTGGAGCAGTTCCGCCTGCGACAGGGGTTTGGAGAAGATATAGCCCTGGATCAGGTCTGCCCCGCGTTCCTTGACCAGCTTGAGCTCGTCCATCGCCTCCACACCTTCGGCCACGGTTTCCATATCCAGCGCCTTGGCAAGGGCCACAATGGCGGAAATGATCGCAGGATTGGTATCGCCGGATTCGGTGCAGCCGCGCACGAAGCTCTGGTCGATCTTGATCTTGTTGAACGGCGCGCGTTTGAGATAGCCCAGCGAGGAATAGCCCGTGCCGAAATCATCCATTGCCAGGCGAACCCCCAGCTTCTTGAGCGCGGCAAATGTCCTGTCGACCGCCTCGACATTGCCAACGAAGACGCTTTCGGTGATTTCCAGCTCAAGCCGCGCAGCTTGCAGTCCGCTCGATTTGAGAACGGAAGCGACCAGCCTCGTGAAATCGGCATTCATGAACTGCTTGGCCGAGACGTTTACCGCTACGCAGATATCGCCCGGCCATTCTGCCGCGTTCATGCAGGCCTGGCGCAGGGCCCAGTCCCCCAGCTTGATTATCAGGTCTGTCTGTTCTGCGATGGGAATGAAGACTTCGGGAGAGATGCGCCCTTTCTCGGGATGCTCCCACCGCATAAGGGCTTCGAAGCTCTTGACCTTGTTGTTCGCCGGATCGACGAGCGGCTGGTAGTTCATTGCCAGCTGCCCCTTGTCCAGGGCATCGCGCAAGTCTTCCTCGATCGTTGCCGCCTGGGAGGCGCTATCCCTGAGCTCCGCACGATAGAAGCAATAGGTTCCGCGACCGCCGGCCTTTGCTGCATAGAGTGCAAGGTCCACGGCCCCGCCAAGGTCTTCGGCCTCGATCCCGTCATAGGGCGCGATGGCGATGCCTACCGACGCCCCGATGATCGCCCGCCGGCCGCTCAGCGAATAGGGTTGCGACAGCATCTGGATGATCCGTTTTGCCAATTCGCTCAGCTCACCGCGATCATCCACGTCGGGCAGCAGAATCTGGAACTCGTCGCCGCCAAGTCTGCCCACCTCGCCGCGATCCTTGATAAGGGCACCGAGGCGTTCTGCCACCTGCTTGAGCAATTCGTCCCCGGCGGGGTGCCCCATCGTATCATTGACCTGCTTGAAGCGGTCGAGATCGAGCATCATGAGCGCACAGACGCGGCCCGCGGTCTTGAAGGCGTTCAGGGTGCTGGTGAGCCGCTGCTGCAAGCGCCTGCGGTTGGCGAGGCCGGTCAACTCGTCGTATTGCGATTGCCGCGCCATGTTTTGCTGGTGGCGAAACTCGCTGGTGATATCGGCAGAGATGCCGCGATAGCCGCAAAATTCACCCTTCTTGTCGAAATAGGGACGCGCGGAGACCTGCCACCAACGCAGCGATGCGGCATTCTTCGCTGTGCTGTCTTCCGGGCTGATTTCGACAATCTGGTCGGTGATCTTGGCCTGGGTCCGCATCCGGAAGGCCAGCGAGCGCTGCGTATCGCTATCATCCTTGAGGCTGCATTCCTTGAATACAGAGGTGAGATCCCGGCCAATCAGCTTCCTGCAATCGGGGCCGAGGGATTCCTGGGCCTTGTCGGAGAGGTAGATGAGCTGGCCTTGCGCGTTCGTCGCCCAGAAGGAGCCGACCCCTGCCGCCTCGATTTCTCTCAGCAAGGCAAGGTGAGCCGTTTCCGACAACGGCACCAATTGCGGCTTTTCTCCGCGCCTTCCGGCGAACGGAAACGACATTGCGACCCCCCCTCAGTGTCCTACGCCTCAACGACCATTCTTTGTGATGGCCTGGCGCGAACCTTCTTGGAGAAAGCAATATAGTGAGGGATTCATTGCGGAATAGTTATCGGGACCTTCACGAGCCCCTAGGCGCTTTCCCAGGCAGGGGGATGCTTTCCTACAATGCCAATAACGTGCCAGCTTCCGCGAGCCATGCCAAGCAGTCCGGTTCAGCCCTTCGGTATCAAACCTGCATTCGCGGCAAGGAAAAAGGGCCCAGAAGAATTCTCTTCTGGACCCTGTAAAATGTGTAAAGTTCCGGAAGTCCGATCAGCCGCTGACGGCGGCCAGCGCATCCACGAATTTGTCGATATTGCCCATCGTCAGGCCGGCAATGTTGATGCGGCCCGAACCTGCCATGTAGACGCCGTGATCGTCACGCAGCGCCTGGATCTGCTCCTTGGACAGCGGCAGCATGGCAAACATGCCCTGTTGCTGGCCCAGCGGAACGAGGTTCACACCGCCTGCATTGGACGAAGACGCCAGTTTCTCGCGCACCTGTCGGATGCGGGTGCGCATGGATGTGAGCTCGTCTGTCCATTGCTGCGTCATCGCCGGATCGGTCAACGCCAGCCGCACGGCGGAAGCGCCGTGATCGGGCGGCATGGACCAGTTGGCGCGCGCCAGCGCACAGCCGTTGGACATGGCCTTGGAAGCATCTGCTGCATTGGCGCCGAGCACGTAAAAGGCGCCCACGCGGTCACGGTAAAGGCCGAAGTTCTTGTCGCAGCTATAGGCGATCAGCGCTTCGGGAACCGAAGCCACAACCTTGCGCGTGCCATAGGCATCCTCTTCCATGCCCTGGCCCAGCCCCTGGTAGGCAAGGTCGATGATCGGCAGCACGCCGGTTTCGACCAGCAGGCCGGCAATCTCGTCCCACTGCGCCGGCGTGTAATCGACACCCGTGGGGTTATGGCAGCAGCCATGCAGCAGCACGGCATCATCAGGCCCAGCCGCGCGCAAGGCCGCACGCAAGGCATCCATATTGGCCGTGCCATCGGCAGCTGCGTGCTCGAAGCTGACCAGTTCAACCCCGGTATCGGCCAGGATCTGCGCGTGGTTGGGCCAGCTGGGCGCGCCCATCAGGATGCGGGTAACGCCCGCCTTCCTGGCCATCGCCACCGCGATGCGCACCGCACCGGTCCCGCCGGGGGTCTGCATGCCGTCGATCCGGCCTGCCAGCGAAGGATCTGCCCCAGCAAAGATGTGCGGCATCAGCGCATGGACGAAGCCCATGTCGCCTTCGGGGCCGAGATAGGCCTTGGTGTCCTGTTCGGAGACCAGTCTCTGTTCGGCCGCCTTGATGCAGGCGAACACGGGCGTACCGCCATCGGCGGTGCGGTATACGCCCACGCCAAGGTCGATCTTGTCGTCCCTCGGATCGGCATCATGGAGCTTGATCAGCGCGAGCAGCGCGTCGGGCGGTTGTTGGGTGAGTCTGTCCAGCATGATGGCTCGCCCCATGCCGAGGTGCGCGGCCTATCGCAAGGTGAAACGTGGGTAACCGGCGGCTTTTTCCGCAATTGTCAGAAAGGCAGCCAGCGTTGCTTGCGCGAGAACTTCATATAGCCCGCATTGACCCCCAGCCGCAGGCCCGCACCCACGCGGATCGGGATCAGCACGATATTGCCGCGGCGCATGTAGCTGGCATGGAACCCGCCCACCAGATAAGCCTGCCCCTCGCCTGCCGGAAAGCGCTCGTAGAGGTCGTCCGAGTCATTGAGGTTGTAGACCAGCACGAAGGTGTTGCCGGCATTGGCCCCTGCATCGAAGCCGATCGAAGGACCCGTCCAGTAGACCGGCATATTGCCTTCGATCGCATGGTGGAGCGTGCCGGAGCCATAGCGCAGGCCAAGCACGAACGCACCGCCAGCTTCGCGGCCGACGATATAGCCGTTGGGCTCGCCCTGCTTCTCCAGCAAATCCTCGATCAGGCGGGCAATGCCTTCCGCCCCCTTGCCGAACACGCCTTCGGCGGCACCAATCAGGTCATCCTCGGCATAGGTCGCTCCAGAACTGGCGACTGCGGCGTCGGGTGCAGCTTCTGTAGAGGCCACTTCTTCGTGCGCAGGATAGGTTGCCGGCGGCAGTTCCAGCGAGGCATCGGGCGCGTTGACGGAATCCTGGTCGTAACGCGCGCTCGGTGTCGCAACGGGAGCCGAGCTTTGCGAAGGCTCCTTGGCCGGCAGCTCCTCGCCCGCCTGCGCCAGATCGGCATCGATCGCCATGTCGGGGTCGATCGTCTCGATCGACTGCGCGCCAAGCGGCGCGGCGGCAAGGCCGGCCAGCAATGCCACTGCGAGGCCGAGCGCTCCCTTGCGGCACTTGTCTGCAAACCGGGTCAACATGGTCTTGTCCTTCATATCTGCCCGGGCATTCCCCGGGACGCAGTCTTTCATGGCGCATCAGAATCCTTCGCGCGTGAAGCGGCAATGAACGCGCGGCAATCCGAGTCTGTTTTGCGACGAGTTGAATCGATTGGTGGGCCGGATTGCATCTTTGAAACAATTGCCGCAGCACCACTTGCGGGGTGCCTGCACCATGGTTATAGCGCGCCACGGTTCGCCGCTTTGGCACATTGTGGCGAATGCGGAGACGTGGGTGAGTGGCTGAAACCAGTTCCCTGCTAAGGAACCATACCTCTATCGGGGTATCGAGGGTTCGAATCCCTCCGTCTCCGCCATCTT
>JAHEBH010000058.1 GCA_024642335.1 Erythrobacter sp.
CGGACATTTTCCAGCGTATCGAGCCGGTCCTGGTAATTGCGCGTGGTGATCACGCGCTCGTAATATTCGGGGCCGGTATCGACATTGTGGTTGTAGTAATCGAGGCCCGCTTCGGAGAGTTGCTGCGCCTGATCGGGCGTGAGCATGCCGAGCGTCATGCAGGTTTCCATCCCCATTGCGCGCACGCCTTTCACGATCTCCACGATCCTGGGCATGTCGCGCGGCTTGGGATTGCGCCACGCGGCCCCCATGCAGAAGCGCTGCGATCCGGCATCGCGGGCCTGCGCCGCGCGTTGCAGCACTTCGCGCACATCCATCAGCTTGGTGGCTTCCACGCCGCTGTCGGCATGCACGCTCTGGCTGCAATAGCCGCAATCTTCCTGGCACCCGCCCGTCTTGATCGAGAGCAGCGTGCACAGCTGCACCTCGTCCGGCTGGTGGTGTGCGCGATGCACCTGTGCCGCGCGGAAGAGCAGTTCGGTAAAGGGCAGGTCGAACAGCGCGGCGATTTCTGCGCGCGTCCAGTTTGTCCTGATCTCGTCATGCTGAACTTGTTTCAGCATCCATTTTTCCTTTTCATGCAGTTCTTTTGAGGCGGAATGGACCCTGAAACAAGTTCAGGGTGACGATTTTTCTATGCAGGGTGATTGGCAGCATAACCTGCCAACGCCGCAGCATAATGCGGAGAACCGCGCCGGTCACCTTCGCCCGCGCCGATTTCCGCCACCGCGCCTGCGATCTTGGTGAGGTTTTCGTCAGTCAGTTCCCCCAACGGAGTGACATAGACGCCGATGGTGAAGAGGATCGCGCCCGTTTGCGGCAAGCGGCGCAGGGTCTGGCGCTCGGATCGCGCGAACAGCGCCTCGCCCGCATTTGCGGGGGTGACATGGGCAAAGGCTTTCTCGGGCGGCCCCTCGGCGATCCAGCGCAGAGAAGATGTGGGCGCGATGAACCAGTTGCACCGGCCATAGATCGCGCCGGGCTTGAGCTTCGTCATGAAGCGGTCGACCGGGGCGGAAAGCTGCTCCTCATAGCCGTCGATCGGGCCGTGCAGCGCGGTCATGGGCAGGCCCATCTTCTGCGCCGGATGCCAGTCGGTGGGAAAAGCCACAGCCGCGCCGATCAGGCGGTAAATCTCCTCGTCCGGGCGGCGCGTGAGCAGGCACATATCCTCCCATGCGGAGAGTGCCGCCTCGGGCAATCCGCCTTCGACACCGAGCATCTGCGCCAGTTCGCGCCCCGGTGCTTCGGCTTCTGGCGTAAGCTGCACGCCTTCGGGATGGGCGGCGAAACCCTGTCTGCGGGCTTCAAGGTCGGGATCGAGCTGGAGCCACTCGTTCTCGTCGAGTTTGGCCAGGCCGATCTTGAGCTGCCCGCCACCGCGCGCTCGCGGAATCAATTCATTGACGGAGAAGCCGAGGGTCATGCGGCAGGCCTAACCCAAACCGCACGCCTCCACCAGTTCGCCGATATTGGCGATCACCAGATCGGGTGTCTTTTCAGGAGGCTGCGCGGCCCATTCCCCGGCGCTGGTGGCACCGCTGGTCACGGCAATTCCAATCGCGCCAGCCTGCCGAGCCATGAGCATTTCTGCGGTTGCATCATCTCCCACCACGCCGACATCTGCTTTGGCGATCCCGAGCGTTTCGGCGATCACATTCATCGCATGGGCGCTGGGTTTGCCGGTGGGTTCGGGCTCGACGCCGGTGACGCGGTTGATCGCGCCGTTGATCGCGCAGCTGTATCCGAACGAACGGCCCTCCTTGGTGGCGAAAAAGGGTACGTCGCTGGCAGAAAGGAAGGCGGCGCCGTCCATCACCCGCTCGCAGCCCAGATGGATGTGGTCCATCACGCAATCAGGGTGCCAGGCGACATAGACGGCATCGGCATGTTTCGCGTCCGCATCGCCGAGCATGGAGCAGGTCACGCCCATTTCGGTCAGCGCCTCGGTCACGCTTTCGAGGCCGAGGACGAGCACGTTTGCGTATCCGCGATCGGCAATGACGCGCGCGGCCACGCTATTGGGCGTGAACAGCTTTGCGTCGGGCACTGGAACGCCCGCGGCGCGCAGGCGCGGAGCCTGTACGCGGGACGGGTATGCGCTGCCATTGGTGAGCGCGAGCCAGGGAATGCCGAGCCGGTCGAGCTCGCCCAAGGCTTCCGCCGCGCCAGCAATGGCGTCATAGCTGCCGAGCTTGCGGTTGGAGAGGATCAGCGTCCCGTCGAGATCGAACATGAAGCCCTTCGGCTTGCGGATGGTCATGCACTCACTTCCAGTCTGAAATCTTCCTTCTCGAGCCCGAAGCTGTCAACATCGCGGCGCGAAAGCACTTCGCGCAGCAGGGCCATCACCGCCACCGTGTCGGGATCGTATTCGCGCGGGGCGGGCCCGGCATCCTGCATGGCGTTGACCAGTTCGGCGGGCATGGTGGCGCGCAGCAGGAATTCCTCGTCCGACAGGTTTTCGCCGATCTTCTTCCTCAGCGTCTTGAGGTCGGCCATGCCGGTTTCGGCTTCCAGCTGCCTGGTGCGCGGATTGGCCATGATGCGGTCCATGACGTCGGGATCGACGGGCGCATTGGGGCGGCCGAACTTGCCGATGGCGAAGCGGATAATCTCGTCAGGGATGACCTCCCAGCGCCCTTTTCCGGTGACGTTCATCACCGCCTGCGTCTGCAGCATCTGGGCAAAGGGCGTCATCACGATGGGCCAGCCCAGTTCCTGCCGCACCCGGCCCATTTCCTCGATTACCGCCTGTTCCAGATGCGGCACGCCCTGGTCCTTCAGGTGGCGGCGCATGGTGCCGACCATGCCGCCGGGAAGGTTGTGCTGGAAATAGGCGGCGTCGAAAGCCATCGGGCTGCCTGTGGGCAGGTCTTCCGCCTCCGCTACCGCGCTCCAGAAATCGGCGACTTCCTGCGCGGCCTCGTCATCGATATCGACCTCGTGGCCCTGCGCGCGCAGATTGGCGATCATGCGCATGATCGGCGGGTTGCTGGTGCCGTCCGCCGCGCCGCCGCTGGCGCATTGCACCGCCGCCACGCCGAGGTCTGCGGCTTCGAGGCAGGCGGGTTCGGCCAGCCCGATGGTGCAGTGGTTGTGCAGTTCTAGCGGCTTGTCGCCGATCTCGGCAAGGATGGCGGGGATCAGCGTCTGCGCGCGCTTGGGCGTGAGCAGTCCGCCCGGGTCCTTGATGTAGAGCGCATCCACATCGGGGCTTGCGGCCATGGTCCGTGCGGCCTCGGCATAATGGTCATCGTCATGGATCGGGCTGATCGAATAGACCAGCGCGCCCACCACCTGGTCACCGCCTGCGCGTTTGACCATTCTGGCAACCTCAACATTACTTGAGGCATCGTTCATCGGGTCCGCCAGCGCGAAACGGCGGATGCCATTGGTGGCCAAGGTGCGGAACGCCAGCTCCATGAATTCGGGCGTCGCGGTTTCCCAGGCGATGAAGCGAAATCCCGTGGAGAGGAACTGCAAGGGTGTGTCCTTGCAGATTTCCGCCATCCCGCGGATCCTTTCCCACGGGTCCTGTTGCTTGTAGCGAACTGCAACGCCCATATGGGTCGAGGTGGTGAAATCGATCGCCCGATACCCGGCGCGCTCCATTGCAGGAGCGATGGTCAGCGTCTTGGCGGTATCCACTCCCAAAGCGCCCCACAGGCACTGGTTGCCATCGCGCAAGCTCGTTTCGACAATGCCGATCTTGGCCATGGTTAGTACATCCCGCTTGGCAATAGAGCCGCTCGTCCTGAGCCTGTCGAAGGACTGCTTTTCACTTTCAAGAAGAAGGAAGGACAATGCTTCGACAAGCTCAGCATGAGCGGGGTACGGGCTTTGTAGCGCATCATCCAGCTACCTTGACCCGGATCAGCGCCTGGCCTTGCTCCACGGCCTTGCCATTCTCGGCAAGAATGGCTGTCACAGTGCCCGAAACACCCGCGCGGATCGGGTTCATCAGCTTCATCACCTCGATAATGCCGATGGTCGTGTCGGGCGTGACCTTGCTGCCGATCTCGACAAAGTCCGGCTCGCCGGGGCGCGGCGCAGCGTAGAAATTGCCGAGCAAGGGGGCGACGATGTCCTGCTCACCCGCACCGGCAAGGGTAGGGGGGGATGCCGGTGCGGGGGCAGGGGCGTGGGAAGCAGTGGTCGCAACCGCCTGTTCCTCGCCTTTCTCGTATTCATCATCGGTCCAATCGCTGCCACCGCCATCGCGGCGGATACGCAGCTTGAAATCTCCCATCTGCAGCTCGAGCGAGCGAAAATGGCTCTCGTCGAGCAGCCTGGCGATTTCGGCAATGTCCCTGCCGGAGAGGCGTGTCACCTTCGCCCTCCGAAGATATTCATCACATGCGCCATGGGGTTATCGGATGGGGCGCTGACGGGTTTCGCTTCCGCATCCTTCATCGCCCAGACGGTTTCAGGGCGCGATTGCAGCAGCAGCAGATTGCCCTGCTTGTTGAGCGCCCATTCGATGTCCTGCGCCTTGCCGTAATGCCGCTCGATTGTGCGGCCAACCTCGCGCAGTGCGCCAAGTTCAGCGTCGGTCAGGCAGGGTGCGGAGCGTATATCCGCTTCGTTTTCCACCTCGACAATGCCGCCACCCTCGGCGGGAACCTGGCGGGCGTGCTTGTCCGAGATATCGCGCTGGCTGATCTCGCCGGTGATCTTGCCCATCACCCATTTGTCGGGCGTGACCTCGCCCGAGACGACCGAGGAGCCGAGGCCCCAGGCGCCTTCAATGGTGATGACCGACTTGTCGCCCGTGGTCGGGCTGCGGGTGAACATGACACCGGCACATTTGGCATCGACCATCTGCTGAACGACCACGGCCATGGCTACGCCTTCTTCGGGCAGTCCCTGTTTGCGGCGGTAGGTCATGCTTTCGACCGAATAGAGGCTGCCCCAGCACTCGCGTACCTTCAGCGCCATATCCTCCGGTGTCAGAACCCAGAGGAAGGTGTCCTGCAGGCCGGCAAAGCTCGCATCCTCGGCATCTTCGGTGGTGGCGGAGCTGCGCACGGCTACCGGCTGGCCATCGGGGCAAAGCTCACGCATGGCCGCCATGATCGCCTGTTCAACTTCGGCGGGCATGGGCTCTTCCATCACGCGGGTACGCAAGTCTTCGGACAGTATGGTGGCAGCGCCGAGGTCGGTCGGATCGAGCGCCTCCACCTTGTCGCGAATGCCCTCGCGTGCTTCCAGCGCAGAAAGGAAGCTCTCGAAGGCGGAAGTCGTCACGACAAAACCCGGCGGCACGGCAATGCCCGCACTCGTCAGTTCGCCCAGCGAACCGCCCTTGCCGCCCACGGTGGGGCGGTCAGCAATGCCGACATCGGCAAACCAGGCTACAGAATTGGTCACGCTCCCCTCCCGCTTGCGGGAGGGGTTGGGGGTGGGCATGTGCCCGAGAGGGCCCACCCCGCTGCGACTAGGCTCGCCTGCGGCTCACCAAGTCTCGCTGCCCCTCCCGCAAGCGGGAGGGGAGGTGTTGCGCTTACCATCACACATCTTCCAGGATGGTCACGGTGCCCTTGCCACCGTCGACGCGGATACGCTGGCCGTCCTTGATGCGGGTGGTGGCCTTGCCGGTGCCGACAACGGCGGGCAGGCCGTATTCGCGGGCAACAATGGCCATGTGGCTCATCGATCCGCCGATGTCGGACACGGCCGCGCCGATCTTCTGGAAGATGGGCGACCATGTCGGGTTGGTAACCTGGCAGACGAGGATGTCGCCCTGCTGGATGCGGTGGATCTCGCTAACCGATTTGACAACGCGGGCCGTGCCTTCGACCACGCCGGAGCAGGCGGCAAAGCCCTTCAGCTCCTTCTCGTTCTCGCTCCCGTCGTCGAGCCAGCTGTCGAGGTTTTCGCGCGTGATGCCCCACAGCATGTTGATGGCGGGATCATCGATCGCATCGGGCACATTGCCGAGCGCGGGCGGGCAGGTGTGCTTGCCCCACTCCTCGATCGCTGCCTTGCGCTGCGCCACGATGGCGGGCCAGTGCTTGACCCCGCGCGGCGTGGTGCCCACGCCCCAGGCCAGCATCAGGTCGATGATCGCGCTTTCCAGCTCATATTGGGTGAGGTGGAACACGTCTTCCTCGCGTCCGTCGGGTCCGAAGAAGCCATGTTCCACCAGCAGGGTACCGAACTCCCTGATCTTGTTGAAGAACAGGTTCGTGTACCAATGTTCGCAGTAGAATTTGTGGCCTTCGACATAGGGGAAGACACGGTGCGCCAGCGCGATCAACTGGTCATAGGCGGCGCGGTCCTCGTCAGTGTCGAGCAATTCGCGATAGTCGGCTACCAGCTGCTCGCGCTCTCTGATCAGCTGCGCGGTCGGGCGGGTGATATCCGCGCCCGCCTTGATCTTCTCGATATATCCGGGAAGTGCCGCGAAGGGCAGCGAGAGGTCATCGTTCCATGAACGGTGATAGTGGTAGAAGCCGTCGCCGCTGGAAACGTTGAACCAGGGATTGCGGCTGTCTTCCAGCTCGCCCAGCCATTCCTTGCCTGAATTGCCGACCGCATCAAGATCGGCCAGAACCTGTTCGATGCTGATGTCATCGGTGAAATGGTGGTCCACGCCCAGTTCCACAGCGCGGCGGGCGAGGCGTTTGACCTCCTCGTCAGGGCGGAAGATCTCCGCCTCCATCCCTGCGACCATGCGGCTGATCGCCTGGTCGGAAATCTCCGGGAAGGCCTTCTTGCAGAAATCGAAGAAGGTCATGTAGGCGCCGTAGCCGAGCAGCAGGAATTCGAAGTGATGGTGCCACATGCGGTGGTAGCCTTCGACCTGCTGCTGGTAGATCTTGAGCAGATCGTGGCTGGCGGGAACGGCATCGCCCTCCATGAAAGTCTTGACCGGTTCGTAATCAGGCAGCGAGGGGCTGGGCAGCGCCTGCGCCTGTGCGATCAGCGCCTTCATCTTGTCCTTCCACTGGGCGTAGAGATCCTCCCAGTTCTCGTAATAGTAGCCCGCCCGCTGCTGGAACTCGGCCACACGTTCGGCGATCTCGTCCGGGTCGGTCACCGCCACGCCGCCAATATAGACGCGGCCGTTGATGATGCGGTGATCGACGCCCTTGGCGGTGGGCAGCACATGCACACGGGTATTGAACGCGCCCATGGCGACATAGGCGGCCTCTGCCGTGATCATGTCAAAATGATGCATCGGTTCGGGGAAGTGCATCGAGTTGTAGAACCAGAACTTCTCGTCATCTTCCGGCTCGAACTGGGTGTAATAGGGGTAGGCGGCCTGCGCCGCTTCGGTACCCGGAACCACCTTCACCGAACTGGGAAGGGGAAATCCCTTTGCTGGCTCGCTCATGCATACCTCTCAGGGGTTTTTGACGCGCCGCCCTGCCTCTTTGGGCAGTGGCGGCGCGTCCAGGCTCCTCTCCGAGCCAATTCTTCAAAACGCTTCTCGACCCAAAGCGCCCGGTTGATCTTGATGTCGCATTTGTACAGCAACTTGGAACAGTACCAAAGGACAAGTGCGCATGAGAAATAGGACAAAAGCGCAGGGCATTTTGTCTTGGTTGGTCATATCGGGCAAAATGCGATTGACACTTCTCAAGCTGGCGATTGTATCGCATTCCCGTTTGGCCCGGTGCTTGGCCAGGGTGATAACTGCGGAGAGGGGCCGCAACAACAGATCATGCTATCGACAAGCGAAACCTACCTTGCCGCCCTGTTGGTAATATTTACCGTGCCCTACGCCTTTTGGCGACTGTTGCGCACGGACTATGTCGCCCCGCTGGTGGTGGTGCAGATCGTCTTCGGAATACTTCTGGGGCCGGGAATACTGGGCTCGGCCTTTCCCGCGGTTTACGAATCCATTTTCACGCAGCCTGTCATCGGCGCGCTCAACGGGATCGCCTGGTGGGCGGTGATGCTGTTCGTCTTCGTCGCCGGCATCGAACTGGATCTGGATGCTGCCTGGGAACACCGGCGCGAGACGGTCATCACCGCAGCGCTCGCGCTGGCCACACCGCTTGCCATCGGCTCCGGGGTGGCGGCGCTGGTGCTGACCCAACCCGGCTGGCTGGGGGATCAGGGCAGCCTCGCGCAGGGGATACTGGGCATCGGGATGGCCTGTTCGGTAACGGCCTTGCCGATCCTCGTACTGTTGATGGAAAAGCTCGCCATCTTTCACCAACCCCTGGGGCAGCGCTTGCTGCGATATGCCAGCCTGGATGATCTCGCCATATGGGGGGTGCTGGCCATAGTCCTGGTCGATGTCGATCGGATCACGCGCCAGGCGGGTTTCCTTGTCCTGTTCGGTCTGGCGGCATGGGGGGTCCGCAGCCTGATGCGGCGGCTTTGCGAACGGGACCGTTGGCATGTGGGGCTGGTATGGCTTGCGGCATGCGGGCTGGCGGCAGACTGGGCGGGGCTGCACTTCATGGTCGGGGCCTTCCTTGCCGGATGCGTCCTCGACAGCGGGTTGTTCAGCCGAGAAAAGCTCGATTCCTTCCGCGAGATCGTGTTGCTCACGGTGATGCCGGTATTCTTCCTGTCCACGGGATTGCGCACCGATTGGAGCGGCGGGGGTGTGGCCGTGATCGCCGTGGCCGCGCTGCTGCTGTTTGCATCGGTCGCAGGCAAGCTGGCCGGGGTGCACCTTGCCGGACGGCTGCTGGGCTGGCGCAAGGGAGAAGCGGGTGTGATCGGATGGCTGTTGCAGACCAAGGCACTGATCATGATCATCTTCGCCAACGTCCTGCTCGACAAGGCCATCATTTCCTCGCAGACCTTCACCGCACTGCTGCTGATGGCGGTGGGCAGCACCATGCTGACCGTGCCGATGGTGACACCCCGCTTGCGCAAGTTGACCAATGCAGAGAGCTAGCTGGAGGAAGGAATCCAGGTGAAGTTGAAATCCGCCCTTCTGGGCCTGCTGCTTGCCGTTCCAGCTGCCGCTGTCGCCAAGGAGAGCCCCGACCACCTCTACTGGTTTGCCGCGGCCGAGGACGGGGCACCGCGACCATGGGCGGTGATCCTGCCCGGCGGTGGCGGGATCGACAATTTCGGCGATGAGGGTGAGTATTATTTCGCCTTCGCCCGGTGGCTGAATTCGCACGGGATCGATGCGCTGGTGGTGCATTACCAGCGGGACGCAAGGCCGCTCGATGAGGTCGGCCTTCCCGCCTACGGCGAGGAAATCGCCGGTGCGGCGCTTCGCGGCATCGAAAGCGAGCGCAGCCTCGGCCGCATGGATGTGCGCTGCGACGGGATCGTGTTCGGATGGTCGATGGGCGGGCAGGGTGTCTGGGAACTGGCGGGCAATGAAAGCGTGGGACTTGCCGCGGCCATCGCCTTCTACCCTTCAGTCCAGTCCCGCGGCGCGGGCTATACGCCGAGGATCCCGGTTACGCTGTTGCAGGGCGAGTCGGATACATTCACGCCGCTGCCTGCGCTGCAGGAATTTGTCGGCGGTTCGACTGTCCCTGAAGCCTTCTCGCTGCACCTGTTCGAAGGGGCCCGCCACGGCTTCGATGTCGACACCGTGGCGGAACCGCAACTGGGCGGCGGCTTCGCCTACGACAGGCAGAGCGCCGAGGCGGCACATTCCGTTCTGGAACAGGAGCTGGCCGAGTCCGATCTCTCCTGCGGGCTGGACTAGGCAGGCATCCCGGCGGGCCGCGGCGGGGCACCGAAACGGAAGCTGGATGCGGCCACGCCCATGAAGTGATCCTCGTGGTAGATCATCTTGCCGGGGTCGGAACCGGCGGCACCTGCTGCGACATGTAGCGGCACAAGATGGTCCTCACGCGGCTGGGCAATGCGCGCAGCCGGGGCTGCTTCCCATTGCTGCAGGAGGGTGGCGCGTTCCTCGCCCGCGCTTTGCAACAGGCTTTGCTGCAACCATTGGTCGAACGATTGCGATGGTGCCTGCGCGGCAGGATGGCCCAGTGCGCGCAAATTATGGAAGCTCAGCCCGCTGCCGATGATGACCACGCCTTCATCGCGCAGGGGGGCGAGCAGCCTGCCTGCGGCCAAATGGGCGGCGGGGTCGAAATCGCTGCGGATCGACATTTGCACGATCGGCATTTGCGCCTCGGGCCAGATCGCCTGCATCAGGCTGAAGGTTCCATGATCGAAGCCGCGCACGGGATCCAGTCGCGCTGCCATCCCGCCCGCTACCAGCAGGTCGTGCGCTTTTTGCGCCAGACCGGGCATGCCGGGTGCGGGATACCGGATATGGTAGGTCTCCGGCGGAAAGCCGTAGTAATCGTAGATCATTCCCGGATGCTCGCCGGAGGAGAAGGTGAACACTGGTTCCTCCCAATGTGCCGAGACCATCAGCACGGCCCTTGGCGTATCGCCCAGTGAGGCACGCAGCGCCTTGAGCGAGGCGTCGAGCCTGTCGAAGGTCCCGCCTGCGCCCGCCATCATCCACGGCCAGGGTCCGCCGCCATGGGAAAGGTAATAGGTCGGGAGGGTCACAGGCTGCAGTCCTTCAGCTTTGCGGGGCATTTCCCGCACGCCACTCGCGCGGGGTTATTCCGAAGCGCTTGCGGAACAGGCGGGTGAAATAACCCGGATCGAGGAACCCCGTGCGAAAGGCGACATCGGCAATGGCAAGGCTGCCAGCACGCGGATCGGCGAGGATGTCGCTCGCTCGTTCGAGCCGCGTGGCATTGAGTTCCTGCACGAAACTGGTCCCGCTCGCCGCCAGCAGTGTCTGCAGATAGCGCTTCGATATGCCGATCTGCTCTGCCACCAGTTCTGGCGAAAGGTCGGGGTCCGCATAATCGCTTTCGATCCGCCGCAATATGCGCGCTGCCAGCTGGTTGCGGTGGCGGGGTATGTCCTCGCCTTCTTCCATGCCTGTCGCCAGCGCCAGCAGGCTGCCGAACTGTTCGGCGATCAGAGGGCGGGGCAACGGGGCATTGTCGAGACCGCCATCGAGGATCGTTTCTATCAGCGCACCCAGTGGAGCACCCCATCCGCTGCTGGCAGAAATCGGCCGGGCAAGCAGGGCGCCGGGATCGGGCAGGTATTTTTCCAGCCAACCCTGCGGCATCATCAGATCGATGCATTCGTGCTCCGTGTGCATTTCCATCTGGTAGAAACGGGTGTTGTCGAGCAACACGAATTCACCCGGGTTCACATCGAAAGCGCGGCCCGCCATGCGCGTCTTGAGCACGCCCTCGCGCGCATAGACGAGCTGGATAGATGGCGCCGCCCGCATGGCCACGCCTTCCGCTCCGATATGGGTCACACGCTGGGCAGGGGCGTAGAGGTGGAGCAGGCGCAATTGCCCGATGCCGTGGCTCACCCAGCGCGCGGCAAAGGCGTCTGCGTCAAAGACTTCTACCTCGATCGGGGCGATGGTGCTGGCGGCCCAATCGCGCCAGGCGCTGATCGCCTCGCGCTGGGCGAGCCCTTTCGAGCTCCAGCTTTCATCCGGCGCGGTTGCGGGTTTTGCCATGCACCGCAGGCTAGGCTTCGCACCAGATGGCGGCAAGGCACTTGCAGCAAGCTGTTCTTGCGGCATAACGTTGCGATACCTTGGGAGGGGAATGGATATGGCGACTGCGTCACCAAACCGCGCCGCTGGCAGCTTGAAGCGGCCCAGCTTTCACTTCTGGATGATTGTGCTGGCCTGCGCCTTCGTCTTCGCAGGCTTCGGGATGAGTTATCTCTACCCCACAGCTGCGGGAACGCGGTCGGGCGACCCGCCCGTAGTCCATTTGCACGGCCTGGCCTTCTTCGCCTGGATGGTGCTGCTGCTGGTGCAGAGCGCACTGGTCAACGCGAAGAACGTCAAGCTGCACCGATCGCTCGGCACATTCGGTATCGCGGTGGGCACGCTGGTGGTGTTCATGGGGGCCATGATCACGATTGTCGGCTCTTCCGGAGCGATGGTCACACGCTCGCTCGACGATCCCACCACGGCCAAGGTATTCTTCCTGTCGGTGGTCGCACCGCCCAGCTTCGCCGCCATCTTCATCCTGGCGATCAGGGCGGTGAAGCGGAACATCGCCGAACACCGCAACCTGATCGTGATCGCGACGATTGCCGTGCTGATGCCCGGCATCAACCGTGCCTATATGCACGGACTGGGTGCCGAAGGCGTTCCCGTTTTCGCGACTTACATGACGATGAATGTCATGCTGGCCGCGCTGCTGCTGCGCGAGTGGCGCGTATCGGGCAAGATCGGCTCCAGCACCTGGATCGCTGCGGCCATCGTGCTCATTCCGCAGCCGGTCAACTGGCTGGTCTCACCGATGCCGCAGTTCCACGATTTCGTCTA
>JAHEBH010000059.1 GCA_024642335.1 Erythrobacter sp.
ACGGTCACCTGCGTGCCCTCCATCAATGCCACCGCGCCAACGAATTTGGCGCTGGCGCGCGCATGCAGGCCGCGCTTGTTGACGATGGTTACCTCTTGTCGTGCCTCAGCCAGTGTATCCTCCCCCTGGAAACTTGGTTTGCCCGAAACCCTTATGCCTCTTGGCCGAGAAATTCGGAAGCCACGGTGATGTAGTTTCGCCCGGCATCGCGCGCAGCAAGTGCCGCCTGCGTCAGGTTCATGCATTTGCGGGCACCGGCAAGGCGAATGAGCATGGGCAGGTTGATCCCGGCGATGACTTCCGTCTTGCCTTCCTGCAGCAAGGAAATGGCCAGGTTCGATGGCGTGCCGCCGAAGAGGTCGGTCAGCATTATGGCGCCTTCGCCCGTATCCACGGCATCAATGGCGTCGGCGATATCCTGCCGCCGTTGCTCCATATCGTCACTGGGGCCGATGCAGATGGTGGCGATATTGTCTTGTGCGCCGACCACATGCTCCATGGCCTCCACAAATTCCTCGGCCAGGCGGCCGTGGGTGACCAAAATCATTCCGATCATGGGTGTATGCAACTCGCGAAAGGGAAGGGGGTTTTGTCCATTCTGTAATTGGCAATCATCAATGCTGCACTCCTTCGAGGAGTTCAGTGGCGCGCGTGCCTAGATTACGGTGCAGGACAGTGGGCGAAAATCCTCGGTCGCGCAAGGCTTGAGCCATCTGCTCGGCAGTATAGACCGAGCGATGCCTGCCGCCCGTGCAGCCGAAGGCAATATTGACGTAGCGCTTTCCCTGTTCCGAATATTGCGGAAGCAGTTCGAGGATAAGGGCGGATATCTTGCCGAATGCCGATTCGAACTGCGGATTTGCCGCTATGTAGTCGGCGACAGGCTGGTCGAGGCCGGTCAGTTCCTTCAGTCCCGGTTGCCAGTGCGGATTGTCGAGAAAGCGCATGTCGAACACCAGGTCCGTTGCGGGCGGCATGCCGCGGGCAAAGGCGAAGCTGGAAACGGTGATCGTCATTTCCTGCGGTGCGGATTGGGAAAACTGCTCGCGGATCAGCTGCTTCAGGTCATTGGTGCTGAAATCGGTCGTGTCGATGAGCACCTCTGCCCAGCTGCGCAGGGGGGCGAGCAATTCACGTTCGGCCTTGATGCCGGCAGGCACGGGCATGTCATGCGCCAGGTGGTGCCGGCGGCGCGTTTCGTCGAAGCGCCGTGTCAGTTCATTGCCTGCGCAATCGAGGAACAGCGTGGTCAATTCGATATCTTCGCGGTCGGACAGCGCCTTGACCTGCTTGATGATATCGGCGGGAACGAAACCGCGCGTACGACAGTCAAAGCCGATGGCAAGCGGGTGATGGTTGCTGGCATCGCCCTTCAGCAATCGCGGAAGCAGGCGGATCGGGAAGTTGTCGATCGATTCCCAGCCAAGGTCTTCCAGCTCCTTGAGCGCAGTCGACTTTCCCGCACCGAGCATGCCGGTCACAAGCAGAATGCGCTGCAGGGGCTGAGCGGAGTCGCTGGCCATGTGGGCGCACTTGCTCTTGTCGCGCTGAAAAGAAAAGGGCTTATGGCGTCACGGCATATTTCCGCACAGCCCATTCCGCACGCAAGGGAAGGACAGGAGTGTCGGGGAACAGGGCGATCGCTGGCACGGAAACTCCCGCTATTTCTGTCTGTTGAGCCTCTTCGATGAAGCGCGGCGCATCCGGGTCGAGGCGGATCAGGAGAATGACGGGCCCCTGTGTTGTCGGCAGGTCAAACAGTCCGAGATTGCGAATCTCCAGCTTGCCCGCGGTATTCTGGGGTGGACTGGCCCACAGCCTTCCCCCGCGATTCTGCAGTACTACGCCGTCATCGCCGATTAGCATTGCACCGCGATCGATCAGGGCCAGGGCAAGCGAAGATTTTCCCGATCCCGGCGGCCCTTCGATCAGGATCGCCCCCGTGTGCAACATGATGCAACTCGCCTGGCGAAGCAGATCGGTCATACGCCCGGCAGGTCCAGCACAAGGCAGGCTCCTCGCTTGCCATCGGGCCGCCCTTCCACGCGCAGGGAACCGTCATGGGCTTCGGCAATCGTGCGGGCGATCGCAAGGCCAAGCCCCGAATGGTTGCCGAACCCTTCCGCTTCGGGGCGATCGGAGTGAAAGCGGCGGAACACTTTCTCGCGTTCGCCTTCGGGTATGCCGGGGCCTTCATCACAAACCATGGCGATGACGCGGCCATCCTGGCTTGCAATCCTGATCGACACTTCTGCACCATCGTCCGAAAAGGAAACGGCATTGTCGAGCAGGTTCTCTATGATCCGCTCAAGCCGTAGTGCCACGCCCATCACCGACAGACTGCCCGGTCCGGGCTCGAGTATGATCGTGCGTCCGTTGTTCTCCCCGCGGTCCTCGCGTGATCGCAGGATATTTTCGACCAGCTGCGCAAGATCAACATGTTCGAATGTGGTCCTGCTGATTTCCGCATCGATGCGGCTGGCTTCGGAAATTTCGCTGACCAGCCTGTCGATGCGGCGAACGTCATGCGCGGCGACATCGACAAGCTGCGCAAGGAGCGCTTCGTCCTTGACCTTTGGCAGGCTTTCGGTTGCGCTGCGCAGCGAGGCGAGCGGGTTCTTGATTTCATGCGCGACATCGGCGGCGAAGCTTTCCACCGCGTCGATCCGGTGTCGCAATGCGGCAGTCATGTCGGAAACCGCGCGCGCGAGGACGCCGATTTCGTCACGGCGTTTGTGCATGCGCGGGACTTCAACCTCGCGCTCGCGACCGGTGCGGACCAATACGGCGGCACGCCCCAAACGGCGGAGCGGTTCGATGATCGTATTGGCGAGATAGAGCGACAGGACGATCGAAACGATCAGCGCCAGGGCGATGATGATCAGCAGGCTGGTGCGGGCATCGCGCACGGCATGGGTGATGTCGACCGCATTGCGCGTGGTCATCAATGTCGCGCCGTTGACGCCCACCGGTGCGGCTGCGTTGATGACCGGCGTACCGTCCACTGCGGAACGGAGCTCTATCTGGGAAAGGCCCTGTTCGCGCACACGGGCCAGTTCCGGCCAGGCATCGGCATGCTCTCTTTCAGGCTCGACATAGAGGGGAGGCGAGGGAGCCCCGGCCGCAAAATTGACTGCACGATCGGTCCACCTGGCAATGTCTTCCATCAGCGGGGCAGCCTCGGGATCGCCAAAGCTGAAGCCGGGCTCGTCCAGCGTAAAGGAATCGGCAGAGAGATTTCCATCGGCATCGTACAGGCGCACACGCATGCGTTGTTCCTTGCCAATCTGGACCAGCAGCGCTTCCTGCCTTGCGCGAGTGGCCCCGGCCAGCGCTTCCGCCGTGATCTGTGCCTCGATCCGGGCGAGCTTGAAGCGTTCGTCGAGCAGCTGCCGACGATAGGAATCGAGGAAGAACAGGCTGGAGGCGAGAACCAGCAGAGGGATCAGGTTAACCGCCAGGATTCGTGCTGTAAGCGATCGTCCAAGCGGGAAGCCGAGCAGGTGAAGGATACCGGTCGGGTTAGGGTTTTCAGCCATCGGTGAAACTGTAGCCCGCGCCATATAGCGTATCGATGGCGGTGAAATCGGGGTCGCTTGCACGAAACTTGCGGCGCAGGCGCTTGATATGGCTATCGACTGTCCGGTCATCGACAAAGACATCGTCGGGATAGGCTGCATCCATCAACTGGTTGCGGCTCTTGATCACGCCAGGGCGCAAGGCAAGCGCTTCGAGGATGAGAAACTCGGTCACGGTCAAGGATACCGGCCTGCCGTCCCAGGAAACCTGATGGCGGGCAGGGTCCATTCGCAGGCGCCCCCGCTCGATAATCGCGGTCTGGACGTCTGTTCCGCCTTCCTGATCATGTGTCGCATCATGAACCGGACCCGCCCGCCGCAGAATGGCGCGAATGCGCGCCAGCAGCAGGCGCTGGCTGAAAGGTTTGGCGATATAGTCATCCGCCCCCAATGCCAGGCCGGCCTCTTCATCGGCTTCTTCATCCTTGCTGGTCAGGAAGATGACGGGAAGCTCTGATGTCTCGCGCAGCCGGCGCAGCAGTTCCATCCCGTCCATGCGCGGCATCTTGATATCGAAGACAGCCAGGTCGGGCGGGTTGCTGCGCAGGGCGGACAGCGCTGCTTCCCCGTCCGAGTAGACGCGCGTGGCATAGCCTTCCGCCTGCAAGGCGATGGACAAGGTGGTCAGGATGTTGCGGTCATCATCGACCAGCGCGATCGACTTCTGTCCGGCCATCGCGACATCGTGGTCACCAGGAGCGGAACCGCCTGTCATCACGCCGATAATGCCTCTCGCTCTCTCATGCGAGCAGACCTATCGCCAAGCCGCCTGCGAGACAATGGGGTGCGCTGTGACAGTGTTCGATTGAATCCGACTATTTCACAGTGTGGAAAATTTGAAAGCCTCTCTTCGCGGGTGCAAATTGACGAAGGCGGCAGGCGCATCTAAGGGCACATTCCAAACGAACGGCGCTGTCCCTCTGCTCGCCGAACAATCACTCCGGGAGAACCCCTCAGTGTCGAAGACGCTTTCCGTTTCGCTTGCCGATCAAGGCATTGCTACATCTGCCACCTTGCATGCCAATCTGGGCACCGCCCCGCTCGTCGAACACGCCCTTGCAAGGGGCGAAGGCCAGCTTACTCGCCACGGCGCGCTTCTGGTGGAAACCGGCAAGTTCACGGGTCGCAGCGTGAAGGACAAGTTCATCGTTCGGGATGCGTCGACCGAAGACACGATCAACTGGGGTGCGATCAACCAGGCGATGTCTCCGGAGCACTTTGCCAATCTCAAGGCAGATTTCCTCGCCGCGGTGAAGGATCAGAAGGAACTCTACGTCGCCGACCTGTTTGGCGGTTCGCAGCCGGAATATCGCGTCAACGTGCGCGTCATCACGCAGATGGCATGGCACAGCCTTTTCGTGCGCACCCTGCTTGTGCGTCCGACCGAAGACGAACTGGCCGGTTTCACGCCGGAATACACCATCATCAACCTGCCCAGCTTCAAGGCCAACCCGGAACGCCACGGTTGCCGCAGTGACACGGTGATCGCGGTCAATTTCGCTGAAAAGCTGATCCTGATCGGCAATACCGAATATTCGGGCGAGATGAAGAAGGGCGTGTTCGGCCTGCTGAACTACCTGCTTCCGGCCCAGGGCGTGATGCCGATGCACTGTTCGGCCAATATCGGCGCGGACGGCAAGAGCGCGATCTTCTTCGGCCTGTCGGGCACCGGCAAGACCACGCTGTCCGCAGATGCCAGCCGCACGCTGATCGGCGATGACGAGCATGGCTGGTCGGATACCGCCGTGTTCAACTTCGAAGGCGGCTGCTACGCCAAGATGATAAACCTTTCGGCCGAGGGTGAGCCGGAGATTTATGCCACCACCAGGATGTTCGGCACGATCCTGGAAAACGTGGCGATCGACCCCGACACGCGCGAGCTGGACTTTACCGATGCCAGCAAGACAGAGAACACGCGCGGCGCCTATCCGATCGAGTTCATTCCGAACACTTCGGAAAAGAACCTCGGCCCGGCTCCGTCAAATGTGATCATGCTGACCGCCGATGCCTTCGGCGTGTTGCCTCCGATCGCGCGCCTTACTGCCGACCAGGCGATGTACTATTTTCTGTCGGGCTATACCGCCAAGGTGGCGGGCACCGAGATTGGCGTGACCGAACCGGAAGCAACATTCTCCACCTGCTTCGGCGCTGCCTTCATGCCTCGTCACCCCAGCGTTTACGGCAATCTGCTGAAAGAGCGGATCGCCAAGGGCGGTGCGCAGTGCTGGCTGGTCAACACCGGCTGGACTGGCGGCAAGTATGGCACGGGCTCGCGCATGCCGATCAAGGCTACCCGCGCGTTGCTCAACGCGGCGCTCGACGGCTCGCTCAACGATGTCGAGTTCCGCGTCGACCCGAACTTCGGTTTCGAGGTTCCGGTAAGCGTGCCGGGCGTGGATACGGCGATCCTCGACCCGCGCGCCACCTGGGCTGATGGTGCCGAATATGACGCCACGGCGCAAAAGCTGGTGCAGCTGTTCATCGACAATTTCGTGCAGTTCGAAGCCTATGTCGATGAAGGCGTGCGCAAGGCAGCTCCCGCAGCGGCCTGATTTTCGAACGACCGGCCCGATTCGGGCCATAATGGGGCGGTACCGCGGGGTGCCGCCCCTTTTCGTTTGGTTTGCTAAACCTCGCTTGAGCGGGAACAATGCAGGCTTTCATGGTGGCAGCCATGATGCGTTCGGCGGGGCAGACAGAGGAGATATGACATGAGTATTCTGGATGAGGTTCTCAAGGGTATCACCGGCGCGCCAGACGATGTGGTGAACCTGGCGGAGAAGGTCGGAATTTCACCCTCGATGGCTGAGAAGGCGATTGCAGCACTGGGGCATTCGCACCAGATGCAGGGCGATACGGTTGAACTGGCATCGGCCAAGACCGGGCTGGACAGTTCGGTGCTTTCGGCCATTGTCGAGCAGATCGGTGGGGAGGGATCATTGACCCATTTCGCCAGCATGCTTGAAAACAACGCTCAGGCGAAGGGTCTGCTCGACATGCTCGACCGGGATGGTGACGGCAATCCGCTGGACGATATTGCCGACATGGCCAAGGGGCTGTTCGGCAAGAAGTGATCGTAGGGTCGCGGTGGCAGCATATGGCGGAGCGGGCCAAGGCGCGCTAGGACAGCCGCATGTTTGATGTCGTCATGTCTATCACCGTTCTCGCCGCCTTCGTGCTGATGGGCGGCTCTGTCTGGCTGTGGCGAAAGCAGGGGCCCGGAAAGCAGAGCATTCTGATGATGATCATGGCCTTTGTCATTCTGGCAAATGTGGTGATCTGGGTCGTCCCACTCGAGCCCGCGCAAAGCGGTGCCGGCACGAATGCCAGCACCGCCTCCGGCGACTGAGCGCCCGCTCGCTGTCAACGGGCACTGCGACCCGATGCGCCAGAGCCAAAGATCGTCAATCTCACGGGATCAGCCAGCTGACAGAACCGCGATAGGTTCCGGCAATGGCATCGCCGCTACTGTTGGTGGCAGGATCGAAGTGCGCGCGCCGGGTGATCATGCGGCATGCGGCATCATCGAGGACGCTGCGTCCGCTGCTGTTGACGATGCGGCAATCATCCACCCTGCCATCGGCACCAACATCAAGCGCGTAGGTAAGGTCACCTTCCCACCCGCGTCGCAAGGCGATCTGCGGATAATCGTTGTTTGTCACCCAGCCGAGAGGTCCGTTCCGTGGCACTGCCACACGCGGGGCGAGGGCAGGCGGTTCGACCGGAACGATATTGCCGATGGGAGCAACCAGCCTGATCGTGGGTTCGAACGGCGGGAAGTCCTCCAACAGCTCACTTGTCGGTAGTTGTCCGAGATTGAATACCGGATCGTCGGCGACGGGAGGTGTCACTACATTCGTGGTTTCGGTCACCGGCTGCGGATCGGGAACTTCGGCGGGCGGAGGGGGAGGGATGGGCACTTTGAAAGCTGTCAGTTTATCCGGCTTTGAGGGCTCCACATATGTGATTGTCAAACCGGCCGCGAGGCCGAGTGCAAGGGCGATATGGACCAGCGCGACTCCCGTCGCCCCGGCCAGTCGCTTGTGCGTATGTTGCGGATCGAGATAAGCCATGCGTTTCTCTCCTTTCCCAAGCATCCTGAAGTCGTTCGCCTCAGGTATGTAATAATGTAACATTACATGAGAATGGCAAGATTGCAAGCCCGCGCGGATTACGCGGGCGGGTCAGCGCTCAATCAGGCGAAATTCAGCTGATCGGACAGGCGGGATCGAGCCGGAAATCGAGATATTTGTCGACCGCGGCCTTCAGTTCCGCCGCTTCGTTTTCGAAGAAGTGGTTGGCGCGCGGGATCTCGTCGTGATGGATGGTGATGTGCTTTTGCGTGCGCAGCTTGTCGACCAGCTTCTGCACGGCAATGGGTTGCACCACCGTATCGCCCGTGCCCTGGATGAAGATGCCAGAGGCGGGGCAGGGCGCAAGGAACGAGAAGTCATACATGTTTGCCGGCGGGGCAATGGAGATGAAGCCACGAATCTCCGGACGGCGCATCAGCAATTGCATGCCGATCAGCGCACCGAAGGACACGCCAGCCACCCAGGTCGTCTGTGCTTCGGGGTGGATCGACTGCACCCAGTCGAGCGCGGCGGCAGCATCGGAGAGTTCGCCAATGCCGTTGTCGAAGCTGCCCTGGCTGCGGCCCACGCCGCGGAAATTGAAGCGCAAGGTGGCAAAACCACGGTCGACGAAGTTCTTGTACAGCATCTGCACGATGCGGTCATTCATCGTCCCGCCGCCCTGCGAATGCGGGTGCAGGATCATGGCCACGGGCGCGCGCGGACGCGGGCCGGGAGAGAAACGTCCTTCAAGGCGGCCTTCGGGGCCGGGGAAGATCACGTGAGGCATGGGTCTGTTAGCGCCTTCAATCTGAAACTGGATGACTGCGCGACTGGCGCAGTTGAAGTGCGGGCCTATATAGGAATTCGACTTCAAATCGCAATTATTCGATGGGTGTCCCGATCCAAAACCGAATTTATCTCGATCATGCCGCCACTTCGCCCCTTCGTCCGGAGGCAAAAGCCGCGATGGATGAGGGGTTTGCAATCTGGGCCAATCCCTCCTCTCCGCATGCAGAAGGACGCAAGGCGAAGGAAGCGCTGGAGGATGCGCGCGCCCGGGTGAAGGCCGCGCTTGGCTGGCCGGGCGAGGTCATCTTCACGAGTGGAGCGAGCGAGGCGCTGGCCATCGGCATGGGCAGGGCAAAGGCGGACCGCCGCCTGGCGAGCGCGGTCGAACATGATTCGGTGCTTCGCGCCGCGCCGGATTCTGTCGTCATTCCCGTTGCTGATGGCGCGCTCGATCTGGCTGCGCTGAAAGAACAATTGGCACAGCCGGGCAAGGCCGTTCTGGCGCTACAATCGGTGAATTCCGAAACCGGCACGGTGATGATCCCGCATGAGGGAACGCCGGCGCAGGAAATGATGCGCGACGCAGGAGGGCTGTTGCTCGCCGATTGCTCGCAATCCGCCGGCCGCGTTCCGTTGCCAGATGCAGATATGGTGGTGGTTTCGGCGCACAAGCTTGGCGGGCCTATCGGGATTGGCGCGCTGCTGGTGCGCGATTACGCCATGCTGGAGCCGACCGGTGGGCAGGAGCGCGGCTATCGTGCCGGGACGGAGAACCTGCCTGCTGCATTGGGTTTTGCCGCCGCGCTGGAAGCGGGCGACATCGGTAGCTGGCCCACCACCTACCCTGACCGTTTCGAATTCAAGGACATCCTGCAGCGTAAGGGTGAAGTGTTGTGCCCCGGTCCGCAATGTTCGCATGTGCTGTCCGTCGCCCATCCGGAGATAAGCGCGCAGGCGCTGCTGATCAGGCTCGACGGCATGGGTTTTGCCGTTTCGGCGGGCAGCGCCTGTTCCTCCGGTTCGCTCAAGCCGAGCCGCGTGTTGAAAGCCTTCGGCATCCCCGATGACATTGCCGGCCGCACCATTCGTGTGAGCTTTGGCTGGAATACCACGCTGGAAGATGTCAACGCCTTCGAGAAGGCATGGGAAAGCCTCACGTGATCTATTGCGATTACCAGGCGACAACTCCGCTCGCGCCTGAAGCGCGCGAGGCCATGCTGCCGTGGCTGGACGGACCGGGCGGGACTGGTTTCGGCAATCCGCATTCAGCGCATCGCATGGGCCGTATGGCCGCGGCGGCGGTGGAGGTGGCTCGCGAGCACGTGGCGGCGCTGTTTCCCGCGGGAGGCAAGGTGATCTTCACCGGCAGCGCGACCGAGGCGATCAACCTGGCCATGCGCGGTGTCGAGCCGGGCGGAATGATTGCGGCATCTGCAATCGAGCATGCGGCGGTGCTGGATACGGCAGGCGCCCTTGGCGCGTTCCACGCAATCGACGTGGACGCAGCAGGCATCGCCGGGCTGGATGGCGATTTGCCCGAGGATGTTTCGCTCATCGCCGTGATGCAGGTGAATAACGAGATTGGCACGATCCAGCCCGTTGCGGACTGGCATGAGCGCGCGCAGGCGAGGGGCGCGCTGCTCCTCTGCGATGCGGTGCAGGCAGCGGGGAAGATTGAGATCGCCGATGCCGACATGATCGCCGTTTCCGCGCACAAGCTGCACGGTCCCAAGGGTATCGGCGCGCTGTGGGTGCGCGACGGGATCGAGCTCGAAGCGTTGATCACCGGCGGCGGGCAGGAACAGGGTTTGCGCTCTGGCACGCTCAGCCCGGCGCTCTGTGCGGGTTTCGGTGCGGCGGCCAAGCTGGCGCTGGACCGGCAGGTGCAGGACGCCGCGCATGTCCAGGCGCTGTGGAACCGCGCGCTGGAACTGTTCGACGGCTGGACGCTCAACGGCAGCGCCGAGCAGCGCTGGCACGGCAACCTCAATATCCGGCGCGATGGCCTCGATGTCGCCCGCCTGATGAGCGATTGCCGCAATGTCATGTTCTCTGCCGGCTCTGCCTGCGCCAGCGGATCGGGGCGGCCCAGCCACGTGCTGCGCGCGCTCGGGCTCAGCGATGCGCAGGCGAAAAGCTCGATCCGCCTCGGTTTCGGGCGCTACACCACAATCGAACAGTTTGAAGAGGCGGCAGAGGCAATTATCTCCGCAGCCAATAGCCAGGGGTAAGACCATCAAGATTCATTTCATCACGCGCGAAGGCGAAAAGGTCGACGCACAGGCCAATGCGGGTGATCGCCTGCTCGAGGTGGCCCAGGCGGCAGGAATGCCGCTGGAAGGGACCTGCGAAGGGCAGATGGCCTGTTCCACCTGCCATGTTATCGTTGGCAAGGAATGGTACGCCATGCTGCCCGATGCGAGCGAGGACGAGGAAGATATGCTCGACCTTGCGGCAGACCTGCACGCCACCAGCCGCCTGTCGTGCCAGATCCTGCTGACCGAAGATCTCGACGGACTGGAGATTCGCATCCCGCGCGAAAGCCATGATATGCAGGGAACCTAGAACATAATCCTGGGAGGGACGCATGAAGGAGGACTTCCGGTTCTACGATAACCGGCAAAAATACCTGATGTTCGTCAACACCTGCTCCGAAAAGTGGGTGGTGGCGCAACGGCTCGCCCAGGAATTGCAGGCCATCAACCCGCGCCCGCCGGCCTTGCGCTTCTTCGATGCGGGAGTGGGCGATGGCACTGTCCTCACTCGCTTCCTGCGGGTGATGCACCGCCGCTACGAGCGCATGCCCCTCTACATCGCGGCCAAGGAAATCAGCCTGGAGGATATCCGGCTGACGCTGGACAAGATGCCGGATCGCTTCTTCGAACATCCCGAAACCGTGCTGGCGGTGACCAATCTGCCCTATGCCAATGCGCCGTGGCTGAAGGCACGCCCCGGTCAGCGGGTGGTGTGGCGCGAAGTGGCGCTGGAGGGCGCGACCGCCGCTGACTTCGAACGGCAGATCCATGAATTGCACCCCTTCATGGCCGAGCACTGGCGTACGCGGGTGAGCGAGAAGAGCGGCGTTCTGGTGCCCGAAACGCCGACGGTGATCGTGCTCTACCGCAAGGATTGCCGCTTCCTGCTCGACCAGGTGATCCCGCGTGAGGGCAAGGCAGAGGCGAATTTTGACCTTGTGCTGGCCAGCCAACCCTTCCGCCTGCGCGCGGAAACCCGCTTCAAGGCAAGCCGCGTGCTGGCTCCGCTGGCGCGTGCATTGGGTGTGGGCGGACGGCTGCTGGGAATCCATTCTGCTGGCGGAGACCCGGCGCTGGAGATCGTCCAGAAAGTCTGGCCACAGGAAAATCCCTTCACCTGTCACCGGCGCGAGTTGCTCGCCGCCGCCAGCGAGGCTCTGGGCGCAGAGGCACAGCGCTTCACTTTCGATCCCCTGCCCGACCACCAGGCGCTGTTCCGGTACGATATGCACACGCTGCCCGACGAAATCGAGGCGCAGGATACCAGGATCGGCACCTCGACCCTGCTCGCCGCCTGGAATGCCGCCACCTATGTTGCCCAGATCGAGGACGAGCGGTTGGCGCAGGCCATGTCCAGCTCCACCTATCTCGACGCCACGCGCGCCGTGCTGCAGGAACACGGCGCGCTGTGGTTCAACGACGAAAGCTATGTGGTGACGCGCAACAG
>JAHEBH010000060.1 GCA_024642335.1 Erythrobacter sp.
ATGCCTCAGTTTGTGATCGAACGCGAAATGCCTGGTGTCGGCGGCCTTGGGGCTGAAGACCTGAAGGGCGCATCGCAAAAATCCTGTTCCGTGCTGCGAGACCTTGGGCCCGATATTCAGTGGGTCCAAAGCTTTGTGACGGACGACAAGATATACTGCATCTACCGTGCACCGAGCGCCGAACTGATACGGCGACATGCGGAGACGGCTGGCTTTCCTGCCAACAGCATCTCCGAAGTCAGGAACGTTATCGACCCGACCACTGCGGAGTAGGCCGAGTAGTTCGATTTGTGGGTCTGCTTGCCAAAGCCTTAGCCAGCGGCTTGGCGGAACCGGGCCTCGATAATCTCCCAATCGAGATTGGCCAAGAAGGCATCTACATAACGCGCCGCCTGTGTGCCGTAATCCATGTGATAGGAGTGCTCGTACATATCGAGCGCGATCAGCGGTTCACCTGAGATGGCGCCATGCATGTGGTCCCACGCCCAATAGTTATGCAGTGAGCGTGTGTGTCGGTTGTAACTGAGGATGGCCCACCCCGATCCGCCGGCGAGCGCCATTGCCGTGCGCCGAAACTCGCTTTCCCACGCGTCGAGGCTGCCGTGCGATGCCGCCAATGCGCTGGCGATTGATCCGGCAGGCCTGCCATCCCCGCCGAGGCCGTCAAAATAGAGCTCATGAAGTATGACCGAGCCGGTGCGGTGCAATTCCTCGCGTTTCAGTCCGCCGTAGATCACTGCAGGCAGATCGGGATCGGCCAGCGCAGCGGCCAATCGCTCCTCGACCATGTTCAGCGCCCTGACCGAGCCCTGATAATTGTTTTGCCAATGCGAGGTAATCAGCCGCTCGGACAATCCCTCAAGCCGCGCCGCATCGAAGCGCAGCGGTTTAACCTCGTGCTGGCCCGCAAAGGCCGGGGGACGCGGGGAGGCAACTTGCGCTGTTGCCGTGGAAGCCATCCCCACCATCGCCATCCCGGCCGCACCGAGAGAGACCGATCCGATGGCTTGGCGACGCGAAAACTCTGTCATGATGGCTGCTCCCTTCGATTGCTTCCCGCAGAAGGCGGGACTTAGCACATCTTGAGCCGGAAAGGATGGTCGGCTGTGAGGCGTCCGGTCTAATCCCGCTTCAACTTGGCCAGCGCTTCCTGCAGCGGGCCTTGCGGGCCTTTCTCGGTGAGATCGTGTTCCTCGCGCATGCGCTCCGCATCGGGGCCGGTGGCATAGGGATCTATGGCGAGGGCGAGGCTTTGCGCCACGGCTTCGCCAAGGTCGAACGCAGTGCCGGAGTAGGAGATTTCGTCCAGTTCCTCTGCTTCCAGTTCGACCTCTTCCTCGGTCGATACCGTGCGTTCGGGAACGAAACGGATGGTGATTTCCTCGCGGATTTGCACGGGCAGGTCCTCGCCCGAGATCGCGCAGCTTTGCACCACATCGGCCTGCAGTGTGCCGCTGGCCTTCACCACTTCGCCGTCCGGTTCCAGCGCGATGCTGGCGGACAGCGCATCGATGGCAACCACTCCGAAACGCCGGGCGAGGGCGGCGCGCTGGTGTTCATCCGCCGAAAGTTCAACCGGGCTGGCGGTGATCTGCCGCCTGTCGATCATCCGGCTGAATTCGGGTGCGGGCATTGCATCACTCACTGGGCAACCCTTCCCGCCAGCAGGTCCTCGTCGCTGCGCGTTGCGAGGTCGTCAAAAAGTCCGCGCAACTTGATCGCCAGGCCGCGCGGGTCGGGCGCCGCGCCCCAATGGACGTTGCGTTCAAGCGCAGTTTCCAGCCGTTCCATGTCGCCACCGGTGATGGCAGAGCGCAAGGCGCCCAGCCTGCCGCCCAGCGCGCTCATCAACCGGCCCATGTGCTTGCCCACCACCACATCGCCAATGCCGCTTTCGCGCAGCTGGCCGTCCATGTCTTCCACGAACAGCTCGGTGAGGAGGGCGCTCTTGCGATTGAGTGCGCTGCTGCGTTCCATCCGCAACATGGTGATGGCGAGCACGTTCACCACCATGTCGAAGCGCCCGTCCACCGTGTCGGCCACGCCGCTCTTCGCATAATATTCGGGCAGGCGGCTCAATTCGATCACGCGGAACCACAAGGGGCGCAGCTCGTCGCGCGGATCGGCCTGTGTTCCCAAGAGGCGTGAGAGGAAGGACATAGTGGCAGCGGCTCCGGCCAGTCGTTAAGGAGGCATTCAAAAGCTTATGGGCAAGCGCATCGCCAGCGGGATTGCATGGGCGCGCGCCAGCCCGTAAGGCTTGCGCCCAGATATAGGGCAGCTGGCGCATCCCGCAATGCGGGAGGCGTGCCCATGACGAGAGTTTGAAGGATAATCGCGTAATGCATTCCACCATCCGGATCGCTGCAGCAGCAGGCGCAATGGCGCTGTTGGCAGGGTGCGCCTCTATCGAGAATTCGCGTGGTTTCCTGGTGGATGAGGTGCTGATTGCCTCCGTACAGCCGGGGCTGGACAACCAGGAATCTGTTACCGGAACCTTGGGCCGCCCCACGGTGATCAGCCAGTTCGGTGAACCTGTCTGGTATTATATCTCCAGCCGCACAAACGAGGCTCCCTTCCAGAGGCCGCGTATCCGCGCGCATTCGGTGCTACAAGTCCGATTCGACGAAAGCGGAACTGTCGCTTCGATCGATCGCACGGGAATCGACAAGGTAGTCCGGCTCGATCCCGACAACGATGAGACGCCCACGCTCGGTCGCAACCGCACTCTGCTGCAGGATCTGTTCGGCAATATCGGCCAGGTTGGCGCTGCTGGCGTCGGTGGCCAGTAGGGCGGCAAACTTCCTTATCGCATTGCTTGAAGCGGGCGGGCGACTGCCCCATATGCGCTTTCATGGAAAATAGCAGGGACAGCCACGGCATGGTCCAGTGGCACGGGACGACCATCATCGGCGTGAAGCGCGGTGCAACCACCGTGATCGCCGGCGATGGCCAGGTTTCGATGGGCAATACGGTGATGAAGCCCAATGCCCGCAAGGTGCGCCGCATCGGGGACGGGGGCAAGGTAATTGCCGGTTTTGCCGGTGCCACCGCCGATGCCTTCACCCTGTTCGAACGGCTCGAACGCAAGCTGGAACAGCATAGCGGGCAATTGCTGCGCGCTGCTGTGGAACTGGCCAAGGACTGGCGCACCGACAAGTACCTGCGCAACCTTGAAGCGCTGATGATCGTCGCCGATGCGGAGACCTTGCTGGTGCTCACGGGCAATGGCGATGTGCTCGAACCCGAAGGCGGGATCGCCGCGATTGGTTCGGGCGGCAATTATGCGCTCGCCGCCGCGCGTGCGCTTTCAGATTACGAGGACGACCCTGAAAAGATCGCCCGCCGCGCCATGGCGGTGGCGGCGGAAGTCTGCGTCTTCACCAATGACCGCGTGACGGTCGAAACCATTTAAGGGACAAATGGAAAACCTGACCCCCAAGGCGATCGTCGCCGCTCTTGATGAACACATCATTGGCCAGAAGGACGCCAAGCGCGCCGTGGCCGTGGCGCTGCGCAATCGCTGGCGCCGCCAACGCCTCTCCGCGGACTTGCGCGACGAGGTGACGCCCAAGAACATCCTCATGATCGGCCCCACCGGCTGCGGCAAGACCGAGATCAGCCGCCGCCTCGCCAAGCTGGCGCAGGCGCCCTTCATCAAGGTGGAGGCGACCAAGTTTACCGAGGTTGGCTATGTCGGTCGCGACGTCGAACAGATCGCGCGCGATCTTGCCGAAGAGGCGATCAGGCTGGAAAAGGACCGCCGCCGCGAAGCGGTGCGCGAAGCGGCGAGCGGGGCCGCGATGGAGCGGCTGCTCGATGCGCTTGTGGGTGCGAGCGCATCTGCCGCCACGCGCGAGAGCTTCCGCAGGCGCATCGTCGACAATTCGATGAACGATACAGAGGTGGAAGTGGAAGTTGCCGAGCAGGGCGGGATGCAGATGGATATTCCCGGCATGGGCGGCGGCGCGACCATGATCAACCTGTCGGAAATGATGGGCAAGGCCTTTGGCGGTCCGCCCAGGAAGAAGCGCAAGCTGAAGGTTCCCGATGCGTGGGACAGGCTGGTCGACGAAGAAGCCGAGAAGCGCATGGACCAGGAGGACGTCGCCCGCGTCGCGCTGCAGAATGCGGAGACCAACGGTATCGTTTTCCTCGACGAGGTGGACAAGATCGCCGTCTCCGATGTGCGCGGCGGCTCGGTCTCCCGCGAAGGCGTACAGCGTGATCTTCTGCCGCTGATCGAAGGCACGACGGTCGCCACCAAGTACGGCCCGATGAAGACCGATCACGTGCTCTTCATCGCCAGCGGCGCGTTCCACGTCGCCAAGCCCAGCGACATGCTGCCCGAATTGCAGGGCCGTCTGCCGATCCGCGTCGAGCTGCGCAGCCTGACGGAGGAGGATTTCGTCCGCATCCTGAGCGAGACCAAGGCCAATCTGGTCGAACAGTACAAGGGCCTGCTGGGGACCGAGGATGTCAGCGTCGAGGTGACCGCAGATGCCATTGCCGAAGTCGCTAGGATCGCCGCGCAGGTGAACGAAAGCGTCGAGAACATCGGTGCGCGTCGGCTCCAGACCGTGATGGAAAAGCTGTTCGAGGAATTGAGTTTCGAGGCCGAGGACCGCAAGGGCGAGAGCGTGACCATCGATGCCGCCTATGTGCGCGAGAAGCTGTCCGAACTCGCCAGCGATACTGATTTGAGCAAATATATATTGTAGTCGTTTCCCACCCCCAACCCCTCCCGCCTGCGGGAGGGGAGCGAGACTTGGCGAACGCATGTGAGCATAGTCGCAGCGGGGTGGGCCTGATAGGAAACGCAACGCCATGTCCAACCACCCGCCCGATGGCAAACTGATCTACCGCTGCCTCACCGGCAAGGATGACAAGGCCTTTTGCGAACGCGTGTCGCAGGCGCTGGAGGAAGGCTGGCGGCTGCATGGCTCGCCTTCGCTCACGTTCGACAGCCTGAACGGCGAAGTGAAAGTCGCACAAGCGGTCGTCTGGCCCGGCTACCAGACCACGAACGATTAACTACACCACCCGCACCAGAACCACGCCGGCGGGCGGAAGGCGGTGATCACACGGCCGGCGGCGATCACCAGCATCCAGCTGCTGAGGCTGACGAAAGCGAACCAGCGCGCGGCGCGGGGGATGGCATCCGTGGCTGACAGGCCGCGCAGGCTGCGCGCAGTGGTGGCGTAGAAAACCAGCATGTTGATCCCGGCGATTGCGATCAGCGCCATCTTTATCTGGAAGGCCGGGTTATAAAGGTACTGGTCGGGCGAGCTGGACACGAAGATCACGCCGCTCCCCAGGTTGAGCAGGAAGCCCAGCACGCCGAAGGGCACGAGCCTGTGCAGCCCAGCCAGCGAAATGCCTTTGAAGAATCCCATCAAGCGCAAATCGAAAAGGCCAACCGTTCCCATGAGCAAGCACAGGCCGATGAAGTGGACGATTTCCGCGATCGGCCAGCCCCAGGCCGAATAGGCAATGTCGAACAGGCCGGTATCGATCGACCATTCCACGATGGCGACGGGATCGAGGGTGGGATCGGCGGGATAGCTCATCCGCCGTAGTCTCCCGTCACGTCAGCAGTCATGAGCATGACATTGGTATAGAGCAGCAGCTTGCCCGCCGCCACGCCGCCGATCCACAGCAGCAGCGCGGCCACGGCCTGCAGCTTGACCAGGCCGACTGGCTCCACACCCTTGTTGAAGCTGACCTTGGCCATATGGCCCACCAGCCATGCCGCGCTGAGCAGGCAGGCGAATTTCAGCGCGAAGACCCAATTGGTCAGCGCCTTGGCCGGATATCCCGCCAGCAGGCCGAGGCCCGATATGATCGCCAGCACGGCACCAATCTTCATGACGGGAAAGACCATGCGCCAGCCCGCCAATTGCGTTCCGCGGGCAAAACCAAGCACACGCAGGCTCAGCGCCATTCCTCCGCCCACCAGCATGGCCATGCCCCAGGCGTGAAGGATCAGCAGCACGAAATAGGCGTAGAAATCCTCGCGCACCCATGTGCTGAGGCTCGTCTGCTCGATCCAGGCAAGTGCATCCATCATCCCGTCGGGAGAGTTACCACGCCCGCGCAGGGATACGAAATGCGATTTAGGGATGCGGGGCGAGGCCGATTTCGACGCCTGTCTTGTCGGTCAGCGCGAATTTATCCACCAGGTCGGCGCTTGCTTCGTTTAATCCACGCACCTGAACACTACGCCCATGGCGGCGCATGCGTTCGACCACCTTGTCGAGAGCTGCGGTAGCCGAGATGTCCCAGAAATGCGCGCGCGATACATCGATCATGACGTGGTCGGACGCATCCTCATACTGGCTTTCCGGGCCGAGCTTGCGCTCAAACAAGTCCACGCTGGCGAAGAATATCTGCCCGGTGACGGTGTAAACAGCCTGCTCCGCCTCGCGCGTGCGGACCACGCTGAACATCGTGCGCACCTTGGCGGTGAAGAAGATGCCCGACAGCAGCACACCCGCCAGCACGCCCATGGCAAGATTGTGCGTGGAAACCACGACCACCACGGTCGCCATCATCACCACGCTCGAAGGCCAGGGGTGGTGCTTGAGGTTGGGGATCGAGTTCCAGCTGAAGGTACCGATACTGACCATTATCATCACCGCCACCAGCGCGGCCATCGGGATTTGGCCGACGATCGGGCCAAGCACAGCCAACAGAATCAGAAGCGTCAGACCTGCCATGAAGGTGGATAGCCGTCCGCGCCCGCCGGAAGTCACGTTGATCACCGACTGGCCGATCATGGCGCAGCCGCCCATGCCACCGAACAATGCAGCAACCACATTGGCCACGCCTTGCCCGGCGCATTCGCGCTTCTTGTTGCTGTCCGTATGCGTCATGTCGTCGACGATCTGTGCGGTCAGCAGGCTTTCCAGCAGACCCACGGCAGCCATCGTCAGCGAATAGGGCGCGATGATGTGCAAGGTTTCCCAGGTCAGCGGCACATCGGGCAGAACGAAATAGGGCAGGCCTTCAGGCAGATCGCCCATATCGCCTACCGTGTTCACATCGACATCCAGGCCGATGGTGATCGCGCCGACCACGATGATCGCCACCAGAGGGGACGGGACGGCAGTGGTCAGCTTGGGTAGCAGGTAGATGATCGCCAGAGCGCCCGCGATCAGCGGATAGGTGATGACAGGCACGTCGATCAGTTGCGGCAATTGCGCCATGAAGATCAGGATCGCCAGCGCGTTGACGAAGCCGGTGATGACCGAGCGGCTGACGAATTGCATCAACAGGTCGAGCCGCAGCAGCGCGGCCATGCCCTGGAACAAGCCCATCAACACGGTCGCAGCCAGGAGATATTCGACGCCGTGATCGCGCACCAGCGGCACCACCACTACTGCCACTGCGGCGGTGGCGGCGCTGATCATGCCGGGCCTGCCGCCGGTAAAGGCGATCACCATGGCGATGGCGATGGAGGCATAAAGCCCCACGCGCGGGTCCACCCCGGCGATGATCGAGAAGCCAATCGCCTCGGGAATCAGGGCGAGGGCGACGACGATCCCGGCGAGGATGTCATTACGCGGGTTGGCCAGCCAGTCGCGCTTCAGCGCGGCAGTATCGAACATAGGTCATGATCCATGGATTGGCGCGGGCATTGTGCAATGCAGCGCAAGAATGGACGCCCCTATCCATGGCCAGGCCCGTCAGGGCAAGGGGGTGGAGTTGATTTTATTGCAATGGCCGTTGCGGCAGGCGCAGTCCGATCCGATGCGCTACTGCTCCGCGTACCAGTATTGCTGGTGGCAGGCGGAGCATTCGCTGTCCATCTGGCCGACCAGGTCTGTCGCCGCTTGCAAATCCCTGGCCGCCGCGGCAGCGGCGACATTGCGCGAGAGGGCGGCAAAGCTTGTCGCCATGTCGCGATAGCCCTGCGGATCGGCATCGAGATTGGCCTGCACCTGGTCCATCGGCACTTCATAGCCGCCGGTGGTCCAATTGCCCTCGCTCGCTGCGCGGAGCTGCGATGCGGCAGCCATGCGGTCACCGATTGCGGCGAGTACGCCTGCTTGTCTGGCCAGGCTTTCCCATTGGTCTGCGGAGACAAGCGCCGCATCGAGTTCGCCATCGTCATTGTAGGCGTTGTTGGTCACATCCCAGATCGCGACGATGGCGGGGTTGACCTCTTCCTGCATGGCATCGCGGACAAAGAGTGGTTCAGCCTGGGTGCCGGAAGCACTGACTTCTTGCGCGGCGCAGGCGGCGGCGAAGGAAGCCAGCGCGGTGGCCGCTGCCAGGGTCAGGAGATTGAAATTGCGCATCGCTCAGATCCTTCTATTCGGCGGCGTCATCCAGTTCGGCCTCTTCGCTCAACTGCCGCGTCCACATATCCGCGTAAAGCCCGTCGCGGCGCAGCAATTGGCCGTGTGTACCCTGCTCGCAAATGCGACCTTCCTGAATGACGTAGATCAAATCGCTGTCGGCAATGGTGGAAAGCCGGTGTGCGATGGAAATGGTCGTGCGGCCGGCGGAGACCCGCTTCAACGTCCCGAGAATATCCTGCTCGGTGCGTGAATCGAGCGCGCTGGTCGCTTCGTCGAGCAGCAGGATCGGCGGGTTCTTGAGCAGGGTGCGGGCAATCGCGACGCGCTGCTTCTCGCCGCCCGAGAGCTTGAGTCCGCGTTCGCCCACTTCGGTTTCGAGGCGCTGCGGCAGGCGCTTGATAAAAGACCAGATCGCCGCATCGCGCGCAGCTTGCACGATCTCTTCCTCGCTCGCGCCCTCGCGGCCATAGGCGATGTTGTATCCGATCGTGTCGTTGAACAACACACTGTCCTGCGGGACGATGCCGATGGCGGCGCGCAGGCTTTCCTGCTGCACCTGGGCGATATCCTGCCCGTCGATCAAAATGCGGCCCTGCCACGGATCGTAGAATCGGAACAGCAGGCGGCCGATGGTGCTCTTGCCCGCACCGGAAGGGCCGACCAGCGCCACATGCCCGCCAGCGGGGACCTCGAAAGACAGGCCGTGGAGGATCTGCCGGTCGCGCTCATAGCCGAAATGGACATCGTCGAAGACAAGCGTGGATCGCTTCACCACCAGAGCGGGCGCTCCGGGCACATCCTCGATCTCCACATGCATATCAACGAGGCGGAACATTTCCGCCATGTCGATCAGTCCCTGGCGGATCGTGCGATAGACCCAGCCGAGCATGTCGAGCGGGCGGAAGAGTTGTTGCAGGTAGGTGTTTACCAGCACCAGGTCGCCCACCGACAGCCGCCCCTGGCTCCAGCCCCACACCGTCCACGCCATGGCGCCGCCCATCATCAGCTGCAGGATGAAGGCCTGCACGATATTGAGCAGGGCGAGCGAATTGTCGGTGCGGATCGATGCCTCGGCATAGGCATGGGCAGACTGGGCGTAGCGGCTTTTCTCGCGGCGTTCCGCGCCGAAATATTTCACGGTCTCGTAATTGAGCAGCGAATCCACCGCGCGCGCCATCGCCTGCCCGTCCAGCTCGTTCATCTGCCTGCGCAGGCGCGTGCGCCATTCGGTGATGCGCTGCGTGACCCAGATGAAGGCGAAGATGGTCACTGCCGTCGCGGCCACGATCTCCCACCCGAAGAGCTTGTAGAAGATCACGGCCACAACCACGAGTTCAAGGATGGTGGGCAGGATGTTGAACAGCAGGAAATAGAGCATCGAACTGATCGACTTGGTACCGCGTTCGATGGTGCGCGTGACTTCTCCCGTCCGGCGCGAGAGGTGGAAGCGCAGCGAGAGGCGGTGCAGCCGCTCGAACACTTCCTCGGAAAGGCTGCGCACGGCATCCTGCCCCACACGGTTGAATACCATGTTGCGCGTCTGGTCGAAGAAGGTTGTGGCGAAGCGTCCTGCGGCATAGGCTAGCACCAGCCCAAGCGCGACCCACAGGGCAGGGTCTCCCTCGGCCGCCATGGTGTCCACCGCATTGGCATAGGCAAAGGGAACCGAAAGGACGATCACCTTGGCGATAATGACGAACAAGGCGGCAATGGCGATGCGCCAGCGTAGCTCCGGCCTGTCCCTGGGCCAGAGATAGGGCAGGAACCGGCGGACTGATCCCCAGTCGCCGTGCTCCGTCACCTTGTTCTCGTCTCGATTGCCCGCCGCCATTTCCATGACTTGGGGCGGCAGGGCCTCTGCGGCAACAAATATCCGCTATCAGCGGTCCAAGCGACTGAAGCGGTCCAGGCTGGGCAGGCGTGCATTGTCGGGCAGGTCGAACAGGATCCTGCGGCTGGGAAAGTCGATGGCTACCCTTTCAAAAAGGCGCAGCTCGTTCATGCCCAGCACCAGCGCCGGTTCATCGTCCAGGCCCAAAGCCGCGAACGTGGGCGAATCCGCAAATGAGAGAAAGAAATTGCTCAGATTGGCGCGATCAAGTTCAAGGTTGCGCGCCATCCGGACCTTGCCGATCCGCTGGACGCCGTTGATGTCGGTCATCTCCGCATCAGCCGACACCTGTGATCGGCGCAGGCGCCGGAATAGTGCTTCATTGCCAACCGAGCTCTGGGCGCCTGTGTCGACAATCACTGCGACGCGAACGCCATCAACGCGCGCGCGCGTGATGATGAGCCTGCCTGCCTCGCGGCGTGCGCGCACGATGATGTCGTATCCGCGGTTGCTCTGGCGGTCATCCTCGCGGGCGACCTCGATCTTGCGGTTTTCGAAGTCGAGCAGGACCCTCCTGTCCTGCAATGCGTCGATCCCCAGAATGCCATCTGCCCCGCCGATATTCTCGCCCGTGACCAGTGCGGCCCTGGCACCATAATGGCTGTGGCTGCCGAATGTGATTTCGTCGACTATCGTTGTTTCAACCTCACGCGTGCTGGCCATGCCTACCAGGGTTGCCGTGTTCCGCTCGGTCAGCATCAACTGGTCGGCCAGGGAATGGCTGAGAACGGTTGCCTGCGCGCCAGTATCGATCATGAACTGGTATGGGCCTGTGCCATTGATGGTGACCGGCACGGTCATGCGGCGATAGCGCTCATCCTCCATGGCGATGATTTCGGTTGCTGCCTCCTCTGCCGTGGCGGCAATTTCCGTCTGGGCGACCAGCGCATCATTGGCATTTGCGCCCGACGAAGCAACCGCGGCAAGCACACCGGCATATCTGAGCCAGCTCATGACATCCTCTCCTTTAGATGTGGCTGCACTCATAGCACGTCCGGGGTGTGCAACCAAAGCTGATCACAGGTGCGCGATCACGCCGGGTTCCCGATTCTGGCGCCAGGAAGATCAAAAATTACGCGTTACGGTTCGATTCGGAACGAGGGAACGCCCTGTTGCCGGTCAGGCTCCCCCAAACAGAAGCATGAATCGCGCGATCCAAGCCATCTCACGGTAATTGTTTACCGTTGCGCCGTCCGGCTCCAGAGGTTCCGCGTTGCAAACGGACTGCTCATTGAGAAGATGATCACGCTAATTGATTGGTTTTATGGAATATTTCAAATTTGCGAAAGTTTTTTTGAAAAAGCCGTTGACCGAATCCCGATGCCCGCCTAGACGGCCCTCACCGACGCGGCGCTGACGGTTTCTACCGCCCTCGCAGCTCGGTCGCCAACATAGAACGGACAGTTTGTCCCCCGCCACAAAATCGGGGAGCAATCACTGTCCGCTTCGTTCTGTCTGGCGGCTCTTTGACATTGTCGTATTTCGATGAAGGGACATGTGGGCGACGGCGCCCGGTCCGGGGGTCTCAAGGCTCCGATGACCGGTAAATAAGCCGATTGCCACATCCTTGGTCTGCTACCACGCAGCCATGTGATGATGCATGTCCTTCGTATCCATTACGTTTGACAGTGCAGGTATCGGCTCCTTGAAGCTCATGCTTTGCAGGTTGGCGAACTTCGGTTCGTGCCTGTTTGGTATGTGACACAAACTTGAGAGTTTGATCCTGGCTCAGAACGAACGCTGGCGGCATGCCTAACACATGCAAGTCGAACGAACCCTTCGGGGTGAGTGGCGCACGGGTGCGTAACGCGTGGGAACCT
>JAHEBH010000061.1 GCA_024642335.1 Erythrobacter sp.
GTGGTGCTCGATGTCGATGCACCCGGCTTGCGTAGCCTGACCATCCAGGGCAGGCTGAGCTTTTCCGACGAGCGTGATATCAGTCTCGAAACCGAGTGGATCTATGTCCCGGGCGGCGAGCTGGCAATCGGCAGCGAGGCCAATCCCTACCGGCACAATGCCAGCATCACCCTGACCGACAGTGTGAAGGGCGAAGACATCAACACCATGGGTGACCGCGGCATCATGCTGATGCAGGGCACGCTCAACCTCCACGGCAATCGTGATCATACTTGGACCAAGCTCTCCAGCACCGCCGAAGCGGGTGCCACGCGGATCGAAGTCCTTGATGCTTCGAGCTGGCGCGTTGGCGACGAGATCGTCCTTGCCTCAACGGACTTCAACCCGCGTCAGGCGGAAGTGCGCAAAGTTGCTTCGGTCAGCGGCAACACGCTGACCCTCGACCGTCCGCTCGAATACATGCACTTCGGCGAGATCACCTTCGGCGTGGACGAGCGCGGCGAGGTTGGTTTGCTGACGCGCAACATCAGGATCCAGGCTTCCGAGGATGCGGCAGAGAGCTATTTAGGCGGGCACATCATGGCCATGGGCGGCTCGCAGATGTTCGTCGAGGGCGTCGAGCTCAGCCGCATGGGCCAGCACCTGACGCTGGCGCGCTATCCGATCCACTTCCACCTGATCGGCGAAGGCAAGGGCATGTATGTGCGCAACAACGCCATACACGATACCTTCAACCGCTGCGTGACGGTACACGGCACGAACGACCTGCGGATCGAGAACAATGTCACCCACAACACCGTGGGTCACTGTTTCTTCATGGAAGACGGCATCGAAACCGGCAACGAATTCATCAGAAACCTGGCAATCCAGACCAAGTGTCATCCGACATTGGATTGCGTGCCAACCGACCTCGGCGCCAACGCGGAGCGAGATTTTGGGTATGAGAATCCTGCGGAGTTCAGGCAGGCCAGCTTCCACGGCGGAAACACTTTGCTGCCTTCGGATAATACAGTGGCATCATACTGGATCACCAATCCGGACAATAGCTACATAGACAATGTGGCGGCGGGGTCAGATTCCACCGGTTTCTGGCTGTCTATTCCGCAACACCCCAATGGGGCCTTCCTGGGTACGGAAATTTCAGCCAACACCTGGCCGCGCCGTACGCCGCTGCGCGAATTCAGGGGCAACGTGGCCCATTCCAACTTCGACGGGTTCCTGATCGACCGGCACATCGACCAGGACAACACCTTCGGGCTGGCATCGATTCCGTTGCTGCCCTTGGCAGATCCCACCGATCTGGAGAGCGAAGTGATGGAGACGCACTTCGAGGATTTGACCGCCTACAAGAACCGCAATGGTGGCTTGTGGGGCCGGGGGGACCTTTACGTGTACAGCAACATGAAACTGGCGGACAATGCCATTGGCATGACGCAGGCCGCAGGGGACATCGGCAGCCTGCCGTTCTCCTCGCGTCTGGTGGACGCGCTGGTAGTGGGCGAGAGCGACAACATCGGCAATCCGCGCACGCCGGAGGAAGTGGCCTATGGCCGCAGCCTGCCCAAGACGCTGATCCCCGATTTCCCGATCCGCGGCTACGAATACTACGATTACCGCGATGACGTGGTGAACACGACATTCGTGAATTTCCAGGACAACGAGCAGCGCAAGACCGGAGCGCTGTCCTTCCTGCTGTTCACGAGCGCGGGGCTCAGCACCCGAAGCACCATCAGCGGCGCTGAGTTCGTCAACGCCAAGCCGGTCTATTTCCCGAAATACGATGCGCGGTTCGATAACGACAACCGGGGCGGCAACGCCTATCGCACGCTGTCCTTTCGCGACCTGGACGGATCGGTCACCGGCATCCCTGATTCCCAGGTCCTGCTGCACGACGGCGAAAATGACAGCGTCGCCACCGACGACAGCTGCGAGGTTCATGCTGACTGGAATGCCGCTGTATGCACCGGCGATATCGGACGCCTGAACCTGTCCGACAGCAGGGGAGAACTTCCCGCCGCAGTTGATCTGGAATCGCGCACCGCCCGCTTCGCCCTGCTCTCGTCGCTCGGTCCGAATGCTCCGGACACGCCCCTCGTCCAGTCCCAACGTGCCGCGCTGTTCTCACGCCGTGCTCCGCAGGCGCCCATTGCGCTTGTGCGGGATGGCAGGGAATTCAAGGTCAATGGCGACCAGAGCACGGTGCGCGCTGGCACCGAGATCGAGGTGAAAACCGAAAGAGACCAGGTCACGCTCAGCCTGGCCGAAATGGACGAGGGATCCTGGGTCATGTTTGAACTGCCGGGTTTCGCCAGCGCAGCCTCCGGAACGCAAGCTGCCAGCATGGACGCATTGCGGGCAGCGAACGCGACGTCTTATTTCAGGGACGGAGACACCCTGTGGGTCAAGCTGGTGGCCGATGCTCCGATCATGCCGGTCATTCGTCCAACGGATCTGCAAGCCAGCATAACGGTCAGCAGGGAAGGGCTGGGCGGCTGACCTAACCGGAACCACCCCTACCCCCGCAACACGACGGCAGCCCGACCTATCCGCTTGATATCATCGCTAGCATTTCGCCCAATGGTGCAACGCTCAAGATCGGCGTAGTGAACGCAAGCTTCGAGGAGCTCCGCCTGGCGCCATAACTGGCGGAAGACAGTGCCTAGTCTGGCATTTCACAGCTGAAACTGGCGGCCAGTGCGGGATCGCCGCCTTTGAAAGCGGCATAGCGGGGATAGGGACACAAAGGCCGGGATTCCTCGGCAGGTTCTCGTCTCCTCGCAACAATCTCCTGCGGAGCCTGGCTGTGTTCCACCCAATCGACCAGCGGGCCCAGCATATCGAACCGGTCGAAGGCATTGCCCCCCGAACAGTGCATCATTCCGGGCACCATGTAGAACCGGCTGGCCTCGGAGAATGCAGCACCATTGGTATCTTCCGCTCTTTCGTACCAATCCCAGGTGGCCCAGGGCGAAAACCAGAAGTCCGATACTCCGTGGTAGAATATCATCTTGCCCCCCCGGTCGAGAAAGGTGTTGAGGTCGGTCCAGTAATTGGTGTCGGTCAAGCGTTGGGTAGCATCATTGCGGATTTCGTGAATCCGCGCATCAAGGGCGATGCTGGTTGCGGTGCTGGCCGGACCAAGCGGGCCCGGCGCCCCGGTCGGCAAGTAGCCACCCTGGGTGGCGACAATGCCGGTGTCAAAGGGGACCGGAACATAGATCGGGTAGCCGGCCGCGTCGAACGGGCCTGCAAAACTCTGCTGTAAAGCCGCGGCAAGTCCGGGAGAGATGCAATCCTTGCGCTGGCCGGCCCGGCAAGCCAGCCTGGAGGGCTGGAAGTTGCACTGACCCACATTCTCGATCATTCCGTCGGACAGGCCGTCGAGGGCATCGCATTGATCGAGCATGCCGTCGAGAATCGTCTGCCGAATTGCGGGTGTGAGCAGTTGCCCGACATCGGGCACACCACCCGCGTTGCGCGGAGCAAGCTGGTTGAGCAGCACCTGCGTATATTCGATTCCAAGATTGGAATCCCCTGTCCGCATCGCGGGCGCGCCAACAATTATGCCGTCGAACAATTCGGGATAACGTTGCGATGCGAGCATGCCTTCACGCCCACCGGTCGAACAGCCGGTCATGTAGCTGTGGCTGATCTGCGTCCCGTAATACCGGGATGTGATTGCCTTGCCCAACAATGCGACAGTTCGGACCGAGGCCTCGGCAAAATCCAGTGCGGCGCGCTGGTCCTGCATGAAGCTGGAGTCGAATCCGGCGCCCTTGTGGCCGCTGTCATGCGAGATCACGGCAAACCCGCGAGCCAGGGCCGGCCGATCGCCGGCACCCACGGGACCAATCGGCTGGCCGACTGATCCATTGAGTCCGCCCCCGCCTTGCAGCAGAAAACGCCCGGTCCACTGATCTGGCAAGGCAAGTGCGAATCCTATGCCGTAGGAACCGCCCTCACCTTCGCGTTGATTGATCACCCCTTCGATCCGGCAATAAGAGGGAAGTGCAGGCATAGCGCCGAAGCCCATAGGTACCTGTCCTAATTGCGCCGGGGCTGCCTCGATGTGGGTTGCTGAAGTCAGCGTCACGTCATTCCCGAAACTTTGACCGGCCAGTGCCGCGCAGGCAGACGCATCGCTGATCGTCAAATTGTCTGCCGCTGGCGCAGCAAAGCCCAGTGCAAACATCGATCCAACCAGCGTTGCGCCCAGCAAGAACATTCCTTTATTTCGCACGCACCCTCTCCTGTTCCTCGGTTTGACTTTAACCCATTAACTTCGGTCTCTTGCGCCAAAACGCGCAACTGACCGCCCAGGATCAGAATTCGTCGAGATCGTTCGCGATCATGATCGGTCCCGCATAATGTTGTCCAATCGTTGCATTGTAGCGCAGGAAATCGGCTGCGGTCGCACCTGGCGTGACAAGGTGGGTCACGACAAGCGAGCCAACATTGGCCCGCGCGGCCATTTCCCCGACCTGATCCGGTGTGATGTGATGTTCACTGAGATGCCTAGGCATGTCCTGGTCAGTAGCGTTGTTGGCCAGCCGGGCACGCTGTTCCTCGGTCAGGATCAGGTCGAGATCGATCATTTCAGCGACAAACAGGTCCACGCCTGCCGCCAGTTCCTCCACCGCCGTGCTCGGCCCGGTGTCGCCGGTGTAGGCAATCGAGCGTTCCGGCGTGTCGAAGCGGAACGACAGTGACTGGTAGCGCTGGTCCATTTCGCTTCCGGGCGCAAAGCTGTAATGGCTGTTTTGCCGGGCGGTGACCTGCATCGGCCCGACCCGGGCGATGTCGCCGTCCACCATCTCCACCACATGCACCATGTTTGCGGGATCAGCGAAGGGCTTGTCCTGGAAGCCATAGCCGGCTTCGGCGCTTGGAACGGTCGCAGCGACCAGTCCATCGACCAGCGCCTGCGTCCCCCTAGGGCCATAGATTTCCAGCACTCCTGCAACGCTCATCTGGTTGCGCAACCCGAGCAGCGCGGAGAGGCCCCCGATGTGGTCGAAATGGAGGTGGCTGATGAAGACCGCCTTGACCTGCGCCACCGAGAGCCTTGCCTTGGACAATTGTTCTGCGGTGCCGTCTCCGACATCGACCAGATAGGCGTCGCGGCCGATGACGATGGCATTGGCCGGTTCGGACCGCTGCGGATTTGACACTGGCCCGCCGTGGGTCCCCAAGGTGATCCATCGCGGCGCGGGCGGCTCCTGTGCAAGAGCGCCATTAGTGGCAAGTGCGACGAGTGCGATAGCTGCGAAAATTGATTTCATGTCTTTCCCCCCGGGCGTTCGATCTGTTCAGGGTTGCCCTATGCTATTCGCAAGTGAAGTTTTCTGCGTTGCTCTCATCGCCACTCTTGTAACGGGCTACCTTTGGAAAAGGGCAAAGCGGACGCGAAACGCCTTCGAACATGGTGCTGGTGGCGAGAATGCGGTCTGGCGCCTGATCATGCTCGACCCAGTTCATGATTGCATCCAGCATTTCGAAGCGGTCGGTCGCCTCGCCACCGCCACAATGGAGCATACCGGGGATGGGGAAGAACCTGACAGCCTCACGCCCCGCTTCGCCGGTCGCGGCGATCATCTTATCATACCAGTCGAGGATCGCACCTGTGGCCATCCCCTGGTCCGACATGCCGACCGCTCAGCCACTTTGCTTAGGCAGTACCTTTGCCAGTAACCTTGTCGGCCATTTGATCGGCTGCGCGGTCCATTGCCAAGACGGGGTTTTCAGCACTGGATTTTCGACCCGGCAGGAACTCGTTGAGGATGCAGCGCTTTGCGAAAAGCCACCGGCCGTCCTGCCTTACAAGCTCATCCACATACACGCCGAAACTACCGAATTCGGGCGTCAGCCGGTCATGCTCGTTCCGCGCTCCACCATTGGAAGCTTCCCACCAGAAGGCGCGCGTCCAGGCCTTGTCGCCTTCCACCCGGATCACCGTCTGGCCGAGCACGTGTCTCAGCACACCTGGATTGCCGTCGCCATCGCGGTAGACCTCGACAATCTTCTCCTTGAAGCCCTTGATCGCTGCCACGATGTCGTCGCGCCCAATGAGCGTGCCACGGGCATATTCGAAAGTGGCGTCCTCGGTCAGTGTAGCAGCAAAGCTGTCAAAATCGTTCCAGTCGAGCGCAAACAGGTAGCGCGCCATCAAATCCTCGATGGCAGCCCTGTCCGCAGCATATTGAAGTGCATCTGTCTGTGTCATTGTATCTCTCCCCCCGAGGACCGTCAGTTCAGGTTGACGGTGACGGATTTGATTTCGGTGAAGGCTTCCACGCCGGCGCGGCCATTTTCACGCCCCCAGCCGGACTGCTTGAAGCCGCCCAGCGGCATCGCCGGATCGGGGCCCCCGCCTGCGCCGTTGATATTGACCATGCCGGACTTGATCCGCCTGGCCATCTTCAGGCCGCGCGTAATGTTCTGTGTAAAGACAGAGGCGTTGAGGCCATATTGCGTGTTGTTGGCCGCCGCAGCGATGGTTTCGAGATCGTCATCGCCAAAGGTCATGGTGCAAAGGACCGGGCCGAAGATTTCCTCTTCCACAGCCTTCATGCCCGCAACCGTATCCGTCAGCACGGTGGGCTGGATGAAATAGCCACCGTCGGAGCCTTCGACTTTCTCGGGCTCACCGCCGACATGGACCTGCGCCCCTTCGGACAGAGCGCTTTCGATATAGCCGGTTACGCGGGCAAACTGCGCATCGCTTACCAGCGGGCCCATGCGCGTTTCGGGATCGAGGCCGGAGCCGACCTTGAGGCCCTTGGCCATCTGGGTGACGCCTTCGAGCACCTGATCGCGCACTTTCTCATGCACGAACAGGCGCGAGCCTGCAGCGCAGACCTGCCCGGCATTGCCGAAAATGCCCATGGCAGCCGCAGGGATGGCCTTGGAAAGATCGGCATCGTCAAAAATAATCACGGGCGATTTTCCGCCCAGCTCCAGCGTTACGCGCTTGAGATTGCCCGTGCAGGCGTGGACGATCTGTTTACCGGTCACGGTGGAGCCGGTGAAGGATATCTTGTCGACCTGGTCATGTTCTACCAGAGCGGCACCTGCCGTCTTTCCGAAACCTGTGACAATGTTGACGGTGCCTTCGGGGAAGCCCGCCTCGGCAATCAGCTCACCGAGGATGACGGTGCTCAAGGGTGTCTGTTCGGCAGGTTTTAGGACGATCGTGCATCCAGCCGCCAGGGCCTGTGCCATCTTGGCGACGCCCATCACGAATGGAAAGTTCCAAGGCACGATCCCCCCGACGACACCCACCGGCTCGCGCTGGGTGAAGGCATGGAACTCGCCCGGATGCGAAGGGGTGAAGGTCTCGCCCCCGATCTTGGTGCACCATCCGGCATTGTATCGCAGCGTTTCGGACGCAGACATCACGCCGCCGAAATATGCCATCATCAGCGGCATGCCGTTGTCGAGCGTTTCGGTCAGCGCGATACGGCTGGCATTGGCCTCGATCAGTTCCGCCAGCTTTATCATGATCCGTGCGCGCTGGGCGGGCGGCATAGTGGACCATGCGCCGCTGTCGAAGCATTTGCGCGCTGCCTTCACGGCCAGGTCGATATCTTCCGCGCCGCCTGCTGCGGCTTGCGCGAACGCCTTTCCAGTCGCTGGATCGATAACGTCAAACGTCTCGCCCGACTGGGCCGCAACGAAGGCGCCGTTGATGAACAGTTCACGCGGCTTGGCCGCAAGCCCTTCCTTCAGGCCGGGCAGGATGGAAGGATCGATCGGCATGGGTGGCGGGTTCATTGGCGTTTCCTATTCAGTTGGCTGGTGTTGTCATGAGGTGCCGACGATGATCTTCGGCCGGCAAAGGCGGTTTGCCAAGGATCATGTCGGCGGCCTTTTCCGCCAGCATAATCGTCGGGGCGTTTGTGTTGCCACCCGGAACGGTGGGCATGATTGAGGCATCGACCACGCGTAGTCCCTCGGTTCCGTGCACCCGCAATTGCGGATCGACCACGGAGTTGGAGCCGGTTCCCATGCTGCAGGTGCCCACAGGGTGCTGCGTCACCTCGGCCATCGCACGGATGTGGCTGTCGAGCTCCTCATCGCTCTGCAAATGCTCGCCCGGCAGAACTTCCTTGCCGGTCAAGCTGGCCTGTGGCTCGGTGCGATAGATCTTGCGCGCCAGGCGAATACCGTCGCGCGCGGTCTGCAAATCTGCCGGATCGGAGAAATTGTTGAGCGTGATTTCAGGGAAATCAGCGGGATCGGGCGAGGCGAGTTCCAGCCAGCCCCGGCTTTGCGGATGCAGCAGGATGACGTCTGCGGTGATCCTGTCTTCCTGCCGCTTCTTGAAGAACGGAAACCAGATCTGCGCATCCATACGGACCGGGTTGGACCACAGCTGGATATCGGGCCGCGCGAGTTCGGGCCGCGTGCGGATCACGATATTGCAGCTGTTCAACTGGCTGGCGAAGGGACCAGTACCGAACAGCCGCCATTGCAGTACGGACATTGCAACCTTGTCGGCGCGTAGCTCGTTCAGGAAGCTCAGCGGCTTTTGCAGTCCGAAATGCACCGGCACGCGGGGATGTTCGGACAGATTACGGCCGACACCGGGCAAATCGTGGAGGACCGCGATCCCCTTGTTTCGCAAATGAGCGCCCGGCCCTACCCCTGACAGCATCAGCAATTGCGGCGAGTTGTAGCTGCCACCGCTCAAGATCACTTCGCACTTGGCAGTGACAGTCTTGTGCTCACCTTCCCGTATATATTCGATACCGGTGGCACGCTTGCCTTCGAAGGTCACCCTCTGCGTCAATGCGCCCGTCACCACGCTAAGGTTGGGCCGCTTCATCGCCGGATCAAGATAGGCGCGCGCCGTGCTGGCCCTGCGGCCATTGGCATCGATCGTCAGTTCGCCGCGGGCAAAGCCCTCTTCCTGTTCGGCATTGAGGTTCTCGGAGATAGAAAGACCTGCGGCATTTGCTGTATCCATCAGCGGCTGGTGCAGGCGGCCTTCGGTCTGCACCGGGACCACATGCAGCGGGCCGTTCTTGCCGTGCCAGCGCGCATCGTCGCTCCAATGCGTTTCCATGCGCTTGAAATAGGGCAATACCTCGTCATAGCTCCAGCCGGCGCAGCCCGCCTGCGCCCAGCCATCGAAATCGGATGAATGGCCGCGCATGTAAAACATGCCGTTGATGCTGGAAGAGCCGCCCAGCACGCGCCCCCGCGGCAGCATGATGCGCCGACCGTTCAAATACGGCTCGGGCTGCGACATGTAGCGCCAGGTGAATTCCGGCTTGAACAGCGCCCGCATCATGCCGAGAGGCATGTCGAGCAGGAAATGCTTGTGATCGAAGCCAGCCTCGACCAGCAGCACCCGGTTGTTAGGGTTCTCGGTCAGCCTGTTGGCCAGCACACAACCGGCAGAACCAGCGCCAACGATGATGTAGTCAAAGCTCATGCAGGCAGGTTCTTTCCAAGGATCATGTCTGCCGCTTTTTCTCCTATCATCATGGCTGCGGCATTCGTGTTGCCACCCACAATTCGTGGCATGACCGACGCATCGGCTACGCGCAGGCCGGCAATGCCATGGACCCGCAATTGGGCGTCGCAAACCGCATCGAGCCCTGTTCCCATGGCGCAGGTACTGGTCGGGTGAAGTGCGGTATTGGTAGCCTGGCGCAACCAGCCATCAATCTCGTCCTTGCTCTGTACATCCGGGCCGGGCGCGACTTCGCCGGTGATGACCTCGGTCAACGGAGAGGTCTTGAGCAGTTCGCGGATTTGCGGGATCAGCCGGTGGAAGAAGGCGCGGTCTGCCTCTTCCTTGAGCACATTGTTGAGGATGCGCGGCTTATCGAAGGGATCGGCACTGCGCAGTTTCACCCAGCCGCGCCCTTCGGGCCGCAGCAGCACGCAGGCCATCGCCACCACATCGGCAGCGGGCGACTGGATTCCGGGGAACCAGGGGCGGGCGAAAATGGTGGTCGGCTGGAACAGGCACTGCGCATCGGGCCTTTCGAGATCAGGCCGGGTCTTGACCCAGCCATTCGCGGTGACGGGCATATTGGCGAGCCGCCCCTTGCCGGTAAGCAGCCATTTGAGGCCCTGCAGCGCGATCCGGTCCATGCGCAAATCAGGGTTGAGCGTGGCCTCGCGCTTGGCGTTCCAGATCATCGCCACAGAGGGATGATCCTGCAGATTGCGGCCGACACCGGGCAGATCATGTACCACGTCGATGCCGTGTTCACGCAATTCCTCTGCCGGTCCAATGCCTGACAACAGCAGCACTTGCGGCGAATTATACGCCCCGCCGCTCAGGATAGTCTCGCGCTTTGCCTCTATCCGCTTGTCTTCGCCGTCCTGCCGGTAATGCACCGCGACAGCGCAGCCCTCTGCCACTTCAACCTTGGTCGCATGCGCCTCGGAAATGACGGTGAGGTTGGGGCGCTTCATCGCCGGATAGAGGAAGCGCGCGGCGGTCGATCCGCGCTTGCCTTCGTGGATGGAGATATCGGGCGAGCCCCAGCCTTCCTGATCGCGGCCGTGATGATCACGCTGGTATTTGTAGCCGAGCGATTTGGCCGCCTCGATAAAGCGCGGGAACAGCACATGGTCGGGAATATGCTTGGTCACAGAGAGCGGACCGCCCTTGGCGTGATACTCGTCCGCCTCGCCCCAGTGGTTTTCCGACTTCTTGAAATAGGGCAGCACATCATCCCAGCCCCAGCCTTCAAGGCCCAATTGGCGCCATTCATCGTAATCGCGTGCATGTCCACGGGCATAGAGCATGCCGTTGATCATGGAGGAGCCGCCCAACGCCTTGCCGCGCGGCTGGCGGATGCGGCGATTGTCGGCAAAGGGCTCTTCCTCGCCCTCATAGCTCCAATTGTAATCGGGCTTGGCCATCACCAGCGGGAAGGCAATCGGGATGGAAAGCAGGGGATCGCGCTCGCGCTTGCCGGCTTCGAGCAAGGCGACGCGCACGCTCGGATCTTCGGACAGCCGCGCGGCCAGCACGCAGCCTGATGAGCCTGCACCCACTACAACGAAATCAAACTCACCCATCGAATCCCTCTCGCAAGCGCAATACCGCGTAGTCTTGTGCGCCTTTTGTAAGTTGGATTGGACTCGATCAACCACGAAACTGTCGAGAGTCGGGTGCTGTCATCTGTGGATGGCCCCTGCGCTACAAGGGGTAAATTGAGTTGATGGTCGGATCTGTCGGGGTGCGGTCATCTGTCCGGCCTGTTGGCGCGGCGTACGACGGCCGCTGGCCCTGATGTTGTCCGCTGGCCGGGTCCCATTCAGTCTATCGAGCGCGAAGCTCCGACAGCACCCCTGGTTGTCCCGGCCTTTGCGGCCGCGTTCAGATCGTCATCATCACTTCAATGGGCACCCTTACAATTCAAAGCGGCCGCGCTTGTGCGCCGCGATTGTTCTCAGATGACGGCGACCGGGCGATAGGTTTCGCCGCGCGCCAGCACGTCCCAGACGATCCGGGCAGTCTTGTTGGCCATGGCCACGGTAACCAGCCGGGCCGGTTTGCGCTCGATCAGCCCGCGGACCCAGTTGGCCGCGGCGGGATCGGCAGTTCGTGCCCGCCGAACGCCGCTACTTCGTGTCGGAAGCCAGTGTCTACCGGCTTTTGAAGGCCCATGATCTGATTACCAGCGCTATCACGAGAGCTTGAGCAACGTGACGCCCGCCGACGCCTACTTCGGTAGGACGGAAACCATCATCAACCAGCGAGAAATGATCAAACAGAAAACCATCGAGCAAAGGCGCTTGCATCACCGCAAGATCGCCGCATAAACTCAACCAACAGATGAACCCGAACACTCACCTGTTCTAAACTGCCAGATGTCTCAAATTATCTGACGACGGACAGTCCGAACTAG
>JAHEBH010000062.1 GCA_024642335.1 Erythrobacter sp.
ATCCCGCTGCCCCACCAGCGCCAAGGTGGCCCTGCGGCTTTTCCAGGAAAGCTCGCAACGCGATGATTTCGCAGCTGAAATGGTGCAGGAATACCGGATAGCCGCGCGTATGATCATGCGGCACGATTTCACCGATGGCGTACGCGCCGTACTGGTGGACAAGGATCAATCCGCCCGATGGCGGCCGCATGGGGCCGCGGACGTGACGCAGGGCATTCTCGACGATATCTTTTCTCCCCTGCCCGCAGATGAGGAATGGTCGCCGATGATGGCTGCAAATTGATTGCTTGAAAGAAAATCTCATCCGCGCGAGAGCTTGCCGGATGGGGGCAATTCGGGGCATGGCAGGCTTGCCATGAGGACATCATTCGGTTCCGTTCGGGTTTGTGCCCGGCAAGGCCGCCTTTTGGCGGAGCGCTGCTGAGATGGACCCGGTCTATTCGCTGGCAGGCGCCTTTGTCGGCCTGCTGGTTGGCCTGACAGGCGTTGGCGGCGGATCGCTCATGGCTCCGCTGCTCATCGTTTTTGGAATCAACCCGGCCGTGGCTGTAGGCACCGATCTGTGGTTCGCCGCCATCACCAAGGCCGTAGGTGCCGGAATCCATCAGAAATTCGGATCGCCCGATTGGCAGCTTGTCGGACGCCTGGCCCTGGGTAGCGTGCCAGCCGCCATTCTTACCGTGCTGTGGTTGTCCTCATTCCATGAGGGGCGACTGGAATCCGACCTGCTGCTGACCATACTGGGCTGTGCCCTGCTGGTCACCGCCGTGCTGATGCTGGCGAAAAACCGCATCACCGCGCCGCTGCGCAAGTTCCACAGGAAGGTGACGCCAAAGGTGCAGCGCCGCCAATTGATAGCAACCGTTGGCGGCGGGCTGGTGGTCGGCGCCCTCGTGACGCTGACCTCTGTAGGAGCAGGGGCGCTCGTGGCCGTCTTGCTTGCCCTCACCTATCCTCTGCGGCTTAGTGCGAAGACAATAGTCGGGACCGACATCATCCACGCAGTGCCGCTTACGCTGGTCGCTGCATTGGGTCACAGCTGGCTGGGCAATGTCGATATCTGGCTGCTGGCGAGCCTGCTGGTCGGCTCCATCCCGGGAATTATCGTAGGCTCGATGGTCGCGGGCAAGGTGAACGACAGCCTGGTACGTTATGCGCTTTCCGCCATGCTCACCGTTTCCGCCATCAAGATGCTGGCGAGCTAGGCCAGCCTGCGGTTCAAGAAACCAGCCACTTCCACGGGCCGGTGATGGCCAACGTGCGCGTGGGGCTATAGGCGTTGACGAAGAGCGTCCTGCCATCGGGCGAGAAGCAGGCTCCTGCAGGCTCTGTCTGCAGGCGCAATCGTCCGAAGGCATAGGCCTTGCCATCGGGCGTTATGCCACGCAAATGATTGTCGACCACGGCCGAATACTGGTCTTCGCAAATGATCAGGTGGCCATCGGGCGCGATGGTGAGATTGTCGCCAAAGCTGTAGGCCTCCGCGTCAGAGCTTTCATAGAACAGTTCGAGCACTTCAACCGAGCCAGCCGGCTGCATGCGGAACACCTGCCCCTGCCGCGCCGCGCCGCCCGAAGTGGCGGTGAAGAAAAACTCGCGATCACCCATCCAGATGCCCTCGCCACGGGCAAAAACTGTTGCACCAGCCGCCGCGCCGCGCCGGCGCAGGTCGTCATCGGGCGATGCCACATTGTCGAGATCGATCCAGCGACCCGGAACAGGATATCCCACCGCAATCGCGCTGCCTTCCCAATTGCGCGTATCGGGAATGTCGAACACCTCGAGCGCCTGCAAACGCCCGCCTTGCCCAAGATCGCCCGGTACCAGGGGAATGAAACGGTAGAGCAGCGAATCGTTGCGATCCTCGGTCATGTAGACGATGCCGGTCGCCGGATCGACGCAGGCTGCCTCGTGATTGAAGCGACCCATGGCCTTCAGGGGAACAGGATCAACCTGACGTTCGGCATTGGCGGGCACTTCGAACACCCAGCCATGCGACTGGTTGATATTGCCGTTGGGAGTGGAGACATCTTCCTCGCAAGTCAGCCAGCTGCCCCAGGGAGTGATCCCGCCCGCACAATTGCGGATCGTGCCGGCGAGCGAGCGATACTGCCGTTTCACGTCCAGCGTGGCGCGATCGAGGACGATGGTGGTTGTCCCGCCTGCCAACGGCACCAGGCTGCGCGCAACGGTATCGAATGCCGGGCCGGAAGCTCCGCCAGAATCATCCTGCGCCAGCAATTCATGGTTGCGCACCAAGGCCCATTCGCCATTGCCGAGGTCGAAACAGCCCATGCCGTCCGCCTTGTCGGGCACGGTGCCGCCGTCGCCCATCGCATCCCCGAGCGAGGACAGTTCGCGGTAGGAAAAGCCTTGCGGCAGATCGAGAATACCCTGCGGATCGGGCACCAGCGCGCCATAGTCATCGGTTGCTGCAACGCCTGCAGCGCCCACCGCCCGCGCGGCGCAACCCGCTGCAGCAAAGGCGGCAAAGGCACTGCCCGTAGAGCGGAGAAACTGGCGGCGATCACCTGGCATGACGGGCTCCTGCTGAATCCCCTGCCGGGGAAGGCAGGAAATTCGAAAATTCATGTTGGGGCGGATGACATCGCAGCCGCACTATGCTGTTAATGCAGGCGAAGAGAGGATCCTGCAATGACCGTCATCAAATCAACCCGCGTCTTGGGCGTGATGCTTGCTGCGACTGCAATAGCCATGAATGCGCCCCTGCAAGCCCAGGTCGACAGCGGGACGGCGGTCACCCTCGCCGCCGATACGCAGGGTTCGCCGGAGGAACGGGCAGTGACCATGCTGGCGCAGATGACGCAGGACGAAAAGCTCTCCCTCCTGATGGGATTTTTCGGCACCGATTTCCCGCCTGGAGGATTCGAAGCACCTGAGGAAGCGCGGTACGGATCGGCCGGTTATGTGCCCGGGATCGCGCGGCTGGGCATTCCCGCGCAATGGCAGGCAGACGCCGGGATCGGCGTCGCCACGCAGGGCGGCGCGCAAGTGAAGCGCGCGCGCACAGCCCTCCCCTCCGGCCTTGCCACGGCAGCCACATGGGACCGCGAACTGGCATTCGCCGGAGGCGCGATGATTGGCAGTGAAGCTCGGGCCGATGGCTTCAACGTTCTTCTGGGGGGCAGCGTCAACCTGACGCGCGAACCGCGCAATGGCCGGAATTTCGAATATGCGGGCGAAGACCCACTGCTGGCAGGCGTGATGGCGGGCGAACAGATCGCCGGTGTGCAATCGAACGACATCATCTCCACCTCGAAGCATTTCGCGGTCAACGACCAGGAGACCGATCGCGGGCGCAGCAATTCGGTGCTCGATGAAGCCAGCATGCGGATGAGCGACCTGCTCGCCTTCCAGATCGCGCACGAAATTGGCGATCCGGGATCGGTCATGTGCGCCTATAACCGCGTCAACGGTCCCTATAGCTGCGAGCATCCCTTCCTGCTGACGCAGGTGCTGCGCAAGGAATGGGGTTGGCCGGGCTATGTCATGTCGGACTGGGGAGCGGTCCATTCCACCGCCGATGCCGCCAACTCCGGGACGGACCAAGAATCGGGTTACGGCCTGCAGCGGGCCGCAAACTTCGCCGCCGACAAGCTTCGGGCCGCGCTCGATGCGGGCGAAACCAGCCAGGAGCGGATCGACCTGATGGTCACGCGCATCCTGCGCTCGATGTTTTCGCACGGGCTGATCGACAATCCCGTCTCTGCCGATCAGCTGATCGATTTTGCCGCCAATCGCGCGGTGAGCCAGGCCGATGCCGAGGGCGGTATCGTGCTGCTGAAGAATGACGGCAACATCCTGCCCCTGGCCGCAAGTGCCCGCCGGATTGTGCTGATCGGCGGCCATGCCGACAAGGGTGTGCTCTCCGGCGGCGGTTCCAGCCAGGTCTATCCCGATGGCGAAAATGCGGTGCCGGGCATCGAACCGACGAGCTGGCCGGGACCGGTGGTCTATTATCCGTCCAGCCCTCTGGAAGAACTGCGCGCCCTGCTGCCCGATGCCCGGATCACCTACCATGACGGTGTCGATCACAGACGCGCAGCAGCAGCAGCCCGAAATGCTGACCTTGCGATTGTCTTCGGTACGCAATGGGCGAGCGAGAGCATCGATGTGCCCATGCATGTGGAGGATGACACGCTGATCGAATCCGTCGCGCAGAGCCAGCCGAACACGGTAGTTGTGCTGCAGACGGGCGGGCCGGTGCTGATGCCTTGGGCTGACAAGGTTCCCGCCATTGTCGAGGCGTGGTTCCCCGGCCGCATGGGCGGCGCGGCCATTGCCCGCGTGCTGACGGGTGCGGTCAATCCCTCGGGCCATCTGCCGGTCACAATTCCGCGCAGCCTTGCGCAATTGCCGCATCCGGGCGATCCGCAGCCGGGCGATGTGAACTACACCGAAGGCGCGGCCGTGGGATACAAGTGGTTCGATGCGCAAGGGCATGATCCTCTGTTCCCCTTCGGCCACGGACTATCCTACACCGGGTTCGAATATGGCAATCTCACCGTCACCCGAGCAGGAGATGGGCTGGTGGCGACCTTCACCGTCACCAATTCGGGCGAGGTCGCCGGAGCCGATGCGGCGCAGGTATATGTCAGCGGCGAAGGCTGGGAAGCACCCAGGCGGCTCGGCGGTTTCGCCAAGGTCGAGCTGGAACCGGGTGAAACACAGCTTGTCAGCGTTGCGCTAGACCCGCGCCTGCTTGCCGTGTGGAGCACGCGGGAAAATGGCTGGGTGCGACAGTCCGGAAGCTATCAGGTCTCCATCGGAGAAAACTCGCGAGAGATCGTGGAAACCGCCTCGATCGACCTGCCGGCCAGCTACCTGTCCGCACAATGGCGGCCGCAATAGGCGGAAACCTGGGCGACTAGTCCTGCAAGGCCTTGCGCCAGCGGTACAGCGTCTTTTCGGAGATACCGAACTCGCGGCAGCTTTCGGTCACGCCTTTTCCGGCAGCAATCATCTCTTCGATGGCGCGGCACTTCGCGTCCTTGTCGGGGATGGTCGCCATCAGATCAGTCCTCTTGCCATTTGGTAGTCAGTGGGCTCTGCGGGATCGCCATTGTCTTTCGCGAGCTCGGACCATGCGCGATCCTGCGACAGGAAGACGCGGCCGTTAAGCTCTTGCATGAAGTGCGTGTCCTTGAGCCGGTCCATCACCGGGCCCTTGACCTCGGACAGGTGCAGCCCGATGCTGCCATCGGCCAGGCGGTGGTTGATCGCCTCGAGGCTTTCCAGCCCCGTTGCATCGATTGCATTGACCGCGCTGCACATCAATATGACGTGTCGCAGTTCGGGCCGCTCGGCCACGCGTTCCAGCACATATTCCTCCAGCCAGCGGGCGTTGAGATAGGTCAGGCTCTCGTCGATGCGGATGGACAGGAGGTGCGGCACGGTCAGCACCTTGTGCCGCTCGACATTGCGGAAATGCTCGGTTTCGGGAACCCGACCAACAATGGCGGCATGCGGGCGCGAGGCCTTCCACAGGTAAAGCAGCAGGCCCAGCAGCACGCCCGCGATCACGCCCATCTCCACGCCTGCCAGCAAGGTGGCGATGATGGTGGCCATGTGCGCAGAAAAGTCGGCCTTGGAATAAGCCCACAGCCGTCCCGGCGTCTTCACATCCACCAGGCTGAGCACCGCAACGATGATCGTCGCGGCCAGGGTTGCGATGGGCAGGTAGAACAGCAGCGGCGTAAGGAAGAGCGAGGCCAGCGCAATGCCGCCCGCCGTGTAAGCACCGGCGGCAGGAGTCTGCGCTCCTGCATCGAAATTCACCACCGAACGGGCAAAGCCGCCCGTTACCGGATATCCGCCGCTGAAGGCAGAGGCGATATTGGCTGCGCCCAGGCCCACCAGCTCCTGATCGGGCGCAATACGCTGGCGGCGCTTGGCGGCCAGTGTCTGCGCCACAGAGACGCTTTCGACAAAACCGATGATGGAGATGAGTAGCGCGGGCACCCAGAGCTGCGCGATCAGGCCCATATCCGTGCTGGGCAGCGCGAAGGGCGGCAGGCCTTGCGGCACGGCACCCACCAGCGCCACGCCCTTGTCGCCAAGGCCGAGCGACACAGCCGCAAGGATCGTCAGCGCGACCGCAATCACCGGTCCGGCCTTGGCGGTCATGCCCGCCGCCTTTTGCGACATGCCGAATTTCTGCAGCAGCGGGGCAAAACCCTTGCGGACCCAGAACAGGAAGGCGGTGGCCAGCACACCAATGGTCAGCGTCGCAAGATTGGTATCCGGCAGGTTGGCGGCCAGACCGCCAAGCATTTCCGGCCAGTTCTCTCCGCCGCCGCCGATGCCGAGGATATGCTTCACCTGGCTGGTGGCAATGAGGATACCGCTCGCAGTGATGAATCCTGCGATTACCGGGTGCGACAGGAGGTTGGCAAGAAAGCCCAGCCGCAGGAAACCCAGCACCGCCAGCATGACGCCTGAAAGTGCTGCCAAGGTTATGGCGGCTTCGAGGTACTCGGCAGTTCCCTGCGCCGCCACCGCGCCCGCCGCGCTCGCGGTCATCAGGCTGATCACTGCCACCGGCCCGACAGCCAGGGTACGGCTGGTCCCGAAGATGGCATAGGCGACCAGCGGCAGTATCGAGGCATAGAGCCCCACCACCGGCGGCAGCCCGGCCAGCAAGGCATAGGCCAGGCTCTGCGGGATCAGCATGATGGTGACGATCACCGCCGCCAGCAGATCTGCCGTCAGGATTTCGCGATCATAGCTCGCGCCCCATTCGAGGATGGGAAAATATCGGCGAAGGATCGTCGGCACGCCCGCGGTCCCGCCCTATTGCGCGATCATGTTGCCGGGACCGGCAAGCCATTCGCGGCCCTTGAGCATGCCGTTCCAGTAGATCCACGGCAGCGCATCGGCCTTGAGCATCCACGACAGGCGCGTGGGCTTTGTGCCGTCCACCAGCCAGGTGGGGAAGCTGGGCATCAGCTTGCCGCCATAACCGAATTCGGCCAGCACGATCTTGCCGCGCTCCACCGTCAGCGGGCAGGAGCCATAGCCATCATAGGCCACCGCCGGTTCCAGCCCGTCGAGCACTCGCAACCCGTTCACAGCCACCACCGGCGCCTGCTTGCGCGCGGCCGCGGCCGTCTTGGCATTGGGCGCGCTGCAGCCATCGCCCAGCCCGAAGACATTGGCATATTTGTTGTGCCGCAGGCTGAACTGGTCGACGTCGACAAAGCCGCTTTCCGCCGCCAGCGGGCTCTTGCGGATAAAGTCCGGCGCGACTTGCGGCGGCACCACGTGGATCATGTCGAACTCGACCTTCTCCTCGCCGTTCCTGGAGACAAAGGTTGCGACCCTGCTGGCGCCGTCAATCGCCACAAGATTGCTCTCGAGCTGCAAATCGATGCCGTATTTCTCGACGTAGGACATCAGCGCGGGAACATAGGCGGCCACTCCGAAGAGCACACCGCCGGCATTGCGAAACTGCACGTCGATATTGCCCAGGACGCCATTGCGGCGCCAGTGATCGCAGGCAAGATACATGCTCTTCTGCGGCGCACCGGCGCATTTGATGGGCATGGGCGGCTGGGTGAAAAGCGCCCTTCCGCCCTTGGTATTCTGCACCAGCTCCCACGTGTAGGGCGCGGTGTTGTAACCGTAATTCGAGGTAACGCCGTTCTTTCCCAGCGTCTCTTCCAGACCGGCGACCTGGCCCCAGTCGAGCTTGATGCCGGGTGCAACAACCAGCAGGTCGTAATGCACGACATCGCCCTCCGACGTGGTCAGGCAATTGTTGTCCGGATCGAAGCCGGCAACATTCTGGCGGATCCACGCCGCCCCCCTGGGAATGACGCTTTCCATCGAACGCCGCGTAACCGGCGCGTCGAACACGCCGCCACCCACCATGGTCCAGCCCGGTTGGTAGAAATGTTCGGTGGCACCATCGATGATGGCAATGTCCAGGTCCGGCCGGCGACGGAGCATGCTGGCAGCCGTAGCGATGCCGGCAGCCCCGCCACCGACGATCACGATCCTGTGTTTCAGTTCAGCCATTCTGCAATCCTTCGTCTGGCTCAGACAGGCCAGCCACTGCGGCCTGCCCGCGCCTCCCGCTTCAGAGGCGGTCTTCGACCATCCTGTGCAGCAGCATGCCGACGATCATCGCCAGCACGAATGTGCCGACGCTGGTGATGGAAGTGGCAGTTGCCAGCGAGACGATGGCAGGCCCCGGACAAAGCCCTGCTAGTCCCCAGCCGACGCCGAACAGAACCGCACCAATTGCCAGTTTGCCGTCCAGCTGCTTCGTCCCCGGCAGGAAGAATGCTGTATCAGCTGCGGGCTTGCTCATGCGCGCCTGCACCAGCCACGCAACCGCCATGACGGGAATTGCCCCGCCCATGACAAAGGCCAGCGTCGGGTCCCAATTGCCGAAAAGGTCGAGGAAACCGCGCACGCGCGACGGATCTGTCATGCCCGAAAGCGTCAGGCCGATGCCGAAGATCACGCCCGCGAGAAGGGAGAGTATCTGCTTCATTACCAGCCTCCTCCCAGCGCGTTGACCACAGCGACTGTTGCGATGCCGCTGCCGATAAAGAGCAACGTCGCCAAAATGGACCGGCGCGACAGGCGCGACATGCCGCACACGCCATGGCCGCTTGTACAGCCCGATCCGAGGCGCGTTCCGAAGCCGACTATTAGCCCGGCCGCGGCGAGCATGGGATAGGAGGGGGGGAAGCTCGCCTCGACCGGGCCAAAGGCCAGCACATAGAGCAAACCGCCCAGTACCAGCCCAACCACAAAATTTAGTGCCACGATCCAGGGGGGACCGCTTTCGGCAATACCTGTCGCCCGTGCGAGCAAGCCGCTGACACCAGCAATGCGCCCCAGGCCCAGCAGCATGATTGCCGCCGCAAGCCCGATCAGCATGCCGCCGATCAGGCCGGGCAGGGGTTGCGCGTCAGGGAAGCCGGGCAGGATCATACCGCGTTCACCGGGATCTTGATGTAGCTGATGCCATTGTCCTCGGGCTCGGGCATATGGCCCCCGCGAATGTTCACCTGGACCGAGGGCATGATCAAGACGGGCAGGTCAAGCGTGGCATCGCGCTTGGTACGCATGTCCACGAAGTCATCCTCGCCCACGCCGTCATGCACATGGACGTTTCCGTCCCGCTGCGCACCCACCGTGGTTTCCCAGGCATATGTGTCACGGCCCGGGGCCTTGTAATCATGGCACATGAACAGGCGCGCGTCGCGCGGCAGGTCCAGCAGCCGGCGGATCGATTTGTAGAGCTGCCGTGCGTCGCCGCCGGGAAAGTCCGCCCGGGCCGTGCCGTAATCGGGCATGAACATGGTATCGCCCAGGAATACGGCATCACCGATAACATAGGCCAGGTCTGCTGGCGTGTGCCCCGGCACATGCAGCGCGATGGCAGGAATGGAGCCGATCGCAAATGTGTCGCCATCTTCAAACAGGCGGTCGAATTGCGATCCGTCCCGCTCGAATTCCGTCCCGGCATTGAAGAGTTTGCCGAACACCTCTTGCACGTGCGTGATCTGCCGGCCGATCGCCAGCGTGCCGCCCAGCTTCTCCTGAAGGTAGGGCGCGGCCGACAGGTGATCGGCATGGGCATGCGTTTCGAGCAGCCATGTCACTTTCAGATTTTGCGAAGTAATATAGGCGATGACCGCGCCTGCGCTGGCAAAGGAGGTGCGGCCGGAATTGGCTGCATAGTCGAGCACCGAGTCGATAATCGCCGCCTGCTTGGTCGCCGGATCATGCACGACATAGGTTATCGTATAGGTATCCTCATCAAAAAATCCTTTGACTACAGGACGATGGAATTCATCGGCCAGAGCAGCGGAAATTTGAAGCGAGGCCTGTTCGAGATGTGTATCCGACATAATCCTGCACCAAAATATTCTCAGTTACATATTCTATGTAAGTGTCTTGCCCCCAGCTTGTCAAGGTGCTAGTCACTCGGCAATGACGACGAGCGAACATTGCAGATGCCTGCGTATTGGCGACAAGGCGCCAGACTTCACCGCACGCTCCACTCTCGGGCAGGTCAGTCTTTCGGACTACCGCGGGCGGTGGGTATTGCTCTTTTCCCACCCGGCGGATTTCACCCCGGTTTGCACCAGCGAATTCGTTGCGCTCGCCAGGGCCGCGGATCGCTTTGCGGCGCTGGACTGCACTTTGCTGGCGGTGTCGGTGGACAGCCTCTATTCCCATTTCGCATGGGTTCGGGCGATCCACGACCACTTCGGGGTGGAAGTCCGTTTTCCGATCATCGAGGATCCGACACTCATTCTCGCACGGGCATATGGAATGGTCGCGGAAGCTGCGCATGACAGTTCGACCGTAAGGACCAGTTTCTTCATCGATCCGGAAGGGGTGATCCGCGCGCTTGCGTGCTACCCGATCAATGTCGGTCGTTCGGTCGATGAGATGATACGCACACTTTCCGCATTGCAGGCTGCAGACGCTGCAGGCGGTCTCGCGCCCGAAGGCTGGCAGCCGGGCGATCCCTTGCTGGTCCAGCCCGAGCCGGAGCTCGATGCAATCTTCGCTCAGAAAGGCCCGACGGATTGGTACCTCGACGCCGGAGCCGGCAAGAAATGAGCGAAACACCGCTCGAGAGTCTCAAGGCGCTGGCCCACCCCATGCGCTATCGTATCCTCGCCACGCTGGCAGATGGTGAACGCAATGTCGGCGAAATCGAGGAGACGAGCGGCATCACCCAGCCCGCGCTTTCACAGCAGCTTGCCGTCCTGCGCAATGCGAAGCTGGTGACAACACGGCGCGAGGCCAAGCAGATCTACTACGCGATCGCGGTCGACCGGCTTGACGACGCCCTGGCCGCAATCGAGACTCTGAAGCCGCAAAGACCGGCAAGCACGGCCATCGGCAGAGGCAATCCCTCGCGGCATACCGGTGCCGCCGTCTTTGCCCGGCTCAATATCTGAGGAGCCCGAAACGCAAAAAGCCGCCCTGCAGGGCGGCTTGTTTGTGACTTTCGGTGGTTGCGGGGGCAGGATTTGAACCTGCGACCTTCAGGTTATGAGCCTGACGAGCTACCGGGCTGCTCCACCCCGCGACAATACCGTTTGGCCTCATGCGCCGGCGGCTGCATCCGCAGCCTTGGCTTTCCTCCCCCGGAGCAAGTCCGAGGTGCGGACGGCCGTTCGACCTTGCGAAGCCATCGGCTTCGAAGACCGGATCCCTTGCCGATGATGATATCGACAGAGACGCCAAAAGGGCCGCCCTTGCGGGTCAGCCCTTCGACTTGTGAATGGGTTTTCCTTGCGCTGCCCGCCGGCTGCAATGCCTGGCGGCGTCCTACTCTTCCAGTGCTTAAGCACTAGTACCATCGGCGCTACCTGGTTTCACGGCCGAGTTCGAGATGGGATCGGGTGGGTCACAGGCGCTATGACCACCAAGCAATGAAGCCGGCGTGCGGGCAAGGTTTTAAATCGATGCACCAATCAGGTGTGCTGTTGAAGGCGTCATTATCCGGCTTTGAAAATTCCTCCACAACGCTTCGGCCAACAGGCCTGACATTGATGGTGGGACCAACAAGCGCGAACAGAACTATTAGGACTGGTTAGCTCCATGCGTTACCGCACTTCCACACCCAGCCTATCAACGTGATGGTCTATCACGGTTCGATGATTGCTTATCTTGAGGGAGGCTTCCCGCTTAGATGCTTTCAGCGGTTATCCCGTCCATACATAGCTACCCTGCTGCACTCCTGGCGGAATGACAGGTACACCAGAGGTATGTTCACCCCGGTCCTC
>JAHEBH010000101.1 GCA_024642335.1 Erythrobacter sp.
TCATGGCCGGCACGGTCGTTGACGAATGTCTTGAGCTCGGAAGTCGCGCGGCCCTTCGCCGCAAGCGCATCGGGATAGCGTTCGGCCAGCCCCTCCACTTCCGCAAACGCACGGTCGACTTCGGCACAAATGCGATCGACCACCGCCATATTGGGCAGTTCCTCGCCTCCACCGATATTGTAGGTCTCGCCCACCGCTCCGCTGACAAGGCATGCCTCGATCCCGCGGCAATGGTCCTCGACATGCAGCCAGTCACGTACATTCATGCCGTCGCCATAGATCGGCAGCGGCTTGCCATGGAGAGCGTTGAGTAGAAACAACGGGATCAACTTTTCGGGATATTGGTAGGGCCCGTAATTGTTCGAACAATTGCTCGTCGTCACCCCCAGCCCGAACGTGTGGTGATAGGCGCGCACGAGGTGGTCGGAGGATGCCTTGGACGCCGAATAGGGTGAATTGGGCGCGTAGGCCGTCGTCTCGCTGAAAGCGGGATCGTCAGGCCCGAGCGATCCGAATACCTCGTCAGTCGAGATATGGTGGAAACGGTGCGGCTTTCCGGTGCCTTCGTCCAGCCAGACCTTGCGCGCGGCTTTCAGAAGGCTGTTTGTGCCGAGAATATTGGTCTCGATAAAGGCATCGGGGCCACTGATCGAGCGATCGACATGGCTCTCGGCGGCAAAGTGGATGATGGTGGCGATGTCGTGTTCACGCAGCAGCTTTTCGACCAGTTCTGTATCGCGGATATCGCCCACGACCAGTTCTGCCTGCTCGATACCGGCGATGGTCGACCTGTTGCCTGCATAGGTCAGGCAATCGAGCACGACGATGGCATCATCGGGGTGGTGTTTCGCCCAGTAGTGGACGAAATTGCCGCCGATAAAGCCAGCGCCGCCAGTGACCATCATATCAGCCAAGGGTCTTTTCCTCTTCGAGCATGCGCCGCAGATTGACACGCCAGTCTGTATAGCCGTCTTTCAGTAATTCGCGCGTTTTGCTGCAGTCGAGCAGCGAGAAGGCAGGGCGCTTTGCAGGGGTAGGATAGTCGGCGGTGGTGATTGCGCGGATGGGAATGGCGCGTTCAAGCAAGCCCAGATGCAGCGCCTCCTCCTGTATCGCGGTGGCAAATCCGTGCCAACTCGTTTCACCTGCATCGCTGTGGTGGAAGGCCCCCGAGGCTTCCCTCTCGACCAGCGCCCAGGTAACTTTGGCAAAACCTGTCGCCCATGTAGGTGCGCCTGTCTGGTCAGCCACCACGCCGATTTCGTCCCTCTCGCGCATCATTCGCAGCATGGTCCGCACGAAATTCGCGCCGCCCGCGGAATAGACCCATGATGTGCGAATGAGCATGTCGGTGGGGCGCAGGGCATCCTCGCCCGCCACCTTGCTGCGTCCATAGGCAGAGAGAGGATTGCGGGCATCGTCTGGGCGATAGGCGCGGTCAGAAGTGCCATCGAAGACAAAATCGGTCGAGATATGCACCAGCCTTCCACCTGCCTCCTCCAGCGCGCCGACCATTACGGCTACGGCATAGGCATTGATCGCATAGGCCAGTGGCTCTTCGCTCTCCGCTTTGTCGACTGCGGTGTAGGCGGCCGCATTGATCAGCACATCGGGGCGGCTGGCGAAGATGCGCGAGCGAATGGCTGCCGCTTCTGTCAGGTCCAGATCACTCCTGCCCAGCGCTTCCACTGTGGCACCCTCGGGTACGGTCTGCCGCAAGGCGCAGCCCAGCTGGCCTTGCGCGCCGGTAAGCAGCACTTTCACGCGAAAGTCCCGACGTCGGCCAGCGACAAGCCATCAGCATCCTTGCTCGAGAGCTTGGGTTCCATTACCTCCAGCGGCCAATTGATTCCCACTTCGGGATCGTCCCAGGCCAGGCAATGCTCATGCTGCGGCGCATAGGGTGTGGTGCATTTGTAGAGGAAATCGGTGCCGTCTTCGAGCGTCAGGAAACCATGCGCAAATCCTTCGGGTATCCAGAACATGCGCTTGTTGGTGGCCGAAAGCTCGACGCCTGTCCATTTGCCGAAAGTGGGGGAGGAGCGGCGTAGATCCACCACCACATCGAACACGGCGCCACTCACTACGCGTACCAGCTTGCCCTGCGCGCCGGGTTTCTGGAAATGCATGCCGCGCAGCACGCCTCTGTCGGAACGGCTGTGATTGTCCTGCACAAAGCAGAGGTCAAGTCCGGCTTCGGCAAAGCGTGCCGCATTCCAGCTCTCGAGGAAAAAGCCGCGTACATCGCCGAAGACTTGCGGCTCTATGATCAGCGGGCCTTCAATGTTGCAGGGGATGATCTTCACCGGCGGCTCCTCACCGCTCGAGCAATTGCATCAGATATTCGCCATAGCCCGACTTGCGCAAAGGCTCGGCGATGGCGGCGAGCTGATCATCCGAAATGAAGCCCTGCCGCCACGCGATCTCTTCGGGACAACTGATCTTGAGACCCTGCCGCTCCTCGGTGATGCGCACGTATTGCGCGGCGTCGAGCAGCGAACCATGCGTGCCCGTATCGAGCCAGGCGAACCCGCGGCCCATGATCTCCACATTGAGGGCGCCGTCATTCATATAGAGACGGTTGAGGTCGGTAATCTCCAGCTCACCGCGCGCGCTGGGCTTCAATTCGCGTGCGCGATCGACGACCGTCTCGTCATAGAAATAGAGGCCGGTCACGGCGAAATGCGATTTGGGCTGCGCTGGCTTTTCCTCGATCGAGGAGGCGCGACCATTGTCGTCGAAATCGACCACGCCATAGTCCTGCGGGTTCTTGACCCAATAGGCGAAGACGCTGGCGCCGCTTTTCTGCGCGTTGGCATTGCGCAACAGTTCGGGCAGGCCGTGGCCGTAATAGATGTTGTCTCCCAGGACGAGCGCACTGGGCCCGCCGGCCACGAAATCCGCGCCGATATGGAATGCTTGCGCCAACCCCTCCGGTTTAGGTTGCACTGCGTAGGATATCTGCAGGCCCCAGTTCGCACCATCGCCCAGAACGCGCTGGAACTGCGCGCTGTCCTCTGGCGTGGTGATGACCAAAATCTCGCGAATGCCCGCCAGCATTAGCGTTGTCAGCGGGTAATAGATCATCGGCTTGTCATAGACCGGCAT
>JAHEBH010000001.1 GCA_024642335.1 Erythrobacter sp.
GGAACTGATCCGTCCCGGCACCGCGCATGACGAGTTGCCCAAGGACAGCGCCGATTTCGCGCTCGGCAGGCTCGACCATTTCCGCACCGCCAAGGGCGGCTCGCCCACGGCCGAAGTCCGTGTGGAAATGCAGCGCACGATGCAGGCCCATGCCGCCGTTTTCCGCACCGACGATCTGATGGCCGAAGGCAAGGCCAAGCTCGCCGAAACCTACAAGCGGATGCAGGACATCGACGTCAGTGACCGTTCGCTGATCTGGAATTCCGACCTCATTGAAACGCTTGAGCTCGACAATCTAATCAGCCAGGCCAGTGTCACGCTGCACGGTGCCCATGCGCGCAAGGAAAGCCGCGGCGCGCATGCGCATGAGGATTTCCCCGAGCGCGACGATGCCAACTGGATGAAGCACACGCTTGCCGGCTTTGCTGGCTGGGGCGGTCAGGGCGGCGAGGTCACCCTCGATTACCGCCCGGTGCACGAATACACGCTCACCGACGATATCGAATATATCAAGCCCAAGAAGCGGGTTTACTAACGGTGGCTTGACTTGATCGCCCATCACATCGCAGTTTGCGACTGATGGGACGGGGGCTTCACTTCCTCATCGCACTGGCGGGCGCGGCGGCGCTCTATGCCTCAGCGCATGCGCAGGAGGCACCGCGTCCTGAACCAATCCATCCGCAGGCGCATGTTGCAGGCTGGCCCGATGCCTTGCAATGGAACCCCATGCAGGGGCCGGAAATGCAGCGCGGGCGCTCTGCCGGGGCCATGCTGGAGGAAAGGCGCAGGCTCGATGCTGCCCTGGGGGACTTGCAGCCACAACGTGCTGGGACGGTGGACGCCTATGTCATCGCCATCGCGCTCGACAGCGATCCGGTGTTCGCGCGCGAAGCGCGGGAGGCGGGCAACGTCCTCGCTCGCCGTTATGATGCCGAAGGGCGTACTCTGGTGCTGGCGGGGCCCGACGGGCGCAGCGGTGGCTTGCCACAGGGGTCGATTTCCAGCCTGGCAGTGGCGCTGGCGCGCATCGCGGAGATAATCGATCCGGCAGAGGATGTGCTGGTGCTCTATTCCACCAGCCACGGCATTCCGCAGGGCCTTGCCTACCATGACGGGGATTCTGGCTACGGCGTGCTGTCGCCCGCCTATCTCGGCACCATGCTGGGCGAGCTGGGCATCGAGCGTCGGCTGCTGTTGCTGAGCGCGTGCTATTCGGGTGTTTTCGTACCCTACCTCGCAACGCACGACACTGCGATTGCCACCGCTTCTGCGGCGGACCGCACCTCCTTCGGATGCCGGGCGGACAATGACTGGACCTATTTTGGCGATGCGCTGGTCAACAATGCGCTGCGCAAGCCGCAGGGCCTCGCCGTTGCAGCGGAAGAGGCGCGTGCCTCGATCTCCGAATGGGAGGCGCGGGCAGGGCTGATGCCGTCCTTGCCGCAGGTCCAGATTGGCGAGGGCGCTCGCCTGTGGCTCCGTTTTCTGGAATCGCGCATGCCCGCCACGGCGAGCGAACCGGTGGGACGGCCAGCCGCGGGCGGCTGAACTATTCCCCTTCCGCAGGGTCCACGCGCCGCACGTCCAGGATCGTCACCGGATTGGCGAGCATCTGGCCCTTGAGCCAGCCTTCGCCCAGTTCCGGATCGACCGGCGCGCCGTGGATGGCATAGACGACCTCCATCCCGTCCACCACATGGCCGAACGCGGCATAGCCCAGCTGGCGGTCGGGGTCTTCCTCATCGGGATCGGCATCCTGCCCGTGCTGGTCCTGCAGCATGATGGAGAAGTCGCCCGTCGCCGTGCCGGGTCCGAACCGCGCCATCGATAGCGCGCCCCTGGTATGCGTTACTCCCGTCTCATTGGTCGGTTCATGCGCGATGGGGTCAAGTATTCGCTCAGGATTGTTCTGCGTTCCGCCCTGGATGAAGCCGTTGGGCTGGTCCCCCCAATCGACCGAGAGGGCGCGGTAGAACACAGTTCCGTCAAACCGGTCCTCGTCCGCATAGCGCAGGAAATTGGCCGCGGTGAGCGGCGCGCGTTCGGTTTCCAGCGCCACGGTGATTGCGCCCAGCGTGGTCTCGATAATGACGAGGGTGGTTTCAGGCTCCGCTGTCGCCGGCATTGCTTCTTCGGGCGCTTGTGCCCGGGCTGGCAAAGCGGTCAGGGCCAGAGTGAAAAGTGCGACCATTTTCAGCATGATGAGCCCATGTCCTCACATCATCTCAGTGTGTACAAGTCAGCGCTGTGCAAGCTTGTCGGGAGTGAGCTGGTCGATACTGCTCACCCCCATCAGCTTCATCGCGCGGATGATTTCCTCTTCGAGCAGTGTAATGGCGCGTTCCACACCGGCTTCGCCCGCTGCCGCAAGGGCATAGAGATAGAGCCTGCCCCCGCTCACCGCAGTCGCGCCTGTGGCGAGAGCCTTCAGTACATGAGTTCCGCGCCGCACCCCGCCATCGAGGATGACCTCGCAGCGCCCGCCCACAGCCTGCACGATGGCATCGAGCTGGTCGAAGGGGCTGCGCGAACCGTCGAGCTGCCTGCCGCCGTGGTTGGAGACCATGATCGCATCGCAGCCCATATCCGCCGCGCGCTTTGCGTCTTCCACTGACATGATGCCCTTGAGGCAGAAGGTGCCGCCCCAGTCGTTGCGCAATTGTTCGGCATCCTTCCAGTCCATCGACGGATCTAGCCTGGTGTTGAAATAGTCCTGCACCGACAGCGAGATATTGTTGGCCACGTCCTCGGGAGTGGAAACATTGGGCAGCTCGAACTTCTCGCGGAACATGTAGTCAAGCGCCCAGCGCGGCTTGATGGCATAGGAAAGTGCGCTGGCGGGGGTAATCCGGGGCGGGGTGGTAAAACCGGTACGCTTGCAGCGTTCGCGATTGCCCGAAACGATCGTGTCCACCGTCAGCGTCACCGCATCGAAACTGGCGGCGCGCGCCTTGTCCAGCAGCGCAGCGTTCAGCCCCTTGTCCTTGTGGTAGTAATACTGGAGCATCTTGGGGCCTTTGTAGCGCGCCCCGATCTCCTCGATACTCACACTGGCGAGACTGGATATGCCGAACCACAGGCCGAATTTTTCCGCCACTGCGGCAACCGCGCGTTCTCCCTGCCAGTGGAACAGGCGTTGCAGCGCGGTGGGGGAAAGCATCAGCGGCAGCGGCGTCTTGCGCCCCATGACGGTGGCCGAAGCATCGACATCCCGCGCGCCGGAAAGCACATTGGGCACAAGGTCCACATCGTCGAAGGCAGTGGTGTTGCGGTCCCTGGTCACCTCGTCATCCGCAGCGCCATCGATGTAGTGATAGACGGGGAATGGCAGGCGCCGCCGCGCCAGTTCGCGAAAGTCGTCGATGTTCTGGCAATCCGCAAGGCGGCGGATGCTGTAGTTGAATCGCTTGCTCATCACGCGAATGTTAGCGCGGGTGGGGCGCTTCTACCAGCGCAGCAATTTGGGGCCAGCCAGCCAGCCAATCCCTGCCATTATGAGGATGGGAAGGATGTAGAAGGTGGTCATGAAGGCCATGCCGAGTTCCGGGCAGAAGGGGGCATAGGCGCTCATCGCAACGCTGCCGCCGAAAATCCCCGCGACCGCACCTGCCTTGCGCAGTTCGGTAGGCGCCAGCCAGCGTGTCGCCACGATCGCACCTGCAAAACAGAGCGGGCCGAACGTGCCCATCGCCAACAGGCAGCGGTCCCAGGTTTCGCCAGGGAACCCGCCTCCGCCATTGGACAGGTCAACAACCAGCAATGCAGCCGCTGCCGCGAAAGGAATTGCCAGAAAGAGCAACCGGCCTTGCACGGCCTGGCCGGGCTTGCCCATGGCGAGCAAGGCGTAGGCGGAACCGAACACGAGCGGGAGGGAAAACCCCCATTTCGCGATCATGGGCAAGGGGCCATAGCGTTCCGCCGCGGTGAACGGTTCGCCAAGCAGGAGGAGCCAGAACGCTGCGCTGATCGCGGACACCGCGATGAGCGGCAACACAAAACGGCGCAGCACGTGTGGCGGCGGCTCTGCCCCTTGTGCTGCAAAATTGGCGATCAGGTCGTCTGTGTTGCTCATTTCTCGTCCTCGGCCACAAGTTCCTTCAATCGCAACATGCCGCGATGGACCCGCAATTTCATGGCAGACAAGCCAATGCCCACACGTTCGCTCGCCTCGCTACCCGTCAACCCCTCGATCTGGGTCAGGCGGATGGCCTCGGCCTGCGCCTGCGGTAATTCGGCCAGCAGTGCATCGATATCCAGAGTAGCAAATTCGTCCTCCGCGACGGCGAGGTCTGCGTCTTCATGCAGCACGGGGCTGCGGCCACGTTTGCGCCAGTGGTCGATCAGTTTGTAACGCGCAATCGCATGGAGCCAGGGGGCGACGGGCCGTCCCGGATCGAGCGTGTGCCGCTTCTGGTGGATGGCAATCAAGGCTTCCTGCACCAGATCCTCCAATTCGCCGTCATTGCCGATCTTGCGCGCGAGGGCAGATCGCAGGCGCGTCGCGGCAAGCGACAGGAATTGCCTGTACGCCGCGGCATCGCCATTGCGCGCCCTTTGCATCAGCAGGTCGAGACGGTCGCCCTGTTCCACTTTATTCCTCTGGTTCGCCTGACTTTGATGCGCGGTTACATCATCGGCAGCCGGGCAAGTCAATTTTGCAACCGAGCTGATTTGAAGGGCCTGTGACCAACGGATATTGCCATTCATGGGCAGTTCAGATTACAGATGTAGTCATAACGCTTACAGGCGTAGTCGCAAGGGGAGGGTCGAGTGAACACGGCCAAGGGTAGCGAGGCGGGTTCCGAAAGGATCAGCGAGGCTGAATATGCGGTGATGGAGGCCCTGTGGCACCGGTCTCCGCAAACAGCCGCGGAGGTTTGCGACACGGTGCGCGAGGACCGGGGCTGGTCCATGCCCACTGTCAAAACCCTTCTGTCGCGCCTGGTTGCGAAAGGCGCCCTCGAAACCAGGCCAGACGGCCGCCGTTTTCTCTATTCGCCCCTGCTCGAACGCGACATTTATGTGGGCGGTGAATCCCGGCGCCTGGTACAGCGCCTGTTTGGCGGAAGGGCAGCCCCGCTGTTTGCACATCTGGCGGAAAACGAAGCGCTGACCCAAGACGATATCGCCGAAATCGAACGCCTGCTGCGGGAGATGAAGAAATGACCGACTGGCTCGTCGATACTTTCATCTACACCGGCGTGCTGATTGCGCTGGTGCTGGTCATCCGCCGCCCTGTAGCGCGACACTTTGGCGCCCAGGTGGCCTATGCGCTGTGGGCATTGCCATTGTTGCGTTTCATCCTTCCTCCAGTGGTGCTTCCGGCAAGCTTCGCACCTGCAGAGCCGCAGGATACGGGTGAACCGCTGGTGATCATTCTGTCCGAAGCGACCGCGAATGCCAGTGCCACCGCTGCGCCACTTCCCATCGCACCGGTTTCGATTGAACTGATCGACTCGCTGCTGCCTTTCTGGCTGGGTGGTGCCGCAATCTTCCTGGCTTTGCGTGCACGTGACTATGTGCGCATGCGGCGCGATCTGCTGGAAGACGCGCGCCCGGTGGGGGAGGCTGGCCCTGTCCGTCTGGTGGAAACGCCCGCGGTCGGCTCGCCCGTGGCCTTCGGCGTCAGCGACAAGGTTGTCGCCCTGCCGACGGGCTTCATGGCGCATCACGATATTGCCGCCCGCGACATGGCGATTGCCCATGAACTCGCGCACCATCGCGGTTACGATCTCGTTGCCAATATTGCGGCGCAGCCGCTGTTGGCCTTGCACTGGTTCAATCCGCTCGCCTGGTGGGGCTGGCGAGCAATGCGAAGGGACCAGGAAGCAGCATGTGACGCGCGCGTTGTCGCGGGTCGTGAGCAGTCCGAAAGAGCTGCCTATGCGCAGGTTATCGCCGGCTTTGCTGCCGGTCCGAACCTTGCCCTGGCGGCTCCCATGGCTTGTCCGATGCTGGGCGAGAAATCGATCATTCATCGTTTGAGGAGCCTCACCATGACCGAAATTCCTTCGGGTCGAAAGAAATTGGGCATTGCCGCGATTGTCACCACGGCGCTGGTTGCGCTGCCCGTTACCGCCTCCATCAGCTATGCGCAGGAAGACGCGCCTTTGGCACCGGCAGCCCCGCTGGCACCCGCCGCGCCCGAAGCGCCGGCACCTCATGAAGCACCGGTGATCGAGTCCATCGATCCCGACGATGCCCACCGCGTTGTGCGCTTTCAACTGGAACACGATGGTGAGGAGGGCGACGGGCCCAGGCGCATGATCGTCCGCCGTGTCGGTCCCGATGGCGAGGTCGATGTCGATGAGCGGGAATTTCTCTCGAGAGAGGAAATGGACGGCATGCTGGCTGAAATGCGGCGCGAATTGGGAGAACTTGACCGTCTCGATGTGCAGGTCGAGATGGCGCTGAACGAGGCGCGAAGCGCGCTCGACAATGGACACCGCCGTGTATTCGTCCTGCAACGCGAGCACGAGGCTGCTGCCGAAGCGCAGGAACGAAGTGCCGAAGCGCGCACCAGGGGCGAGAGCGCCCGGGCGATTGCAGTGGAACGTGCCGGGCGCGCCCATGAACTTGCTCTGCGCAATATGCCGGAGGTCGAGTTCAGCTGCGATGGCAGCAATGATGTGGTCGTGAATCGCGAACTCGATGATGGCCGGAGGGTCATGATGATCTGCCGCGGCGCAGGCCAGAATGTGGCGCTCAACGCGCTGCGTCAGGCCCAGCGCGCCATTCGCAGCAGCCCCGGGCTTGCCGAGGAAGAACGCGAACGGATCGTCGAGGAGTTGCAGGAAGAAATCGAGCGCATGGAGGAGCGCGCAGAGGAGGAGGAAGTCTCCTTCGCCCCCATGATCGAATTCCGAGCAGTCAAGCCTGTGCAACCCGTCGCCCATGTCACTCAGGTGATCCGCACATCCTCGGTCAGCTTCAACAGCCAGGAGGCGGCAGGCACGCCTGACAAAACGAATTGCGAAGAGGGGACAGACGGAACTCTCATCGCCTGAGCCGTGAACCTACAAGCAAGGCTCAGTCGGTAGGCTGGATGACGGGCTGCGACACGAACGCGGTCCCGTCATCAGTCGTTGTAACATTTCCGTTTTCTTCCCCCTGGGTTTCTGCCGTCATGGCCTGTAGCCTTGCCACCAGTTCCGGCGGAGCGGGGCTGGCGGGATAGGGGCATCCCATCGCCTGTCCGCGGCCCTTCAGATAGGCGCGGCGCATCATCCCCGCCGCAATCGCCTCGCGGAAATCCCGTTCATATTCATTGGCACCTGAGATTTCGCGAATGATGCCGCGAAAGGGAATGAAACTGCCGACCACCCGCTGTGCGATATTGGCGGCAGATACATCCCGGTCCGTGGGCGCGAGCGTATCGTAATCGTCACCCAAGATGGCGTCCAGATCGCCGACGAGACGGCGGACGTCATTGCAATCGTCCCTGCCTGAATCGTCGTATGGCGCAGCGCGCGCATCGAGCAGTAGCTGCGGAACTTGATCGCGTTCGAGGTTGAGGTCACCAAGCGGCGTTAGGGCAATATCGCGGGCGCTCGGATCCGGGTCCAGCGGATCGTCTTGTGCCAACGCGGGAAATGCGCACAAGCCCAGGGCAAGCGCGGCAAGAGCGCCGTTTCTAGCGCAGGTCAGCAAAGGTATCGCACTGGTCATCATCGCCTGTCTGAATGCCTCGTCTCAACCATTCCATACGCTGTTGGCTTGAACCGTGGGTGAAGCTCTCCTGGTTCACCTGCCGACCGGCGCTGCGCATCAGCGTATCGTCACCTATGGCATTGGCCGCGCGCATGCCTTCTTCCAGATCGCCCGGTTCGATCAAATTGCGGTTCCTGCCCGCCCACACGCCGGCATAGCAATCCGCCTGCAGCTCCATCCGCACCTGCAACTGGTTGGCGCCGCCGGGATCCTGTTGCTGGGCGCTGCGGACCTGCTGCGCCAGGCCGGTGCGGGTCTGCACGTGATGGCCGTATTCGTGCGCCATCACATAATAGCGCGCGAAATCGCCGCCAGCGCCCATCTGCTGTGCCATCTGGTCGTAGAAGGCGACGTCGATATTGATTGTCTCGTCTCCGGGGCAATAAAACGGCCCCATCGCGCTCGACGCAGGCCCGCAAGCGGTATTGATGCCGCCGCCCTGTATGAATTGCAGGAAGGGCGTATCGAACGGAACATTCGCCTCGCGAAACAACGGTTCCCACGTCTCGTTCAGCGACGCGAGTGCGTTGCAGGATTCCAGTGAATAGGCATTGGCGGTGCAAACCTCTTCCGCGTTCTGCGGTTGGGAAGAAGGAATTTGCTGCTGCGGCGCAGCCTGCTGCACGCCTTCCACCACGCCTACCATCTGCGCCGGGTCCACGCCGAACACCAGCGCGCCGATCAGGACGATAGCAATGCCGCCGCAACCGATACCGCCTGCGCGAACACCCGGACGGCCACCACCGCCGCGCCTTACCTTGATCGAACCCGGATTGAAGCGGTTTAGTCGCATAGATCCTCGTCTCTTTCTTGTGCACCTGCGAAAAGAAAGCTGGACCTCAGGTCCGTCCTCATGAAATCTAGGCCAATCTTTCACAAGGAGTCGAGTATGTTCCTCCAAGGCAAGCGTGCCCTCGTCACCGGTTCGACCTCCGGGATCGGCCTGGGCATTGCGCGTGCACTCCATTCCGAGGGTGCGGAAGTGGTGCTCAACGGCTTTGGTGACGAGGCTGATATTGCGCAATTGTGCGAGGAACTGGGTGCAAGCCATGTCGGCGCGGACCTGACCAGCGTCACCGGTGTCGAGGAACTGATGAAGAAGGCCGGCCGGGTCGATGTGCTCGTCAACAACGCCGGCATGCAACATGTCGCCCCGGTGGAGGAATTCCCGCCGGAAAAGTGGGAGGCGATCATTGCGCTGAACCTCTCCTCTGCATTCCACACAGCGCGTCTTGCCGTGCCGCATATGAAGGAAGCGGGCTGGGGGCGCATCATCAACACCGCCAGCGCCCATTCGCTGACCGCCAGCCCGTTCAAGAGCGCCTATGTTGCAGCCAAGCACGGCATGGCCGGCCTGACCAAGACGCTGGCGCTGGAACTCGCCACCTTCAACATCACCGCCAATTGCATCAGCCCCGGCTATGTCTGGACCCCGCTGGTCGAAAACCAGATCCCCGATACGATGGTGGCCCGCAACATGACGCGCGAGCAGGTGATGAATGACGTGCTGCTCGCCAAGCAGCCGACCAAGAAGTTCGTCCAGGTAGAGGAAGTCGCTGCCATGGCTGTATTCCTCTGCCGTGACGAGGCGCAGAACATCAATGGCGCGAACATGTCCATCGATGGTGGCTGGACGGCCGAGTAATTGTGATTGCCTTTAATTGGTGGATTGTCTCCTCCCCACTAGCGATTGCTACATAGTGCGTTTACATGGGCCGCCACGAATCGAAACACACAAGCTTTGGTGGCACCCATGGAAATCGAAACCGGCCTTACATTTGACGACGTCCTGCTGAGGCCGGCGGAAAGCGATATTCTGCCTTCGCAAGCCAACACCAAGACGCAGCTGACGCGCGGCATTTCACTCAACATTCCTATCCTGTCGGCCGCGATGGATACCGTCACCGAAGCCGAAATGGCCATCGTGATGGCGCAGATGGGCGGCATCGGCGTGCTCCACCGCAACCTGACCATCGACGAGCAATGCGCCGCAGTCACCCGCGTGAAGCGTTTTGAAAGCGGTATGGTGGTCAATCCCATCACCATCCATCCCGATGCCACGCTGGGCGATGCGCAAGCAATCATGACGCTGAACAGGATCAGCGGTATTCCCGTGGTCGACAATGGCGGCAAGCTGGTGGGCATCCTCACCAACCGCGACGTGCGTTTTGCCGACAATCCCAACCAGCCGGTCAAGGAACTGATGACGAGCGAAAACCTCGCCACCGTCAGCGTGGGCGTTAACCAGGAGGAAGCGCGCAAGATCCTCCACCAGCGCCGGATCGAGAAGCTGCTGGTGGTCGACGATGCCTATCATTGCGTCGGCCTGATCACCGTGAAGGATATCGAGAAGGCCGTTCTCAACCCCGATGCCACCAAGGATGCGGGCGGCCGTCTGCGCGTTGCCGCGGCCACCACCGTGGGCGACAAGGGTTTCGAGCGGACCGAGGCACTGGTTGCCGCCGAATGCGACGTGATCATCATCGACACGGCGCATGGCCACAACAAGGAAGTCGCGCGCGCGGTGGAGCGGGTGAAGAAGCTCTCCAATTCGGTGCAGGTAGTGGCGGGTAATGTCGCCACGGCCGAAGCGACCAAGGCGCTGGTCGATGCGGGTGCGGACGCGGTGAAGGTGGGCATCGGTCCGGGCTCGATCTGCACCACGCGCATCGTTGCCGGTGTTGGCGTTCCGCAGCTTACCGCAATCATGGAGGCAGCAAGTGCGGCTGGCGACGTGCCGGTGATCGCCGATGGCGGGCTGCGTACGTCAGGCGATGCGGCCAAGGCGCTGGCGGCCGGGGCTTCTACCGTGATGATCGGATCGCTGCTCGCTGGTACCGAAGAGGCACCGGGCGAAACCTTTCTCTACCAGGGGCGCGCCTACAAGGCCTATCGCGGCATGGGCAGCGTGGGTGCCATGGCGCGCGGCAGCGCCGACCGCTATTTCCAGCAGGATATCAAGGACCAGATGAAGCTGGTTCCCGAAGGCATCGAGGGACAGGTCCCCTACAAGGGCCCGGCGCGCGATGTCGTCCACCAGCTGGTCGGCGGCATCAAGGCGGCGATGGGCTATACCGGCTCCGCCACCTTGAAGGACCTTGCCCGCTCCAAGTTCATTCGCATCACCAATGCGGGACTTTCCGAAAGCCATGTGCACGATGTGTCGATCACGCGTGAGGCACCGAACTATCCGACCCGTTAAGCCATGACGCCGGCTGCGCGCGTCCAGGCCGCGATCGAGATACTCGATGTAATTATCGAGGCGGCGCTTGCGCGCGGCGCCCCGGCCGATCGTCTGATTGCAGACTGGTTCCGCGGCCACCGTTTTGCAGGATCGAAGGACAAGCGCGCCATTCGCGAGCTTGTCTATCAGGCGATCCGTGCCTGCGGTCCGGTGCCGCAATCGGGCAGGGCGGCGATGCTGCGGCTTGTGCAGGTGAGCCCTACCCTGGCGGGCCTCTTCGATGGCTCACAATATGGTCCTCCCAAGATCGGCGATGGCGAAATTCCCGCACAAGGCGGTGTCGCACCGCTTTGGCTTGCCGACCGGCTCTCCGCATCGGGGATTGCGGGAAAGGAAGCAGAGGCGCTGCTTGGGCGTGCCCCGCTGGACATCCGCGTCAACGCCTTGAAGGCCGACCCGGATGAGCTGGACTTGCCGGCACTCACGGAGAGGCTTCCGACTGCCCACGGGCTGCGCCTGCCTTCGGGAACACAGATCGAGCGATGGGATGCTTACCAGAGCGGCCTGGTCGAAGTGCAGGATGCCGGAAGCCAGCTTGCTTGCGAGGCAGCCGGCGCTCGGCCCGGTGAGACGATTATCGATTTGTGTGCCGGGGCGGGCGGCAAGACGCTGGCACTCGCCGCTGCCATGCAGAACTCTGGCACGCTGGTCGCCTGCGACACCGATCGCCGCCGTCTGAGCCAGCTGCCGCCGCGCGCAGAAAGGGCAGGCGCGAAGATTGCCGAAACCATTCTGCTGGATCCGGGCAAGGAGATGGAAGCCCTGCACGACTGGCAAGGAAAGGCCGATGCCGTCCTGGTCGATGCGCCTTGCTCCGGCACCGGCACCTGGCGACGCAATCCCGAAAGCCGCTGGCGGCTGAGCGAACAGGAACTCGACCGGCTGACCCAGTTGCAACAGCATGTGCTTGGCGTGGCGGCAAGGCTGGTCAGGCCGGGCGGGCGGCTCATTTACGTGGTCTGTTCGCTGCTCGACGAGGAAGGCCCGCGCCAGGTCGTCCAATTCAGGGCGCAGCATGCCGATTTCAGGCCGGTGAAGCGGGCACTTCCCCTCGGGATGGAACATGGCACAGGCTGGCGTCTCACTCCGCACCGTGACGGGACGGACGGATTTTTCTTCTCCAGCCTCGTGCGCTCATGATAGCTTGAAAACATGACGCCGGACGCTAGCTTACCTGCCAGGCCCGCACTCAAGGAGGTCGTGATGCGTTTTGCACCCTTTGCCATTGCCATATCGATGCTCGCTGCGGTGAGCGGCAGCGCAGGGCTTGCCAACGGGCAGCAGGTTGACGCCCGCGCGCAGGCGCTTGTTGCCGATGGTCAGGCGCAACTCGCTGCAGGTGACGTGCAGGCAGCAATCGATTCCTTCGAAGCCGCGCTGGTGATCGAACCGGGTTTTGGCAATATCTATGTCCACCTTGCCGAAGCCGCGCGGCAGGACGGGCTGCAGGGCAAGGCGATCCGCTATTACCGCGAGGCGCTGGAGCACGATCCGGAAAATGTCGCAGCCATATCGGGCGAGGGCGAAGCGCTGGCCGAAAAGGGCGCCATCGACAATGCACGCGAACTTCTTGTCCGTGTGCAGGACCTGTGTGGTGGCGAATGCATGGAAGCAACGGATTTGGCCGCCGCCATCGAACGCGGGCCGATCCTGCCGGTAGTTACGGCAGAGGCTTCCTCGGGCGATTCCGCCGTTACTGCAAATTGATCAGATCAGTTCCGCAAACCCGTCTACAATCGTCTGATAGACGGTCTTCTTGAAGGGCACGATAAGCTCGGGCAGCAGCATCGGCTCGACCCATTTCCATTCGCAGAATTCGGGATGCTTGTGGGCGTTGAGGTCGATGTCACGGTCTTCACCGGTAAAGCGGGTCAAGTACCAGGTCTGGCGCTGGCCGATGTACTTGCCGCCCCACAACTTGCCCTGCAATTCCGGCGGCAAGTCATAGAAGAGTTCGCGGCCCAGCGTGCCGAGAATCTGCAGATGCGCGGCTTTGACGCCGGTTTCCTCATCCAGTTCGCGCAGCATGGCCTGGTCCATGTCCTCGCCCGGATCGACGCCTCCCTGCGGCATCTGCCACCAGTCGCCTTCCTTGTTGTCGATGCGCTTTCCGACAAAGGCATGGCCAGCGGCATTCACCATCATGGTGCCGACACAGGGGCGATAGAGGATGGGATCGGGATTGCTCATTGCTGACGCCGATAATCAAAGTGGTGGACCATTTCTATGCTGACATTGCGGCTTGAACAGAAAAACTTGATTGCTGCATGAAGGGAGCGGGCCTAGGTGCCTCGTCCAGATTGGCTTTAGACAGGCGCAGATTGCGTGAAACAGGATCCGACGATGGCAACCAAGGCGGCTGAAAACCCCGCTTCCATTTCCACCGAAAGCGCGCCCGATGCAGTGGTTGTCCGCTTTGCCGGTGACAGCGGCGACGGCATGCAGCTCACAGGCGGGCAGTTCACGCTGTCTACCGCGCTTGCGGGCAATGACCTGGCGACTTTCCCGGACTTCCCGGCAGAAATCCGTGCGCCGCAGGGCACGCTGTTCGGCGTCTCCGCTTTCCAGATCAATTTCGGTAGCCGGGAGATAAGTACCGCCGGTGACGAGCCCGATGTACTGGTGGCGATGAATCCCGCCGCGCTGAAGGTTAACCTCGACGCGCTGAAGCCCGGCGGGTTGATCATCGCCGACACGGGCGAGTTCACCAAGCGCAATCTCGACAAGGCCAAATACGATACCAACCCGCTGGAAGACGGCAGCCTGGCCAGGTGGGATGTGCTGGCCTTCGATATCTCCGCGCTGACGATCGAGGCGGTGAAACCCTTCGGTCTCGGCAACAAGGACGCCTTGCGGTCCAAGAACATGTGGACGCTGGGCCTGGCGTTGTGGATGTTCGACCGTGATCGCCAGCCGATCGTCGACTGGCTCAAGGCCAAGTTCAAGACCAAGCCCGAGATTGCGGATGCCAATATCGCCGCGCTCAACGCCGGGCACGCCTATGGCGAGACGGCAGAGCTTTCCGGCCCGCTGAAGAAGGTGCACATCGATCCGGTTCCCGCCGAACCAGGTCTCTATCGCACCATCACCGGCGCGGAAGCCGTGTCTCTCGGACTTGTTGCGGGTGCGCAGCTCGCCGGCCTGCCGATGTTTTTCGGCGGCTATCCGATCACGCCGGCAAGTTCGATCCTGCATTATCTCGTGCGGCTGAAGGAATTCGGCATCACCACTTTCCAGGCGGAAGACGAGATTGCCGCAATCTGCGCTGCGATTGGTGCAAGCTATGCGGGGCAGTTGGGCGTCACCAGTTCTTCCGGTCCCGGAATCGCGCTGAAGGGTGAGGCGATGGGCCTTGCCATCATGACCGAACTGCCGCTGGTCATTGTGAACAGCCAGCGCGGCGGCCCTTCGACGGGTCTGCCGACGAAGACCGAGCAGAGCGATCTTTACCAGGCGGTCTATGGCCGCAATGGCGATGCGCCCCTGCCGGTGATCGCCGCCAGTTCGCCCGGTGACGTGTTCGAATGCGCGATCGAGGCCTGCCGCATCGCGGTGGAGTACATGACGCCGGTGATGCTGCTGACAGATGGCTATATCGCCAATGCGGCGGAGCCGTGGAAGGTTCCCGATCCCGACACGTTCAAGCCCTTCACCGTGAAGTTCCTGCAGCAAAAGAACGCTACGGATGCGGAGGGCAATCCCAGGTTGCTGCCCTACAAGCGCGATGCCAAGGGCGCCCGTCCGTGGATCAAGCCGGGCACGCCGGGTCTGATGCATCGCATCGGCGGCATCGAAAAGCAGGTTGATACGGGCAATATCGACTATTCGCCGGATAACCACCAGGCGATGACCGATGCCCGCAGGGACAAGATTGAAGGTATCGCCAGGGACATCCCGCTACAGGGCGTGACGCTGGGTGAAGAGGGCGGAAAGCTGGCGGTCGTCGGTTGGGGGTCCACCTTCGGGCCGATCCGCCGTGCGGTGGACAATTGCCGCAATCGCGGGCTCGATGTCAGCCACATCCATTTCCGTCATATCTGGCCGTTGCCCGCAAACTCGGGCGAGTTGCTGCGCAAGTATGACAAGATACTGGTGCCCGAGATGAACACCGGCCAGTTCAAGACCGTGCTGCGCGACCAGCTTCTGGTGGATGCGCGGCCCTATACCAAGACGAGTGGGCAGCCCTTCAAGATCGCTGAACTTGAAGCGGCTATCGAACTGGCGCTGGCGGAGTGAGCGCGATGACCGAAGTGACCAAAGTCGAAACCACGCTCAAGGACTGGGAAACCGATCAGGAAGTCCGCTGGTGCCCGGGTTGCGGTGACTATGCGATCCTCAAGGCTGTGCAGCGCACGCTGCCGCAGATTGGCGCCGATCCGGCCAACACGGTCTTTGTGTCGGGTATCGGCTGCTCCAGCCGTTTCCCCTATTACATGGAGACCTACGGCTTTCATACGATCCACGGACGCGCGCCAGCCTTTGCCACTGGCGTAAAGCTGGCCAATCCCGATCTCGATGTGTGGCTGGTGACGGGCGACGGCGATGGGCTGTCGATTGGCGGCAACCATCTGATGCATGTGCTGCGCCGCAATGTGAACATGCAGATCATGCTGTTCAACAACGAGATTTACGGCCTCACCAAGGGACAATATTCTCCCACCAGCCGGGAAGGTACGAAGAGTCCGTCCACACCGATCGGTTCGGTCGACCACCCGGCCCGGCCTTGCGCCTTTGCGCTGGGCAGCGGTGCGCGTTTTGTCGCGCGCGGTTTCGACGTGTCGAAGAAGCTGCCCGAAGTGCTGATCGCCGCGCATGAGCACAAGGGCGCGGCCTTTATCGAAATCTTCCAGAACTGCATCGTTTACAACAAGGACGTGTTTGACGATTTCGCCGCGCCCAAGGGTGCGGAGGACCAGCAGCTGTGGGTCGAGCATGGCGAGCCGCTGCTCTATGCAGGCGGAACCAGGGGTCTGTCGCTTGATCGGGAAAACTGCTGCCTCAAGATTGTCGAAGTCGTCGATGGTGATTGGGAAGCTGCCGGCGTGGCCGTGCACGATGTGAAGAACCGTGCGCTGGCGCACATGCTGGTCGAACTGCGCTTCGGCGAATTCCCGATGGCGCTGGGCGTTCTCTACAACGATCCGCACCCGACTTTAGAGGAAGGCGTTGCTGCCGAGCGCGCAGCGGCGACCAAGGGCAAGGACGCCAGTCTCGCCAAGCTGCTGGGCAAGGGCCAGACCTGGACCGTCGAGGCCGAAGGCGGCCCGCACCTGTAAGGCGGGATGGGGTGAGCGATGGATAATCTCACCCACGGCCTTGTCGGTGCTCTGCTGGGCCAATGCGGCCTGAAGAGGAAGACCGGGCTCGTCATGCCCGCGCTGATTTTCGGCGCGAACCTGCCCGATGTGGATGCTGCCTGCTTCTTCTGGCTGGAGGGGCAGGGACATCTGGGTTTCCGGCGCGGGATCACGCATGGGCCGATTGCCTGGGTCATCCTCCCGCTGGTGCTTGCCGGACTGTTATGGGGCTGGGATCGCTGGCAGATGAAGCGAGGGAAGCGGCCTGAAAAGCGCCTGCCGGTCGACTTCAAATGGCTCTATCTCCTGAGTTTCATTGCTTGTCTGTCGCACCCCGCACTCGACTGGATGAATGTCTATGGCATCCGCCTGCTCGAACCGTTTTCGAGTCAGTGGTTCTATGGCGATATACTTTTCATCATCGATGTCTGGCTCTGGGCATTGCTGATCGGATCAGTGTGGTTTTCCCTGCGGCGGGAGAAGCGGGGCGGGGAATGGATGAAGCCCGCGCGCACGGCGCTGGCGGTGATGCTGGCCTACATCGGCGTGAATGCATCGATAACATGGTACGCTGAAACCCGCGCTGCGGGTGATGCGCCATACCACCGTACCAACATCGCCAGCCCGCTACCCTTTGCCTTTTGGCAGCGTCAAATGATCACAGGTAATGGCGATGGCCATTGGTGGATCGATGGCAAGGAATTGGGCGATTTCGACCTGCTCGAAAAGGACAAGCCCGATATCATCGCTGCCGTACCCGAAGCCGCGCCGTTCCTCTTCTGGTCGCGCACGCCGTTGATCACTGTCACGCAGGACGGGCGCTATCTTTTGCGCGATGCGCGCTACCTGGGGCGCGGGGAGGGCGGGTTTACCATCGAATTGCCCGCCGAAGTGTGTGAACCACAAGACCTTTAGTGTCTGACGTACCCCCTTGTGACACAGGCGCGCACTCGCCATATCAACTGTCATGTCGGGGAAAGCGCAGAGGGGTTCGGTGCTGCTCGATGCAGGGCAGCGGTTCGGGGCAAAGCCCGGGCTGGTCGCGCGCCTGCTTGCTCCCGGTTTCGACAAGCTTCTGAACAGGATCGACGGCGGGATAGAGAAAGGCTCCATCCAGCTGACATTGCCCGATGGCTCCAGCCGCAAGCTGGGCGGGCGCAATCCGGGCTTTGATGCGCAGGTCCATGTAAAGGACTGGCGAGCCTTGATACGGCTTGCGATCACGGGCTCGGTCGGTTGTTACCAGGGCTATGACGCGGGTGAATGGGACAGCCCCGATCCGGTCCCGCTGTTTGCGATCTTCATGGCCAATGGCGTTGCCCTTGGGGAAACGGGCCGGGCGAAGGGGCCATGGCGCTGGCTGGCGCAGCATTTTCACGCACTCAATCGCAATACCAGGACCCAGGCAGAGCGGAACATCCACGCGCATTACGACCTCGGCAATGATTTCTACGGTGCCTGGCTCGATCCCACGATGAGTTATTCGAGCGCCTACGATGTCTCGCGCGACGGATTGGAAGCAGCGCAGAAGCGCAAGTGGGAGCGCCTCTCCGAACGGCTCGGCAAACCGGAAAGCGTGCTGGAAATCGGCTGCGGTTGGGGTGCTCTGGCATCGCATTTCGCCTCGAGCGGGGCCGATGTCACGGCCATCAGCCTGTCGGACGAGCAACTCGAATGGGCACGCAGCCATCACCCCGGCATCGATTTCCGCAAGCAGGACTATCGCGACACATCAGGCCAGTACGATGCCATCGTAAGCGTTGAAATGGTCGAGGCGCTGGGACGCGAATACTGGCCGACCTTTATGGATTGCATCGCCCGTAACCTGAAACCTGGCGGCAGGGCGGCGATCCAGTTCATCGCCATGCAGGATGAGTTGTTCGAGGGTTATGCGCGCAATGCCGATTTCATCCAGGCCTATATTTTCCCCGGCGGCCTGCTGATCCGTAGCAGTGAATTCCGGCGCCTGGCCGAAGAACGCGGGCTGCGATGGACGGATGAGGAAGACTTCGGTCTCGACTATGCAGAGACGCTGAAAATCTGGCGCGAGCGATTCGATACAGCGGAACGCGAAGGACGCCTGCCGAAGGGTTTCGACAAGCGCTTCTGCAGGCTGTGGCGCTTCTACCTGCAATATTGCGAAGGCGGATTTCGCGGAGGTGGTATCACCGTCAGCCAGGTGACCCTGGTCAAGGCCAGCTGAATGGCCGCGCCAAAATGGTCGTGGCGAATGGGACTCGGGCTCGGCTCGCTCGCCGTGGCCGGATTGGCCGTTGCGGGCTGGTACTCGCTGGACAAGGAAACGCGTGCGGTTGTCGCTAGCTTGCCGACCAATTCCGATGTGCTTTTCTGGTCCACCGAACAGCGGGACGCCGGGTTTCGGGCTCTGGACCGGTTTCCCTGGTTGGCGCAGGCGCGCACCATAAGCAAAGGCGACAAGGTTAGGGCATTGCCGCAGGGTACGCCGCTCGAAATCGCCGCGGACGTCGATGCCTATATGACGCGCCAGCGTGCTTCGGCCATTGTGGTTCTGCTGGACGGGGAGCTTGTCTTTGAACGTTACGGCCTCGATTTTGGTCCGGATGGGAGGTGGACGAGCTTTTCCGTTGCCAAGAGCCTGACTTCCACACTGGTCGGAGCCGCCATCCAGGACGGCGCGATTGCCTCGCTGGATGACAAGGTCACTCGGTACATTCCCGGCCTTGCCGGTTCGGAATATGACGATGTTACCGTGCGCCAGCTGCTGACCATGAGTTCCGGTGTGCGGTGGAATGAAGATTACACCGATCCTGCTTCCGATGTTGCGCGCTTCAATGCTCATCAGCCCGAGGATGGGCTGGATGTCACGGTCAGCTATATGCGAAGGCTTGAGCGGGAAGCTCCGCCGGGTGAAAAGTGGGTCTACAAGACGGGAGAGACGAACCTTATCGGCGTCCTCGTCAGCGAAGCGACCGGAAAACCACTGGCCGACTACCTTTCGGAAAAGATCTGGTCGCCTTTCGGCATGGAACAGGATGCCACATGGCTGCTGGGAACAACGGGCCATGAGATCAGCGGTTGCTGCATCCAGGCCGCCACGCGCGACATGGCCCGTTTCGGGCAATTCATACTTGAAGGCGGTGTGATTGATGGCGCCCGCGTAGTGCCGGAGTGGTGGCTTCAGGAAGCCACATCGACACATTACGCAACCGATCGCCCCCGGCGAAGCTATGGCTATCAGTGGTGGACCTATGATGACGGCAGTTTTGCAGCCGGGGGCATCTTCGGGCAGGGGATATTCATCGATCCGGACCGCAGGCTGGTGATTGCGTCAAACGCGAACTGGCCGCTTGCAACCGATGATGATGGAACGGACAAGGACCGGGACGCGTTTTACGATGCGGTCCAGGCAGCAGCAGACACCCGCAACACCGCGGGCGTCCATCTGCGAAATTGACCAGACTTGCAGGTCAGCCGTGATAGCTGCCGTCGCCGCGATAACGGGCGAGGATATTGTCATGCACTATCGGGCTGAGCAGGTTGGAGAAGGCGCAGCCGCACTGCGAGTTTTCCCACCACACAACTTCGGCCTGCAGCGATTCAAGACCGGGCAGGCTGAGCCAGCAGATCGAGCCTGCGTGCATGCGCGTGACGGCCGTTGCCGAAAAGCCCGAAAGGGACAGATCGTTCACCACTGTCTGGAACGAACGCATGCCTGATGCGCGCAGGGTTGCAGGGATCAGGATCTTGGTGCGCGGAGCGCTCCGATCTTCCTGCGCTGCAACTTCGTAGCGACCTTCGATATTTTGCAGTGTCATCGCGCAAAATCTTTCGACTGTTTTTCTGTGACTTACATGACCGCCATGGCCATGCTTTGCACAGAATGTCGGATGCTGCTTACCGAAGGCTTGCGGTATTTGGTTAAGCGGAAATTTCCACTCTTTCGCGATGCAGGTTTTCAAATCCGTCCACCAGCAGCGCAGTGATCCGGTCTGCTACCGCCTCGGGCGGTTTGACCGTTTGCGGGTCTTCGCCCGGATAGGCGCGGGCGCGCATGGCGGTACGGGTGGCACCGGGGTCGATCACCGCAACACGCGTCTCGGAAATGCGGCCGATTTCCTGGCCATGCGCCAGCAGCAGGTTGTCGAAGGCAGCTTTGGTCGCACCGTAAGCGCCCCAGAAGGCGCGCGGTTCGGCACCGACCGAGCTGGTCAGGCCGATGATCCGGCCATGCGGGCTGCGCTTGAGCAGCGGGTCGAAGGCTGCCAGCAGCGCCTGCGTCGCCAGCACATTGAGCGTGATCGCCTGGCTGAACTGCTTCTGGTCGATATGCGTGACCGGCGTCAGCGTCGGCAGCATGGCGGCGGAAATGACAAGGATGTCGAGCCGGTCCCACCGTTCCGCCACGGCCTGGGCGAGACGTCCGATAGATTCGCTTTCCGCCAGGTCCAGAGGCGCGATGGTCGAGGTGCCGCCTGCATCATGGATGGCGTCCTCGACCGCTTCGAGTTCCTTCACCTTGCGCGCCGTGATCACGACATGTGCTCCGGCGGCCGCCAGTGCCTTGGCCGTGGCTGCACCAATACCCCTGCTTGCGCCGGTGACGACGGCAATCCGGCCTTCCAGCGGCTTGTCGGACATCAGGCGACTTTTCCTACCGGAAGGTCCAGCTGCGCCTCACGCACGGTCTTGTCGGCAAGATCGGTCAGTGACGTGGGATATTCGCCGGTAAAGCAGGCGTCGCAATACTGCGGGCAGGCATCGTTGCGGCCTTCCAGCCCAACGGCGCGGTACAGGCCATCTATCGAAACGAAGGCAAGGCTGTCTGCCTGGATGAATTCGCGCATGGCGGCCAGATCCATCCGGCCAGCAAGGAGCTTCGAGCGCTCCGGAGTGTCGACGCCATAGTAACAGCCATGGCCGGTCGGCGGGCTGGCAACGCGGAAATGCACCTCGGCCGCCCCTGCATCGCGCATCATCTGCACGATCTTGAGGCTGGTGGTGCCGCGCACGATGGAATCGTCGATCAGGACGATGCGCTTGCCCTCCACCAGCAGGCGGTTGGCATTGTGCTTGCGCTTCACGCCTGCATGGCGCGCGCCATCGGAAGGCTGGATGAAGGTGCGCCCTACATAGTGGCTGCGGATGATGCCCAGTTCGAAGGGTATGCCAGATTGCTGGGAATATCCGATTGCGGCAGGAACGCCGCTGTCAGGCACGGGTACCACCAGATCCGCGTCGCACGGGTTTTCCTTGGCCAGCTCCATGCCGATGTTCTTGCGCGCTTCGTATACAGAGCGGTCGTTGAAGATCGAATCAGGGCGGCTGAAATAGACGTGCTCGAAGATGCAGGGGCGCGGGGCAGGATCGCCAAACGGGCGGTGGCAGCGGACATTGCCCTCGAAATCGACTTCCACGAACTCGCCCGGGTCGACCTGGCGGACAAATACTGCCCCCACCACGTCGAGCGCCACGGTTTCGCTGGCGAAGATGGTCGAATCGCCCAGTTTGCCCATGACCAGCGGGCGGATGCCCAGCGGATCGCGGCAGGCGATCATGCCGCGCGGGGTCATCACGATCAGCGCATAGGCGCCTTCCACCAGCCGCAATGCATCTACCAGCCTGTCCAGCGTGGTAGGATAACGGCTTGTCGCGACCAGGTGGATGATTACCTCGGTATCAGAGGTTGATTGGAAGATTGCTCCCTTTTCAACCAGTTCCTGACGCAACTTGCGAGCGTTTGAGATATTGCCGTTATGCGCCACTGCAAAGCCGCCGCTGGCAAGATCGGCGTAGAGCGGCTGCACATTGCGCATACCGGCACCGCCGGTGGTCGAATAGCGCACGTGACCAGCAGCCATTGCGCCCGGCAGTTCGGCCAGCGCTTCCTCGGTAGAGAAATTATCGGCCACATGGCCAAGCCCGCGGCGGGTGAAGAATTCGGCGCCATCGAAACTGGTAATGCCGACAGCTTCCTGTCCGCGATGTTGCAGGGCGTGCAGGCCCAGCGCGCAGATCGCGGATGCATCTGCACCCCTGATAACGCCAAAGATGCCGCACTCTTCGCGCAGCTTGTCTCCATCGAGATCAAGGAAGGGATGGGTAAAATTGGTCATGCGACGGTTGCAGCAACTCACGAGGTGGTCCGGCGCTGCCCCAATGGCAATCGCGGCCTCTAATAGCAAGGAGGCAATCGGCTTTTGCGACGGAATTGTTACGATTCCCACCGCATTTGCCAGGAAACGCGACCGATCTGTCCAAATGCAATGAAAATTGGTCGGGGAGAGAGGATTCGAACCTCCGGCCCCTGCCTCCCGAAGACAGTGCTCTACCAGGCTGAGCTACTCCCCGACCGATCGCCCTTGCAGATGCTGCAAGGCGAGGCAGAGGCGGCCCAATAGCTGCGACTTGGTGGGCTTGCAAGCATAGAGATGGGCGGGTTTCGCAAATGACCAGCGCGGCGGGTGGAAAGCGGTGAATAAGCGCTATGGATCGGTCAAATTCGTATGGCCGGGCGGTTGCTGCATTGCCGCCTGAAGTGATAGCCCGAGGTCATGGCAAACCAGTCACGCAGCAATTCCGACCATCCCGAATGGCAATATCTCGACCTGATGCGCCACATCTGGGCGCATGGGGACCGGCGGATGGATCGCACCGGCGTGGGCACGCGTTCGATCTTCGGGGCACAATTGCGTTTTGATCTGTCCGATGATCGCATCCCTCTGCTCACGACCAAGCGCGTGTTCTGGAAGGCAGCGGCCAAGGAAATGCTGTGGTTTCTCACCGGTAATACCAACATCCGCCCCTTGCTGCAGGAGAAGGTGACGATCTGGAGCGACTGGCCGCTCGCCAAGTATCGCCAGGCGACAGGCGAGGATATTGCGCAGGAGGAGTTCGAGGCGCGGATCGTTGCGGATGAGGGATTTGCAGCCAAATGGGGCGATCTCGGCCCTGTTTACGGCAAGCAATGGGTCAACTGGGCGACATATGAACGGCAGGCAGACGGTTCCTTTGCACCCGGGCGCGGTATCAACCAGGTGGCGCAGGTGGTGGAAAGCCTGAAGAACAATCCCGGCAGCCGCCGCCATATCATCGAAGGCTGGAACGTGGCCGAACTGGACGGCATGGCCTTGCCGCCGTGCCACAAGACCTACCAGTTTCACGTCGCGGGCGAGGGTGATGCGGCGCGGCTCAATTGCCTGCTCTACCAGCGCAGCTGCGACGTGGCGCTGGGCCTGCCGTTCAACCTGTTCGGCGCAAGCATGCTGGCCCGGATGATGGCGCAGCAGGCGGGATATTTGCCCGGAGAACTGGTCTGGTCGGGCGGCGACACGCATCTCTACCTCAATCACGAGCATCTGGTCGAAGAACAGCTCTCACGTGTGCCGGAAGGGCAGGCGCGTCTTGCGATCAGGCGCAAACCGGACGACATTTTTTCCTATCGCTTCGAGGATTTCGAGGTGCGTGACTATGAGCCGCAAGGTGTGATCAGGGCACCGGTTGCGGTCTAGGCCGCACCTGAAAATGCGGTGATTCCAGCAGCAAACAGGGCGGTTCAAGAATCCTTGCGCGAGGCCTGTTGACAGGCTTTAGCACCTGCCCTAGAGGCGCGGCTCCCAAGCGGTGCTTACGCATAATATGCGGGTGTAGCTCAGTTGGTTAGAGTATCGGCCTGTCACGCCGAGGGTCGCGGGTTCAAGTCCCGTCACTCGCGCCACTTGGGACAATTCTTCCAGAATTTGAGCTGATCGAACTGGCTAGCGCCAGCGGCCTGTTTCCATCCAGATCAGGAACCGCTTGAGCGGCAACAGCCACACCAGCCCCAGAACTATGTAGATCACGGTCTGCACCAGCGTCGGCCAGTTGCCGATGATATCCGGGGCATAACGGGCGATCACCAGGCCATAGACCAGCAGGCCAAGGCACAGGCCCAATATGCCCACGGGGATGCGCCAGGTAGGTTCGGTGCGCATCAGAACGGACCCAATATCCGCGTTGGCGTGACAATGGCGGCAAGCGGCATGTCGTGGTCCTCCACCGGAAGGTCATCCACCTGCTGCATGTCCCAGGCCATGCCGATGGCAAGGGTTTCAGGGTGAGCCTCCAGCCAGCGGTCGTAGAACCCGCCACCTTGGCCGAGACGTTCTCCGGTCACCGTAAATCCCACCAATGGCATGAACAGCACATCTGGAACCACTTCGGGCAATTCGCCAGAGGGCTGGCGCAGGCCCAGTGGGCCGTCCTCGAGATCGCTTTCCTCGTAAGGGTCCGAGTGCGCATGGAAGACCATCGGCGCTTTCAACGTGGTGATGCGGGGTAGGGCGATGGCGTGCCCGCGCTCGTGGAAGAATTTGGTGTAAGAGAAAGCGGGAGCCTCGCCAGGATCGGCGCGATACAGACCGATCGTGGCACCTTCGGGAACTAGGTCCAGCAAGGGGACGGGCGGACGGTTGAACACCAGCGCGCTCACCTCCTTCGGAAGATTCGCAGCATGTTCGCGCCGGGCCTTGCGCAATTGATCGCGTAGCGCGGCCTTGCGGGCGCTGATCGTCTCACTCAACTTGGTATTCCTCCCGATGGTGTGGCGGAACCACCATGGGTCGTTACCGGGAAATCCTCTGACGCCTCAACGTCAGGTGGGCGCCGTATATCCAGAGCCGCCAGGACGAACCCGTGACCCCGGTAGGGACAGCTCCCTTGGTATGCTTATAGCCTCAGGGATATTCTCTAACGGCTCGTGCCGGGCAGTCCCGCCGTTTTAGTATTTAGGCGCTTGCACCCGCACTCTCAAGACGTGATGCGAGGCTTTCGAGCCGATCAGCCATCATTTCCAGCGGTTCCGCGAATTTTGACGGAGCCTGAGCCACATTTTGCGGTGCTGGCTTGCCCTTGCGCGCCTCGTCCAGTTCGTCGGCCATGAGCAGGGCCGCATAGAGCAAGCTATGCGCTTCGGACTGGCCCGCCATGCCCGGCATCGCGGCCAGTTTTGCATCGATCGTGTCGCCCAGCTTGGCGATATGTTGTTCCTCGCCTGCCGCGCAACCGATGCGATAGGTGCGTCCCGCAATCTTGAGCGTGACGTTGCTCATGCCTCGAGCACTCCTATCAGGTCGTCGATCTCGGCGAGCGCAGCCCAGGCTTCCTTGCTCAGCCTCTCGTGGCGTTGTGCAAGTCCGGGGTCTGATGAAGGGTAAGGCGGTGTTGTCGCAGCGCTTTCTATGCGGCGTGCAGCCGCCTCAATCCTGGCCAAGGCCTTCGCGATGCGTTCCTCCTCCATGGCATGTCATTTACCGGAAACATGCAATGACGGCAAAGCCTTGAAGGGCGAAGCTGTGAATAAGCCTAGCTGCAGTGCAGCATAGCTCACTCCGCGCGGGGCGTGCGTGCTTGACGTAGGGGGCGAGGCTCCCCCAATGAGCGCGCATCCGAATCGCGACGAGACCAGCCTATTACACCGGTGGAGAATTCCATGAGCAATGACACGGCCCGCTTCCAGTCGATGGCCAACACGATCAGGGCGCTGAGCATGGATGCGGTGCAGGCAGCCAATATCGGCCACCCCGGAATGCCGATGGGCATGGCAGATGTCGCGACGGTGCTCTATTCCGATTACCTGAAGTTCGATCCCGCCGACCCTCAGTGGCCGGATCGTGACCGCTTCATCCTGTCGGCCGGTCACGGCTCCATGCTCATCTACGCGCTGCTGCACCTTACCGGCTACGCGCAGCCGACGATGGATGACATCCGCAACTTCCGCCAGCTGGGCAGCCCCTGTGCGGGCCATCCCGAAAACTTCCTCATCGACGGGGTGGAATGCACCACCGGCCCGCTGGGGCAGGGCCTGGCGATGGGCGTGGGCATGGCGATTGCAGAACGTCATCTCAATGCCAGGTTCGGCGATGATGTGATCAACCACCGCACCTGGGTGATGGCGGGTGACGGCTGCCTGATGGAAGGCATCAACCACGAAGCCATCGGCTTGGCGGGACACCTCAAGCTCGGCAATCTGATCGTGCTGTGGGACGATAACAACGTCACGATCGATGGCTCGGTCGAGCTGTCCTCCAGCGAGGATGTGCGCGCCCGTTACCGCGCCACAGGTTGGCACGTTGTCGATTGCGACGGTCATGATGCGGCGAGCATCCGTGCAGCAATTGATGCGGCGCTGGCTGATGCACGTCCGTCCATCATCGCCTGCAAGACCATCATCGGCAAGGGCGCGCCCAACAAGCAGGGGACTTCGGGCGTACATGGTGCGCCGCTGGGCGAGGATGAGATTGCCGCCGCACGCGTGGAATTGAACTGGCCGCATGCACCATTTGTGGTGCCTGACGAGATCCTGGCCGACTGGCGCGCGCTTGGTGCTCGCGGCACCCGGGCCAATGCTGCATGGAAGGCCGCGCTGGCAGCCAGCGGCAAGAAGGCCGCGCTGGAAAACCAGCTGATGGGCGTCGCAGATCTCGCCGCGCCCGCGCTTGAGGATTACATCAGCGGCATTGCCAAGGATCCGCCCAAGATCGCCAGCCGCGTTGCCTCGCAAAAGGCGCTGGAGCCGCTGACCGCGAAGCTGCCCCAACTGATCGGCGGTTCTGCTGACCTGACCGGTTCCAACAACACCAAGACGCCATCAACCGATGCGCTGACTGCCGGCAATTACGGTGGGCGCTATCTCTATTACGGCATCCGCGAATTCGGCATGGCCGCGGCGATGAACGGCATGATGCTGCATGGCGGCGTGGTGCCTTATGGCGGCACCTTCCTGATCTTCAGCGATTATTGCCGCAATGCCATCCGCCTTTCCGCGCTGCAGAAGGCTGGCGTTGTCTATGTCATGACGCATGATTCCATCGGCCTTGGCGAGGATGGCCCGACCCACCAGCCGGTGGAGCAGGTCATGTCGCTGCGCCTTATCCCCAATCTCAATGTCTATCGCCCGTCGGACGCGATCGAGACGGCGGAGTGCTGGGCACTGGCGCTGCAGACGCCGAACACGCCTTCGGTCCTGTGCCTTTCGCGCCAGAACCTGCCGCCGGTTCGCGGCGAGGGTGACGAGAACTGGAGCGCTCTCTCGAACCGCTGCGCCAAGGGTGCCTATCGCGTGAAGTCAGCCAGTGCCGCCCGCAAGGTCGTGCTGCTGGCGACTGGCTCGGAAGTGGCCGTGGCGCTGGATACGGCCGCAGCGCTCGAAGCACAGGGTATCGGTGCCGATGTGGTTTCCGTGCCCTGCCAGGAACTCTTCAACCAGCAGGATGCTGCCTACAAGGCTGACATCCTTCCTGCCGATGCACTGAAGGTCTCGGTAGAGGCCGGCGTTACGCAGGGCTGGGAACGCTATACCGGCATCGATGGCCTCAATATCGGCCTCGACCGTTTCGGAGCATCAGCTCCAGCAGCAGTGCTGTTCGAGCACTTCGGCTTCTCGGCCGGAAAGATCGTTCCGCAAGTCATTGAAAAATTGAGCAGGTAATCAGGAGAAAGGTCCATGGCGACGAAGGTAGCGATCAACGGTTTCGGGCGTATTGGCCGTCTGGTGGCGCGCGCCATCCTGGAGCGTGACGATCACGATCTGGAACTGGTGGCGATCAATGACCTCGCTGACACCAATGCCAATGCGCTGCTCTTCGCTTTCGACAGCACGCATGGCCGCTTTCCCGGCACTGTCGAAGTCAACGGCAGCGATATCGTCGTCAATGGCAAGCCGATTGCGGTAACCAGCGAGCGCGATCCGGCCAATTTGCCGCATGGCAAGATGGGCGTGGACATCGTGCTGGAATGCACCGGCTTCTTCCAGTCGCATGACGCGTCGAAGCCGCATCTCGATGCAGGGGCCAAGCGCGTGCTGATCTCGGCACCTGCCAACGGTGTTTCGGCAACGATCGTCTATGGCGTGAACCATTCCATCCTCACATCCGCTGACGTGATCGTTTCCAACGCCAGCTGCACCACCAACTGCCTCTCGCCGGTGGCCAAGGTCTTGAATGACCTGGTTGGGATCGAGCGCGGTTTCATGACCACGGTCCATTCCTATACCAATGACCAGCGGATGCTGGACCAGATGCATTCGGACATGCGCCGTGCCCGCGGCGGCGCGCAGAACATGATCCCGACGACTACTGGTGCGGCCCGTGCGGTTGGCCTGGTGCTGCCCGAACTGAAGGGCAAGCTGGACGGCTCTTCTATCCGTGTCCCGACGCCGAACGTTTCGCTGGTCGACCTGGTGTTTGTGCCGGGCCGGGATACTTCGGCGGAGGAACTCAACGCCGCGCTCAAGGCCGCATCGGAAGGTGCGATGAAGGGCGTGCTCGATTACACGGACAAGCCGCTGGTGTCCTCGGACTTCAACCACCATCCGGCCAGCTCGACCATCGACAGCCTGGAAACCTCGGTCATGGAAGGCAAGCTCGCCCGCGTCGTATCCTGGTATGACAATGAATGGGGCTTTTCCAACCGCATGATCGACACCGCCGGAGTGATGGCCGGCCTGCTGTAAGGAAGCGCAAATGGGCAAGTTCAAGACGCTCGATGACCTGGGCGATGTGACCGGCAAGGTCGCATTGTTGCGGGTGGACCTGAACCTGCCCATGGCCGATGGCCGGGCGACCGATCTGACGCGCGCGCTTGCGGTCAAACCAACCATTCTGGAACTGGCGGAAAAGGGCGCGAAAGTCGTCCTGCTCGCCCATTTCGGGCGGCCCAAGGGAGAACGGCATTCGACCTTGTCGCTCAGCCTGGTGCAGGGCGAGATCGAGCGCGTCCTTTCCAAGGAAGTGATGTTCATCCCCGAGGTGCAGGGGCCGGTAGCGAAGCAGGCAATCGGTATCCTGCGCGCGGGAGACATCGGCCTGATGGAGAACACGCGCTTCTGGCCGGGCGAGGAGGGCAATAACCCCGAATTTGCCAAGGGCATTGCCGCCAATGGCGATTTCTACGTCAACGATGCCTTCTCAGCCGCGCACCGCGCCCATGCGACGACCGAGGGGCTGGCGCATCTGCTGCCCGCCTATGCCGGACGTGCAATGCAGAAGGAGCTGGAGGCGCTCGACGCCGCGCTCGGCAATCCGGAAATGCCGGTTGCTGCCGTTGTTGGTGGAGCGAAAGTTTCTACCAAGCTGGTCGTGCTCGAGAACCTCGTCGGCAAGGTGCAGCATCTCATCATCGGCGGAGGCATGGCCAACACCTTCCTTGCCGCAAAAGGTGTCGATGTGGGCAAGAGCCTGTGCGAGCATGACCTGACCGACAAGGCGATTGCCATCATGGAGGCAGCGGATGCTTCGGGTTGCACCGTGCACCTGCCCTACGATGTGGTTGTTGCGAAGGAATTCGCCGCCAATCCGCCCAGCATGCGGGTGTGCAATGTGCATGAAGTCGCAGCGGACGAGATGATCCTCGATGTCGGCCCGCTGGCGGTCGAAGCATTGGGCGATGTGCTCAAGACCTGCCGAACGCTGGTGTGGAACGGCCCGATGGGAGCATTCGAGACAGCGCCCTTCGATGCTGCCACGGTCGCATTGGCGCGCATGGCTGCTGCGCTGACGGCGGAAGGTTCGCTGAAGTCAGTCGCGGGTGGTGGCGATACGGTGGCTGCGCTCAACCATGCAGGCGTGGCCGAAGACTTTTCCTATGTCTCCACTGCCGGCGGTGCATTTCTCGAATGGATGGAAGGCAAGACCCTGCCGGGCGTTGCGGCGCTCGAAAGGTAAATCCTGCCCATGTCCAGTTGCCAACTCTATCTGGTCTCACCGCTCGATGTCGGTGGCGATTTTCCCAAGCGGCTTGAACGTGCGCTGGATGCCGGACCTGTCGCCGCGTTCCAGTTCCGCGTGAAGGACATGGACCAGCATGAAGCGGCACGTCTGGCCGAGCCACTGCAAGCCATCTGTGCCGCACGGGACGTGGCCTTCATCGTCAACGATTCCATTGCCCTCGCCAAACGCCTGAAGGCCGATGGCGTGCATCTGGGCCAGAAGGATGGCGATCCGCGCGAGGCACGCGAGGAATTGGGGCGCGAGGCGCAGATCGGCGTCACCTGCCATGCCAGCCGCCACCTGGCCATGGAAGCAGGTGATGCGGGTGCCGATTACGTTGCCTTCGGTGCGTTCTTTCCCTCCGATACCAAGGATACGGAACACAGCGCCGGGCCAGAGCTGCTCACATGGTGGCAGAGCCTGTTCGAGGTTCCCTGTGTCGCCATCGGGGGCATCACGCCGGACAATTGCGGTCCGCTTGTCGCGGCGGGTGCAGATTTCCTCGCCGTTTCAGGCGCGGTGTGGAACGGCGATGAGGTCGAAGCGGTGAACGCCTTCACCAGGATACTGCAGGGCTGATCACCGACCGCGCAGGAAACACCTTAGCCTGCCGGGTTCGCCATTTTCCATCTTGCGCAGGAATGATGGGCTGATCACCAGGTACTGGTCGCCATTGCGCGGACCGCTGGACATCGTCACCACATCGCCGCGCCGCAGATAGGTGCCGCTGCCTTGCGGTGAGCGATAGCGCGAGGCGCTGGTAATGCGGAAATTCTCTTCGGGCTGTTCTATTCCTGCCTGCCCGGCTGCATCGTCAGGCAGCTCGCAGATATATTGGCCGCGTTCGATCGTCCCGATCTTGCCTTGCGCAGCCGCGGGCGGTGCGAACGCAAGTGACAACACGAAAAGCAGGGCCAGCGGTCTCATGCTCACGCCCATAGCATTCCTCGCTTGCAACGCCATGAATGATTGCCGCCATCTGCTGCCGACTTGCCCAAAGCCTCGCTTGGGGCTAGGGCGCGCGCTATTCTGAATTCCGAGCATTGTAGAAGGCGGCAAGCCCCATGAAGATCAGCGGCGTGGACATTCGTCCCGGCAACATCATCGAGTATGAAGGCGGTATCTGGAAAGTCGCCAAGATCCAGCACACGCAGCCAGGCAAGGGCGGCGCCTATATGCAGGTCGAAATGAAGAACCTGCAGGATGGCCGCAAGACCAACGTCCGCTTCCGCAGCGCCGACACGGTCGAGAAAGTGCGCCTCGATACGAAGGAGTTCCAGTTCCTTTACGAAGATGGCGATATGCTGGTGTTCATGGACCAGGATACGTTCGAGCAGATCAGCCTTCCCGGCGACTTGCTGGGCGACGCGCGCGCCTTCCTGCAGGATGGCATGCAGGTCCAGCTGGAATTGTGGGAAGAGAAGCCAATCAGTGTCGAATTGCCGTCGCAGATCGAAGCGGTGATCGTTGAGGCTGACGCGGTGGTAAAGGGCCAGACGGCGTCTTCCAGCTACAAGCCTGCCATTCTCGACAATGGCGTGCGCATCATGGTTCCGCCGCATATCGGAAGCGGCACGCGTATTGTGGTAGACGTTTACGAACAAAGCTATGTCGGAAAGGCCGGCTGACGGAGGTTCTTATGGCGGGTGGCGGACATCCCAAGCTTGAGGCGATCGACCTCGAAAAGAGCTACATTCTCGGTGTCATCTATGATGATGAATCGCTGACACTTGAGCTGGAATTCAACCTGCTTGAAGGGCATCCCCGCTACGAGCAGCCGGTCAATGACGATGGCTGCTATCGCAAGGGCTTCATTCGTTTTGCCGATTTCGATGACCTGCGCCTGCGCAAGGCCAAGCATGAAGAAGGCAAGGAAGTGAATTACAGCGATATCTACTCTGCCACGATTGAAGACGATTACGCTTTCTTGTCGAGTGGTTGGGGCGAGATTGAACTGACCGCGCGATCGATCCAGATCGCCGTAGACTGACAGGATTACAAACAAAGATGGCAGCCATTCCCGGCCTGATTCGCGTCATGGAAGGCGCTGCGCGCAAAGCTGGCAACCGCCTGCGCCGTGATTTCGGCGAGGTCGAGCATCTCCAGGTCAGCCGCAAGGGCCCTTCGGACTTCGTGTCCAAGGCCGATATGCGCGCCGAGCGGACCTTGTACGATGAATTGCTGAAAGCACGCCCGGATTGGGGCTTCCTGCTCGAGGAAGCAGGCGAGATCCACGGCGATCCGGACAAGCCGCGCTGGATTGTCGATCCGCTCGATGGCACCAGCAACTTCCTCCACGGGTTGCCGCATTTCGCCATTTCCATCGCTGTCCAGGAACCAAAGCTTGGCGGCGGTGGCTGGGGCGAAGTGACCGCCGGCGTGATCTATCAGCCGATTACCGACGAGACATATTGGGCAGAGAAAACGCGCGGTGCCTGGTTGCATGACGGCCGCCTGCGGGTATCGGGCCGGCGCCAGCTGTCCGAAGCGCTGATTGCCACCGGGACGCCCTATCAGGCGCATGGCGATTTCGCTGAATGGACGAAGATCTTCGCGGCCGTGGGGCCGCAGGTGGCAGGGATCCGGCGCTTTGGCTCGGCTGCGCTTGACCTCGCCTGGGTGGCAGCTGGACGGTATGACGGGTTTTGGGAAAGCGATCTTTCACCTTGGGATACAGCTGCAGGCTGCCTGCTGGTCCGTGAAGCGGGCGGTTTCGTAACCGATTACCGTGGTCGTTCAGAGGTGATCTGCGACACGCAGATCATTGCCGGCAACGATCCGCTGCATTCCCGCTTGCACAAGATCATCGCTGGAGCTTTGAAAGGCTAAGGAATTTGTGCGCATGTTCCTTGAACCTGCGCGCCATGCCCGCTAACTGCGGAGCATGACGGGAGCCTCCGTGGCGGAATTGGTAGACGCGCTCGACTCAAAATCGAGTTTCTTCGGAAGTGCCGGTTCGAGTCCGGCCGGAGGTACCACACTGTTTCCCGTAGATCGGCGAGGGGTGCGATGATCGAAGTGCCCTCATTCCATGCCATCGCCGCCATGACCGGGACGGTGATGGTGTTCATCGCCTTCGCGCGCGGACGAATCTCGACCGAAATTGTCTCGTTGATGACCATCGCGGTAATTGCGGTGGGTCTCTATTTCTATCCCCTGCCGCATACGCAGCCGACCGACGGGCTGGCGCTCGCATTCGGAGGGTTCGGGCACTACGCCCTGATCACCATCTGCTCGCTGATGATCATGGGGCGCGGGCTTGTGGTGACAGGTGCGCTGGAGCCTGCTGCGCGCGCACTCGAGAAAGTCTGGAAGATCAACCTGCAGCTTGGCATGCTGGTTTCGCTGGTGCTGGCCGCCTGTCTTTCCATGCTTGTCAACGACACGCCGGTGCTGGTGTTGCTCCTGCCGATCTTTGTGGCCCTGGCGCAGCGCGGGGCGATGCCGGCATCCAAGACGCTGATCCCGCTCAACGCGGCGGTTCTGATCGGCGGCATGGCAACCACGATCGGCACCTCGACCAACCTGCTGGTCGTTGGCATTGCGACCGATCTTGGAATGCCCCCTATGCCGGTGTTCCATTTCACGCCGATCGTGCTGATGGCCGCGCTGGTGGCCTTGCCCTATCTCTGGCTGGTGATGCCGCGCCTCCTGCCGGACAACAGCCCCGATGCTCTGCTGGCTGAACGCCGCTTCTACACTCGCATGCGGATTCCTCCCGATAGCGAGCTGGTGGGCAAACACTTCGATGAAGTGATGGAGCGTCTGCCAAAGGATTTCCGTTTCGAAGAGAGGCCGGAGGGACCCTTCGAGGAAGGTCAACTTCTGCTGATCTCCGGCACGCATGAAGCTCTGGAAGACGCAAACCGCATCCTGAAAGGGCGGATTGCCCCGGGCTGGGTGATGGACCGCATCCGCCGCAAGTCTTCCACTCATGGCGAGGACATCCAGGTCGTCGAAATGGTGGTGACGGCGGATTCGCGCATTATCAACCGCACGCTGGCAACGTCGGGGATCGCGGACAATTATGGCGTTGCGGTACTGGGCATCCATCGCCCCGAACGCATGATCAGCAATCAACCCATTTCCGTGAACGAGGAAATCCGCCTGGCGGAAGGTGACGTCCTGCTCGTGATGGGCCTGCCCGAGGGTAACCTCGATTTTGCGACGGGTGACAGCCTGCTGCAGCTCGAAGGTGCCAAGGATATGCCGCGCCGCTCAAAGGCGGTGCTGGCGGCGGGTATCATGTTCGGAGCTATCGCCCTTGCATCCGTTGGCCTGCCCTTTGTTGGCAGCCAGGGCTTCTACCTGTTGAAAGTTCCCATTGCGATCTCGTCACTGGCAGGCGCGATCCTGATGTTCCTGACCGGCTGCGTAAAGTTCGATCGTGTGGGCAGGGCGCTCTCGGGCAAGGTTATCGTCCTGGTGGCAGCCAGCATCGCCATCGGGCGTATCATCCTGGATAGCGGTGCCGCTGAATGGTTGGGAGTGGTCATGTCGCTTGGCTTGCAGTTCCTGCCTGCTGCGGGCGTGCTTGCCGCAATCATGCTGTTCGTGACTGTGCTGACGAATTTTGCCTCCAATGCCACGGCCGCCACGGTGGGAACTCCGATTGCCTTCAGCATTGCCAGCCAGTTGGGCATGCCGCAGGAGCCGCTGATCCTTGCCGTGCTGTTCGGCTGCAACCTGTGCTATGCCACCCCGATTGCCTATCAGACCAACATGCTGATCATGTCCGAAGGCAATTACAAATTTGCCGATTATCTTCGCACCGGCGTGCCGCTGGTCTTGCTGATGGTGGCGACGCTGAGCTTCCTGTTGGTAATGACCTACGATATGTAGGAATTGCCGTGGAAGCGGGGCCGTTAACCGTATCATCCACAAAGTGTAAAATTTACCGACATTTCACACCTCGCCGTTAGGCTGCGTGGGAATGACTGGCTTCTTTCCTCTCCTTGTTTTCGGCCTGCACGCGCTTGCCGCATGCGGAGCGATCCTGCTTGCCGTTTGGCAGACATCGCTGCGCCCGAAGGCGAGCAAGTTTGTTGTTCGCGCCAACATTGCCCTGGCCTTGAGCGCGGCCTGGGCCATAGCGACCATTGCCCTGGGCGCGGGGAGCGCAATCACGCTCTCCGTTCTGAGTGCGAGCTATCTGGCCTGGCTGTGGTTGCTGCACCGCCTGTTCACCTATGACAATCGCGACAAGAGCGTGGGACCGGTTCGACCGGTTATCTATGCGCTCGCTTTTGTCGAGTTGGTGCAGCTCGCGCTGGTGGGGATTGGCACCCAGTTGCATCTCGGCTCGGATATGAGCCTGCAGCTCGCTTCTTTCGCCGTTCTCCTGCGGCTGCTGTTCTGCGTGGGCGCACTGGTGCTGCTGCACAATCTCTATGTCGGCGCTTCGCAGCCCGCGCGCCAGACGCTGATCTGGCCGGCATCGGGCCTGGCCGTGATCTGGGTTTATGACCTCAACCTCTACACGATTGCTTATCTCGGCGATGCAGTGCCCAGGATGCTGCTGGACCTGAGGGCATTGGCGGTGTTGGTCAGCCTGATCCTGTTCGGGCTCAGTGCCCTTCGCAAGACGAGCGACCTTCGTCTGAAGCCATCACGCAGCTTTGCCTTCCGCTCGCTGTCACTGGCCGTGATCGGGGCCTACCTTGCGGTCATGGTGGTGATCGCGCAGGGCATCTCTTATGCTGGCAGCGATTTTGCCCGCTTTGTGCAGATCGGTTTCGTGCTGCTGGCAAGTGCTTTGGCGCTGGCTTTCCTCCCTTCGCGCAAGATGCGTGGCTGGCTGCGCGTGACCATTTCCAAGCACCTGTTCCAGCACCGCTATGATTACCGTGCGGAATGGCTTCGTTTCACAAATACCATCGGCCGGGCGGGTCCCGATGCAGATCCCCTGCACGAGAGGGCGGTGCAGGCGGTTGCCGACATCACCGACAGCGCATCCGGACTGCTGCTGACCCCGCGTGAGGACGGAGCATTGGCTCTCGATGCGCGGTGGGAATGGCCGAATATCGAAGTTCCTGCGATTGCCATGAAGCTTGAAGGCGCGCGCTTCTTCGAGGACAGTCAGTTCATCCTCGACCTGGATGACCTGCGCAAGGGCCGCGCGGAAGGCATTCCCGCCACCGCCTGCCCTTCGTGGCTTCTCGATGATCCGGACGCGTGGGCGATGATCCCGCTGCTCCATTACGAGCGCCTCGTTGCGGTTGTGGTGCTCTCTCGCCCTCCTGCCGCGCGCATGCTCGACTGGGAGGATTTCGACCTGCTGCGCGTGGTCGGTCGGCAGCTGGCGAGTTATCTGGCCGAACAGTCGAGCCAGGATGCACTGGGCGAGGCACAGCGCTTTGACGAGTTCAATCGGCGCATCGCTTTCGTCATGCACGATATCAAGAACCTGGCCAGCCAGCTTTCGCTGCTCGCGCGCAACGCGGAAAAGCACGCGGACAAGGCCGAGTTTAGGGCGGACATGATCCTGACGCTGCGCAATTCAACCGACAAATTGCAGGCACTGCTCGACAGGCTTGGCCGCTATGGTGCGCAAGCACAGGGAAGCCGCCAGCCGATTGCCCTGGACGAGGTGATCGCCCGTGTGGCCCGGCAATACCAGGGCAAGCATGAGGTGATCGCCTTCAATTCCGATCCTTGCGAAGTGAAAGGCGATGCCGAGGCTTTGGAACAGGCTTTGGTCCACCTTGTGCAGAACGCCATCGAGGCGAGCCCGGAATTCGAGCCCGTATTCCTCGATCTGCGCCTGGATGCGACAAATGCAGTGCTTGAAGTGGTCGATTCCGGCTGCGGAATGAGCCCCGAATTCGTCCGCACGCGCCTGTTCAAGCCTTTCCAGTCTTCCAAGCAGGGCGGCTTCGGTATCGGCGCCTATGAGGCGCGCGAACTGGTCCGTGCAATGGGCGGAAGGCTCGATGTCGAATCCCGCGAAGGGATCGGCACACGCTTCATCATCCGCCTGCCGCTTTCGAGCACGGCTGCGCTGATGAAAGATCTCAACCAACATCCTGATACCAAGGCGGAGGTGGCCTGATGGCCGACAGCAAACCCAAACTCCTGATCGTCGAAGATGACGAGGGGCTGCAGGCGCAGCTCAAATGGGCTTATGAGGATTTTGACGTGGTGATCGCGGGCGACCGCGAGAGCGCGATTGCTGCCTTGCGCTCCGAGGAACCGAGCGTCGTGACGCTTGACCTTGGCCTGCCGCCGGATCCGGATGGCACCACCGAGGGCTTTGCCGTGCTTGACGCGATCATGGAACTCAAGCCCGACACGAAAGTCATCGTGGCATCGGGCCATGGCGCGCGCGAGAGTGCGCTTCAGGCGATCGAGCACGGTGCCTATGACTTCTACCAGAAGCCTGTCGATATCGACCAATTGGGCCTGATCGTGCGCCGTGCCTTCAACCTTCACAGGATCGAGGCTGAAAACCGGGCGCTCGCGGCCAGGGCGGGTGAAGGCAATCGGGTGCTCGGCCGCATGATCACTTCCGCACCTGAAATGGTGAAGGTGGCGCGCACGATCGAGCGCGTGGCCAATACAAATGTCTCGGTCATGCTGCTTGGCGCGAGCGGGACGGGCAAGGAATTGCTGGCCCGCGGGCTTCATGATGCCAGCGATCGGCGTGATGGTGCTTTCGTCGCCATCAATTGTGCGGCGATCCCCGAGAACCTGCTCGAAAGCGAGCTGTTCGGTCATGAAAAGGGCGCGTTCACCGGTGCGGTCAAGACGACCGAAGGCAAGATCGAGCAGGCAGACGGCGGTACGCTCTTCCTCGACGAGGTGGGCGATATTCCGCTGCCGTTGCAGGTAAAGCTGTTGCGCTTCATCCAGGAACGCACGATCGAACGCATCGGCGGACGGCAGCAGATTTCCGTGGACACACGCATCGTTTGCGCCACGCACCAGGACCTTGAGAGGATGATCGGCACGGGCGGTTTCCGCGAGGATTTGTTCTATCGCCTGGCAGAAGTGGTCGTGAAGATTCCTTCGTTGGCCGAAAGGCCGGGCGATGCAACGCTGCTCGCCAAAGCCTTCCTCAAGCGCTTTTCCGACGAAATGAACCCGCAGGTCACCGGATTTGCGCCCGATGCGCTGGCGGCAATCGATGGCTGGCCCTGGCCGGGCAATGTGCGCGAGCTGGAAAACCGCGTGAAGCGTGCGGTGATCATGGCCGAGGGCAAGCTCGTGCATGCCGAAGACCTTGATCTGAGGGATGACAAGGAAGAGAATGCAAACGCGCTCAACCTGAAGAGCGCGCGCGAGCAATCCGACCGCAAGATCATCCGGCACGCCCTGGCACGCACGGAAGGCAATATCTCCAGCACGGCCAAGATGCTCGGGATCAGCCGGCCCACGCTTTACGACCTGCTCAAGCAGTACGATTTGCAGACCTGAACTTGCCAGAAATTGTCTGGTGACGGGCGCGCGCGCCCATCTGGACAGCATGCCGCGCGCGGGGCACTGCGATTGATGTGCCTGTCGCCCGCATCATGTCCGGATTCGATCCGCTGGTCCGCTTGCTGCTGTTCGTCATCCTGCTGGCTTCCTTCCTTCCCGTAACGGGGGAAGGGCGGGAGATTGCCCGGACCATCTCCAATGGCGGTATCTTCCTGCTGTTCCTGCTCAACGGTCTGCGCCTTCCACGCAAGGATGTGCTGGCCGGGATGCGCAATGTACGCTTCCTCTTGCCACTGTCATTGTGGTGTTTCGCGGGAATGGGCGCGGCAGGCTGGGCCTTGTGGCAAATAGGTGCGCACCTGTTGCCTGGGCAAGTGGCATTGGGCCTGCTTTTCCTCGGCATCCTTCCTTCCACAGTGCAGTCGGCAACCGCATATTCCTCTCTTGCAGGAGGGAATGTGGCCGTATCGGTGGTGGCTGCCGCGGTACTCAATGTCATGGGCGTATTTGTCACAGCCCCGCTTCTTGCCCTCCTCGCGGGAACGCAGGCAGTCGAATTGGACACCGGCGGCCTGGAGCGGATCGCAACGATCCTGCTGCTGCCATTCCTGCTGGGCCAGGTCGCGCAGGGCTGGCTGGGGGACTGGGTCCGCCAGCAGCGCCGCGTGACGAGCTGGGCGGACCGGTTGTGCATTGCCCTTGCCGTCTATGTCGCCTTCTCGGGCGCGGTAGAGCAGGGATTGTGGACGCTTGTGGACCTGCAGGCATGGGCGGCTTTGCTGGCGCTGGTGGCCATATTCCTGCTGATTGGATTTGGCGGCTCCTGGATATTCGCCGGGGCCTTGGGGCTGGCGCGGCCCGAGAGGATATCGTTCCTTTTCGCCGGTGCGCAGAAAAGCATTGCCATCGGTGCGCCGCTGGCCGCAGTGCTGTTTCCGCCAGCCATAGCCGGATTGTTGCTATTGCCGGTGCTGGCCTATCACCTGCTGCAACTGATGCTGTCTGCGCCGATTGCAAACAGGCTCAATCGCCAGTCTGCGTAGTATCAGAAGCCTGTTGTTTCTGGTGACGGATGGACCACCACAAGGACAAACCGATCAGCGCTGCCCCGATCAGGCCGGTAATCGTTTCGGGAATGTGAAACTTTGCCGAAAGCAGCATTATCGCGCCCAGCACGATAATGGCCCAAAAAGCGCCATGTTCGAGAAAGCGATATTGCGCCAGCGTGCCTTTCTTGACGAGGTGAATCGTCATGGAACGAACGAACATCGCACCGATCGACAGACCAAGCACGATCACCACCATGTTATTGGAAAGAGCGAACGCACCAATGACACCGTCAAAGCTGAAGCTGGCATCCAGGATATTGAGGTAGAGGAAACCGCCCAAACCACTGCGCACAACGGCCCCCCGCACACGAGCGGCTTCTTCCCTCATTTCCAAAATGGTGCTGATGCCTTCGACCGCGATGAAGGTCACAAGGCCCAGCATACCCGAAACAAGAAATGTCAGTGCATCTTCAGGTGGCAGCATTGTTGAAATGCCCCACATGGCGAGAAGGAGTAGTGCAATCTCTGCCGCAGGAAGGGCAGAAAACCGCGCGAGATAGCTTTCAACGGCGCTGATCCAGTGGATGTCTTTCTCACCATCGAAGAAGAATTTTAGACCCACCATGGCTAGGAATGCGCCGCCAAAACCGGCTATCCCGACATGAGCGCTGGAGACCAGGCGCTCGTATTCCAATGGGTCATTGAGCGATAGATCAATGGCCTGAATGGGGCCGATGCCAGCAGCAATGGCCACAATTGCCAGTGGGAACACCACCCGCATGCCAAAGACTGCAAAGGCGATGCCCCAGGTCAGGAAGCGGCGTTGCCAGATTTCGTCCATGTCCTTGAGGACAGAAGCATTAACAACGGCGTTGTCGAAGCTGAGCGAGATTTCGAGGATGGAAAGGACAAAGATGATCCACAGCATCTGTGCCATACCGGCAATGCTGCCTGTGCTTGACCAACCGTACCAAGCACCCAGGCCCAGACACAGGAACGTAAAGATGAAGGAAAATGTATAGAAGCGCAGCAGAGTGGCCATGCGGGGTCTATGTCCTGATCAGTTTGACGGCGCGGCTAGGGCAGTTCAGACCGCAGCTCAAGAGCTGCTATTTGGACTGGTATGTCTGCTCTTTACCCGGAAAGCTACGTGCGCGCACTTCCTGTGCATAGGTTTCCGCAGCTTTCGCGATGGTTGAGGCAATATCCTCGTAACGTTTCACGAAACGTGGAACGCGTTCGAACATGCCCAGCATGTCTTCGGTCACCAGCACCTGCCCGTCGCATTGGGCGGAGGCACCGATGCCAATGGTCGGAATGTCAACCGAACGGGTCAGGGCAATGGCAATCGGTTCCACTACACCTTCGACAACAACCGCGAATGACCCGGCATCGGCAACAGCTTTCCCGTCGGAAATGATCTTTTCGTGCTCTTCCTGGCTGTGGCCGCGGGCTGCATAGCCGCCCAGTGCGTTGACCGCCTGCGGGGTCAGGCCAACATGTGCCATCACCGGAATGCCGCGCCTGGTCAGGAAGTAAATGGTTTCCGCCATCACGCTGCCGCCTTCCAGCTTCACGGCTGCGCACCCCGTCTCCGCCATGATCCGCGATGCGCTGTCAAAGGCCTGCTGCGGGCTCTGTTCGTAGGTGCCGAAGGGCATGTCGACCACGACCAGCGAGTGATAGGAACCGCGCACCACTGCAGCCCCATGCGCGCACATCATGTCGAGCGTCACGGAAAGGGTGGAGGGAAGCCCATAAATCACCTGGCCGAGCGAATCTCCCACCAGCAAGATATCGCAATGGGCATCCAGCAATTGCGCCTGCCGCGCCGTATAGGCGGTGAGCATGACGAGGGGCTCCTCGGTCTCGCCCTCGAATTTGCGGCGCTGGATCGCGGGGACGGTCAGCCTTTTCATCGGGCTGGGCGTCGGGTTGGCCCGACTGGTCGATGTGTCGAGATTGAATGTCGTGGACATAGCGGTCTTGTAGCGATTGGTGGACTGCGAGCAAAGCCGTCTCGACGCGCGCCGAATTTCCATGCAGGAATGTGTCTTTCGCGCCTTTGAGGGCGCCAGGAGGGCGAGCGATATGGCAGCAGGCAGCCAGGATGTAGGCGAGCACTGGTCGTCGGGTACAGCATTCTTGCTGGCGGCGATCGGTTCGGCTGTCGGGCTCGGGAATATCTGGCGCTTCCCGACTTTGGCTGGTGAGAACGGCGGCGGCGCTTTCGTGCTGGTCTATATCCTTTGCGTTGCGCTGATTGGTTTGCCCATCGTGCTTTCGGAAGTGCTGATCGGGCGTGCCGGCGGGCATAATGCCGATTCGCCCGGTTCGATTGCCGAAGTGGCAGAACGTTCGGGGCGCAGCCGCAAATGGGGCCTGTTCGGTACTGTGGGCACGCTCACCGCTTTCCTCATCCTCTCCTTCTATTCACTCGTTGCTGGCTGGGTGCTCTATTACGTGTGGGTCAGCGGTGCGGACTTCCTCGAGGCGCTGTTTTCCGCGCAGCCCTTTGCACCCGCATTCGATCATATGACCCGCGACGAGGTGACGGGCATGATGGGCGGGCTGTTTGCCAATCCCGCTATGCTCATCGGGCAGCATGCGCTTTTCATGATTGTCACTTTGGCGATTGTTGCCGTTGGTGTGACCGGGGGGATCGAGAAGGCTGCCAAGTGGCTGATGCCTTCCTTCTTCGTGTTGCTGGTGCTGCTGACCATCTATGCCGGATTGACCGGTGACATGGGCGCGGCGCTTGCCTTCATGTTCACGCCCGATTTTTCCAAACTAACGCCCGCCATCCTCAATGATGCGCTGGGGCAGGCGTGTTTTTCGCTGAGCGTCGGCGGGGCGTTGTTGATTACATACGGTTCCTATGTGCCAAGTGAGGTGCGCCTGGCACCGACTGCTGCGGTGATTGCTTCGGTTGATACCGGTGTAGCGATTTTGGCCGGTCTGATGATCTTCCCGATCGTCTTTGCTGCCGGGCTTGACCCTGCCGGCGGTCCGGGCCTTATCTTCCAGACCCTGCCTATCGCCTTTCACCAGATGCCCGGCGGGGCGCTGGTGGGGTTGCTGTTCTTTACCCTGATCTTCTTTGCAGCTTTGACCAGCTCGATCGCCTTGCTCGAGGCGCCTACGGCATGGGTCATGCGGCGTTTCGGCCTTGGCCGGAAGCAGGCTGCTGCTTCAGTTGCCGTGCCAGCCTTTCTGATCGGCGTTGCTTGTGCGCTGGGGTATAATCTGTGGTCGGAGGTGCGCCCGCTGTTCTTCTGGCCGATCTTCGCCGATTCCGACATTCTTGATTCGCTGGACGGGATTACCGGCAAGATCGGTCTGCCTGTTGGCGGACTGGGTGCTGCGCTGCTCGCGGGCTGGGTTGCGGACAGGGCGATCGTCGATGCCGAGACCGGCCTGTCCGGCGGGATGCTGGCCTTGTGGCGGTTCCTCATCGCCTGGTTGGCACCACTCGCTGTCGGACTGATCCTGCTGTTCGGCCTCTGGCCCTCTTTGCTGGGCTGATTTTCCCTTTCCCGGCAATGCTGGCGGAGGTTTCCTCCGGCGATTTCCCATGCCTGTAATCCATCTTCCATTGCGTCTACGAGGATAAGAACATAAGAAGAACATCGGAGTTGATTCGATGGATATGTCCCGCCTTCCCAAAGCTGCCCAGCTTGCCTCGCTGGGGGAGCATGCACCGCGCTGGCGACCCGGCCTGCCGCGCGCAAGGCAAGGCGTGCAGCATAGCGAGATATTTGCCTCGATCGACGATGCAGGCGGTGCGGGATGTGCCTTGGCGTTCGCGCTCGATGAGATGCGGCACATGGAAACAGGCAGGCTGGAGGAAAAGCCGCTGCTGTGGGTGCAGGATGAACTCTCGTGCAAGCGCAGCGGGCGGCCTTATCGCCCCGGCCTGCCACGGGAACTGCGCCACCGGCTGATCCACGTCGCGGCCCGCAAGCCGGAGGATGCGCTCTTCGCGCTGGAAGAGGGGATGCGCTGCCGCGACCTTGCCTGCGTGATCGGGGAGATTGCCGGCAATCCGCGCGCGCTGGACCTCACCGCCACGCGGCGGCTCAGCCTGGCGGCGGAAAGGCATGGCGTGCCGCTGTTCCTTATCCGCCACGATGCGCGGCCCGATGTCAGCTCGGCCCGCATGCGCTGGAATGTGCGCTCGGCTCCATCCCCGCAGCCGCGCTGGAACCTGGCGGCGCCCGGTCAACCGACCTGGCATGCCGAACTGTTCCGCGCCCGTGCCCATGCCCCAGGAGAATGGATCTTGCGCGATGACGGACAGGCCCTCCTCGCCGAGCGTCCGGCAGCCAATCGCGCCACCGCGCCGGATCATGGCGATCTGGCTGGCGCTGCTGGCGCTGGATCGCTGGCGGCACTCTGAAAATTGCAGGCGGGGAGAGGGGGCGGATGTCGATCCGCTCGTCCTGATCAGCGAAACCGCACACGGCCCGCGCGTGGAGGCGGCCAATGATGCCGGACTGCAGGCAGGTGCCGCGCCCGGCATGATGCTGGCCGATGCGCGCACGCTGTGTCCGCAATTGAAGGTCGCGCCCAGCGATCCTGCGGGCGATCTCGCATTCCTCGAAAGGCTGGCGGTCTGGGCGCAGCGCTGGGGGCCGTGGTCGGCAATGGATGCACCCGATGGCCTGCTGGTTGATGTCACGGCGGTGGCCCACCTTTTTGGCGGTGAGGAACGCCTGCTGGAGGATGTTCATGCCCGTTTTGCGGCGCAGGGCCTGACTGCGCGTGCCGCAATTGCACCCACGGCAGGTGCTGCATGGGCCTTGGCGCATTACGGGCCGAAGGGGGCGATCCTTGCGCCCGATGACGATGGCATGGCGCGGCTTTCCGGCCTGCCGGTGGCGTCACTGCGCCTCGACGGTGACGTCTTGCTGGTGCTGCGTCGCCTTGGCCTCAAGCGTCTGGGCGACCTGGCGGAACTGGGGCGTGACGCCGTGCAGCGCCGTTTCCGCAACCGCCGATCGCCTTCTGCCAACCCGCTGGTGCGGATGGACCAGTTGCTGGGCCGCGTGCCGGAGCCGCTTCTGCCCGTCGTGGCGATAGAAGCCCCGCTGGTGCAGCGCCGCCTGATGGAGCCGATCCGCCATCGCGCGCTGCTGGACCAGGTGCTCGCTGACCTGGCCGATGACATGGTGCGCGAACTGGAAGCGCGGGGGGAAGGGGCGAGGCGGCTCGAACTGGGCCTCTGGCGCGTCGATGGCGAGGTTGTGCTGCGCAAGCTGGAAATGGCGGCTGCGACGCGCGAGGCAAAGCATATCTGCCGCCTCTTTGCCGCGCGCCTCGACGATGTGGACGCCGGTTTCGGGATCGAGATGGTGCGCCTGCGTGCCGCATGGTCCGAACCGCTCGCGCTGGCGCAGAAGGATCTGGAGGCGGCGGCGGAAGAACATGGCACTTCGCTGGCCGCCTGTATCGATCGCCTGACCGTTCGCCTGGGGGAAAGGGCCGTGCGCAAGCCGGTGCTGCGCGGTAGCCATCTGCCTGAACGCGCACAAGGCTGGCAGGCTCCGCTGGAGCCGGAACAGGCTTCACAGGAAATGCTCGATTTTCATTCCAGGCCACTGAAAATGCTCGACAGGCCGGAACAGATTGCCGTGCTTTATGCCAGCCCTGACGGCTATCCGCGGCGCTTTCGCTGGCGCGGCGGCGTGCATGAGGTGGTGCGGGTGGAAGGCCCGGAACGTATCGCCCCCGAATGGTGGCGGGAGAAGGGTTCGGCACGCCTGCGCGACTATTACCGGATCGAGGATGGCGAGGGGCGGCGCTACTGGATTTACCGCGCAGGCCTCGCCAGTGACGGGCGCGGCGGCATGCCCGACTGGTTCCTGCAGGGGCTGTTCGCCTGATGCCCGACAAGCCGCTCACCCCGCCAAGGCCGCATGTCGATAGCGATCCCTCGCTGATCGCACCGCCCGAACGCGCGCCTTTCGTCGAACTGGGGGTGATGAGCTGTTTCAGCTTCCTGCGCGGGGCTTCGGATGCGGTGGCGCTGGTCACGCAGGCGCGGACGCTGGGTTACGATGCGCTGGGCATCGCCGATGCCAATAGCATGGCAGGCGTGGTGCGGCTGCATATGGAGGCAAAGGCCCTCAGGATCAGGCCGCTGATCGGCTGCCGTATCGAGGTGGTGGAGGGACTCTCCTTCCTGGCCTATCCGCGTGATCGCGCTGCTTACGGGCGGCTGACGCGGCTGATTTCGGCAGGCCGGATGGCGACGCTGGATGGCGAATGGCAGGAGAAGGGCGTGTGCGAGATCTCGCTGCCCATGCTGGCGGATCATGCGGAGAATGTGCAGCTTATCCTGCTCCCTCCGCGCGACCTGACCAAGCGTTTCACCGTTCCCGCCTGGGCCAGCAACGTGGTGACGCTGGATGGCGATGCCTTCGAGGAGAAAATTGCAGGTCCCTTCGTAGATATCTTGCCGCATCTCGCCGCTGGCCTGCCCACCATGCGCCATATCGCTGCCAGTTACCTCTATCGCGGGGATGATATCGCCCGGATAGAGCGCCTGGACGCGCTGGCACGGGCCAATGGGTTGTCGATCCTTGCCACCAACGATGTGCATTACCACGCGCCCGAACGGCGGCCCCTGCAAGACGTGATGACGGCTATCCGGCACAAGACCACGGTTGCCGCTGCCGGGCACCTGCTCCACGCCAATGCCGAGAGGCACCTGAAAAGCCCCGAGGAGATGCTCAGGCTGTTCGCACAATGGCCGCACGCCATCACGGCGGCGCGTGCGGTGGCGGATGGCTGCAATTTCAGCCTGGATGAGCTCAGATACGAATATCCGGAGGAGGTCTACCCTGACGGGATGGGACCGCAAGATTACCTCATCCAGCAGACATGGGAAGGCGCAAAAAGGTTTTATCCCAATGGCTTGCCTGAATCAGTTAAGGAAACACTCGAACGCGAACTTGTGCTGATCGGCAGGCTGGAACTGGCGCGCTACTTCCTCACCATCAAGGATATCGTCGATTTCGCACGCGGGCAGCACCCGCCAATCCTGTGCCAGGGGCGCGGGTCTGCAGCCAATTCCGCCGTCTGCTATGTGCTCGGCATCACCAGCGTCGATCCGGCCAAGCACGCGCTGCTGTTCGACCGCTTCATTTCCGAGGATCGCAACGAGCCGCCCGATATCGATGTCGATTTCGAGCACGAGCGGCGCGAGGAGGTGATCCAGTATCTCTATGCCAGATACGGACGCCACCGTGCAGGCCTGTGCGCCACGGTGATCCATTACCGCCCGCGCATGGCCATCCGCGAGGTGGGCAAGGTGATGGGCCTGTCAGAGGATGTGACCAGTGCGCTCGCCCGCACCGTGTGGGGTAGTTACGGGCGCGAAGTGGCGGAGAAGCACGCAGCTGAGATCGGCATGGACCTGTCCGACCCGCATCTGCGCCGCGTGCTCAAACTGACCGAGCAGATGATCGGCATGCCGCGCCACCTGTCCCAGCATGTCGGCGGCTTCATCCTCACCGAAGGCCCGCTGATCGAGACCGTACCTATCGGCAATGGTGCCATGCCCGATCGCAGCTTCATCGAATGGGACAAGGACGATATCGACGCGCTGGGCATCCTCAAGGTCGATGTGCTGGCGTTGGGCATGCTCACCTGCATCCGCAAATGTCTCGACCTGCTGGAGGAGCATCACGGCCGGAGCCTGACGCTGGCCACGGTCCCGCGCGAGGACCCCGAAACCTATGCCATGTTGCGCAAGGGGGATTCGCTCGGCGTGTTCCAGGTGGAAAGCCGCGCGCAGATGAACATGCTGCCCCGCCTGCGCCCGCGCGAATTCTATGACCTGGTGATCCAGGTGGCGATCGTGCGGCCCGGTCCGATCCAGGGCGACATGGTCCACCCCTATCTCAAGCGCCGCCGGGGGGAAGAGATGGTGGTGATACCCGCGCCGGGGCCGCAGCACGGCCCACCGGACGAGTTGACCAGCATCCTCGCCCGCACGCTGGGTGTGCCGATCTTCCAGGAACAGGCGATGAAGATCGCGCTCGACGCCGCCAAATTCTCTGGCGCGGAGGCCAACCGGCTGCGGCGGGCGATGGCGACCTTCCGTTCGCGCGGGAACCTCGAGGAACTGGAGGGCATGATGGTCGGCCGCATGGTCGAACGCGGCTACGATCCCGATTTTGCCGAGCGTTGTTTCAACCAGATCAAGGGGTTTGGCGAATATGGTTTTCCGGAAAGCCATGCGGCGAGCTTTGCGCATCTTGTCTATGTCTCAAGCTGGCTAAAATGCCATTTCCCCGCCGCCTTCGCCTGTGCCCTGCTCAATTCGCAGCCGATGGGCTTCTACGCCCCCGCACAGATCGTGCGCGATGCGCGCGAGCATGGCGTGGAGGTGCTGCCAGCGGATGTGAACCATTCGGAGTGGGATTGCATGCTGGAGGTTATGGAGAATGGGCCAGACTCGCCCTTCCTCTTTAGGGGAGGGGCAGCGAGACTTGCTGAGCCGCAGGCGAAGTTAGTCGCAGCGGGGTGGGGCGATGCCGATAGCCCCCACCCCCCGACCCCCTCCCCTGAAGGGGAGGGAGAGAAACGCATCGCCCTGCGCCTGGGCCTGCGCCAGGTGGATGGCCTGCCCGAACATGTCGCCGCGCAACTCGTGGCCGCGCGTGAAGAGGGCGGTGCCTATGGCGATGTCGGCGCATTGCGCGAGAGGGCACGTCTGTCGCCTGCGCATATCGAGAGGCTCGCCAGCGCCGATTGCTTCGCATCTATGGGATTGTCGCGCAGGCAGGCGCTGTGGGATGCGCGCAGCCTGGTTTCAGGGCCAGACCTGCCGCTTTTCGCCCACGCCCATGCACGCGACGAGGGGGCAGAAAGGGGCAGGGCTGTCCTGCCGCTGATGCCCTTGTCGGAAGAGGTGGTGGCCGATTACCAGACCACGCGCCTGTCGCTGAAGGCGCATCCGCTGGCCTTCCTGCGCGCCTCGCTGGCGGAACGCGGCTTCGTGCGCGCCTGTGACCTCAGGGATCGCAAGACGCGCAGCATGGTGCAGGTGGCGGGCGTGGTGCTGATCCGCCAGCGGCCGGGCAGCGCCAAGGGCGTCTGCTTCATCACGCTGGAGGATGAGACAGGGGTGGCCAATCTGGTAATCTGGCCCGATCTGATGGAAAGGCAGCGCCGCGTGGTGATGGGGGCAAGGCTGATGGAAGTGCGCGGGCGTGTGGAATATGACGATGAGGTGATCCATGTGATTGGCCATCATCTGCGCGATGCGACGGCGGAACTGCACCGCCTGTCGGATGACCTGCTACAATCCCCCACGGCCCGCGCGGATCACGTCAGCAACCCTTCCGGCATGCGCTGCCACCCGCGCAATGCCCGCGTCATCCCCAGGTCCCGCGATTTTCACTAGGCTTTGTGATCAACCCGGATCGAGCGAATAGCCAGCCGAACGCACCGTGCGGATCGGATCGCGGGAATTCTCGACCGTGATCACCTTGCGCAGGCGGCGAATATGGACGTCGACTGTCCGCTCCTCGATCTCGCTGCCCGTTCCCCACACCGCATCGAGCAACTGCCCGCGCGTGAACACCCTGCGCGGGTGTTCCATGAAGAACTTGATCAGGCGGTATTCGGTGGGGCCGATCTGCAATTGGCGCCCGCGCCGCTCCACCCGGTGGGCGACCGGATCGAGCTTGAGATCGCCCACTTCGATCGTTTCCCCGGCCAAAGCGGGACGCACGCGGCGAAGCACGGCAGCCACGCGCGCCAGAAGCTCGCGCGGAGAGAAGGGCTTGGTCAGATAATCGTCGGCACCGGTTTCGAGGCCGCGCACACGGTCATCCTCGGCCTCGCGCGCAGTCAGCATGATGATCGGCACATGGGCGGTCGCCTTGTCGCGGCGCAAACGGCGGCAGACCTCGATGCCGCTGATGCCTTCGATCATCCAGTCGAGGATCACCAGGTCCGGCACATCCTCGGCTGCAAGGATCATCGCTTCTTCGCCATCTCCGCAAACGCGGACATCATAGCCCTCGTTCTCGAAACGGTATTCGAGCAGTTCGGCAAGCGCCGTATCGTCTTCTACCAGCAGGAGCTTGGGAGCGGACATGGATCAATTCCTAAGGGCGCCAGACCGTCCGGCGTCATCGATTCGACCCTGTAATATGTCAGCAATGCGACAGAATTGTTTCAACGCTCCACATCGGTCGGATATGAACCGAGCGCGGCGAAATGGACCATCTCCGCGACATTGGTGGCATGATCGCCGATCCGTTCGATATTCCGCGCGACGAAGAGCAATTGCGCAGCACTGCTGATGGTGGCGGGATTTTCCACCATGTAGCTGACAAGATTGCGGAAAATGCTGTCATAGAAGGCATCCACCTTCTCGTCCCGCTTGATCACTTCGCGTGCCACAATCGGGTCGCGCGCGGCATAGGCGGTGAGCACGTCATGCACCATTTCCGCTGCCACTTCGCCCATCGCGGGAAGCAGGGTAAGTGGTTCGAAACGGCTGCGCCCCTCGATCCTGCCGGTGCGCTTGGCGATATTCTTGGAATAATCGCCAATCCGTTCCACCACGCCTGCAATCTTGAGCGCAGCGATGATCTCGCGAAGGTCATCGGCCATGGGTGCCCGCAACGCAAGAACACGCACGGCCAGTGCGTCTACCTCCGCTTCCAGCGCATCGAGCTTCACATCACGCTCCACCACCTCGCGGGCGAGTTCCTCATCGCCGGTGACGATGGCCTCGAGCGATTGCTGGATGGCGAGTTCTGCCAGACCGCCCATTTCTGCGATCAGGCCCCGTAAACGGGTGATGTCTTCATCGAATGCTTTGACTGTATGTTCTGCCATTAGCCGTACCGCCCGGTGATATAGTCTTGGGTGCGTCGTTGCCTGGGATTAGTGAAGATGTCCGAGGTATGTCCATATTCCACCAGATGTCCGAGGTGGAAAAACGCCGTGCGCTGGGAAACGCGCGCGGCCTGTTGCATCGAATGGGTGACGATGACGATGGCATAGCGTCCGCGCAATTCGTCTATCAGTTCCTCGATCTTGGCTGTCGCGATCGGGTCCAGCGCCGAACAGGGTTCGTCCATCAGGATGACTTCGGGATCGACCGCGATCGCGCGTGCAATGCACAGGCGTTGTTGCTGGCCGCCCGAAAGGGCCGTGCCCGAATCCTCGATCCGGTCCTTCACCTCTTCCCACAGGCCAGCGCGCTGCAGGCTGCGTTCGACAATTGTATCCAGTTCGCCCTTGGTCTCGGCAAGGCCGTGGATCCGCGGGCCATAGGCGATGTTCTCGTAGATCGACTTGGGGAAGGGGTTGGGCTTCTGGAAGACCATGCCCACGCGGGCGCGCAGCTGCACCACGTCCATGCCCGAATGGTAGATATCCTCACCGTCCAGCTCGATCGTACCTTCCATCCTTGCAGACGGAATCGTGTCATTCATGCGGTTGAGGGAGCGCAGAAAAGTGGACTTGCCGCAGCCCGACGGACCGATGAATGCGGTGACATGTTCCGTGTGTATGTCGATGGAAACCTGATCAATCGCCTTCTTGTCTCCGTAATAGACAGAAACGTCTGTGGCGCGAATCTTGGGTTCGCCCTTCGGTTCGGCCTCGGCCGGCGTCGTCATGGGAGTCTGCTCGGTCACCATCTCTTCTCGAACTTGTTACGCAGATAAATGGCCAGGCCGTTCATCAGCAGGAGGAATATCAATAGCACAATAATCGCCGCGCTGGTGCGTTCCACAAAACCGCGGTCGATCTGGTCGGACCACAGGAAGATCTGCATCGGCAGAACTGTGGCATTGTCGGTAAAGCCCGTGGGCGGGGTGGCGACAAAGGCGCGCATGCCGATCAGCAGCAGTGGCGCCGTTTCGCCCAAAGCGCGGGCCATGCCGATGATCGTACCCGTCAGTATGCCGGGCAGGGCCAGCGGCAGGACATGGTGGAACACCACCTGTACGGGCGATGCTCCGATAGCCAGGGCACCGTCGCGGATCGAAGGGGGCACGGCCTTGATGGCGTTGCGGCCGGAAATCACGATAACAGGCATGGTCATCAGTGCGAGCGTCATACCGCCGATCAGCGGCGCGGAACGGAACGACGGGAACAGCGCCAGGAACACGGCCAGGCCAAGCAGGCCGAAGATGATCGAAGGCACCGCGGCAAGATTGTTGATCGATACTTCGATAATGTCGGTCCAGCGGTTTCGCGGCGCATATTCTTCCAGGTAGAGCGCCGCCAACACGCCCACCGGGAAAGCCAGCAAGAGGGTTACGATCATGGTGAGGATCGATCCCTTGAGAGCGCCCCAAATTCCTGCAAGCTGGGGATCAGTCGCGTCGGATCGGGTCATAAAATCGGGATCGAATGCGTCGCGCAACAGGCCTTTTTCCGTCAACTCGTTGACCAGCGGTTGCAGTTCCAGCTTGCCGTCTCCCGCGTAGGCAGAGGCGATAGCCTCATTGGTTGGCAGGGAGTAGCTGTGCTCGCCGCGCAGGAGATTTGGGTTGGCGATCACTTCTTCAGCCACGATGCGCCATGCCTGGGAATTGATCTGGGCAGCGCCTTCTGCTCCCAAGGTCTCTTCGGCAGCAAATTGTACGATTTCGGGCAGGCCTTGCGATTGTAACGAGCGAATTGCCGATGATTCGTTATCCGTGGCCGGAACCGAAATAGCCAAGCGCGACATGTCGATCGAAACTTCGAATACGGTCCGCTGGAAGCCGCCGATCCCGTTTGACAGCATGCTTCCCAGGAGGAAGACCAGCACGGCCACCGAGAAGACGACGGCGCCAAGCCCGGCCAGCTTGAACCGGCGCTCGGCAGCGTAGCGCTTCTTCAGGCGCGCTTCGTATACCGGTGTGCGGGTGGGGGCGCGCATCTCACTCATAGGCTTCGCGGAACCTCTTCACGACACGCAGCGCAATCACATTCAGGATCAGCGTGATGATGAACAGCACAAAGCCCAGTGCAAATGCGCTGAGTGTTGCCGGGTGATCCATGCTCGCTTCGCCGGTCAGCATGGCGACGATCTGGACCGTCACCGTGGTCATGGCCTCGAGCGGGTTGGCAGAGAGGTTGGCGGCATATCCCGCCGCCATCACCACGATCATGGTCTCGCCGATCGCACGGCTGACGGCCAGCATGATCCCGGCAACGATACCGGGAAGGGCAGCGGGGATCAGAACGCGGCGGATCGTCTCATTGGTGGTGGCACCCATCGCCAGCGAGCCATCGCGCATCGCCTGCGGGACAGCGGCAATCGAATCGTCCGCCATCGAGGAGACAAAGGGAATGATCATCACCCCCATCACCAGGCCTGCTGCCAGCGCGCTCTCGCTCGAGGCGTTGGTGATACCGACCGATGTGGCGATTTCGCGGATCGCGGGCGCGATGGTGAGTGCAGCGAAATAGCCATAGACCACCGTCGGAACGCCGGCCAGGATCTCCAGCGCGGGCTTGATCCACTTGCGCAAGTTGGGATTGGCATACTGGGTGAGGTAAATCGCGCTCATCAGGCCGAGCGGGATAGCCACGATCATGGCGATGATCGCGCCGATGAATATGGTTCCCCAGAACAAGGGGATGGCACCGTACCGGCTGCCATCGGTGCTGCTGACGGCTGCCATCGGATCGGGCCCCCAATGGGTACCGAAGAGGAAATCGATCGGCGAAACCATGCCGAAAAACCGGATTGTCTCGAACACCAGCGTTATAAAGATGCCGAAAGTTGTGAGAATCGCGACCAGCGAGGCAAGGAAGAGCACGCTGAGCACGCCGCGCTCCACCTTGGTGCGCGCCGCAAAGCCTGGCTTGAGGCGCATGAACACCCAGACGGCACCGATGAGGGCCAGCACCAGCGCCACGGCGATACCAATCCCGTCATAGAGCATTGCGGCTTCCCGGAAGGGTTCCACCAGCCCTTCGGCTTCTGGAATGATAACCCGGTCGGAGACGCCACTGGCAACGTTCTGCGCTTCACGAAGAATGGCATCGCGCCGCATGCCAAAAGCAGGAAGGCCGGCCGCATCGGGGCTGGCCAGTGCGTGCTGCAGGATCAGATTGCCGCGAATGGCGTTCCAGATCACACCGAAAATCAGGACCGGTCCACCGATCCACAATGCCGCGTACCAGGCGTGGTACACAGGAAGTGAAGCGAGGCGACCGCCGGCCGCCTCGCTCCTGAATTTCCAGGCACGCCCGCGGGCCACCAGCCAACCGGCGAGTCCCAAGCCTATGGCGAGGAGAAGCGGTATGGCTGATGACATTACGCGGGTTTCACTTACCTATTCAAAATCAGCTGCCGTCAGCGCGGGAAGCTCTGTCACGGCGGCGTTGTTGCGCGCCATAACGTCCGCAGGGCTGGCGACAAGTCCGATCTGCGCGAGCGGACCGTCTACTCCCCAGCTTTCCGCCCAGGTGGCAAGGAATTCACGCAGGCCGCCAATCGCATCGACGTGATCGTTCTTCACATAGACGAACAGGGGACGCGCTCCGGGGTAGGCGAAGCTGGAGATGTTTTCATAGGTCGGCTCAACGCCATTGACCTTCAGGCCGTGAACGCGGTCGGAGTTCTCTTCCAGATAGGAGAAGCCGAAAACGCCGATTGCGTTCTGATTGCCTTCGATCTTCTGGACGATCAGATTGTCCTGCTCGCCCTGATCGACGTAGCCACCGTCACCGCGCACTTCGGTGCAGACCTGGTCGTAACGGTCTTCGTCCGCTTCCTTCAGGGCAGCCATGTCCGGGTTGGCCTTGCAGCCGACTTCCAGAACCAGTTCCTTCAGCGCATCGCGCGTGCCGGAGGTTGACGGCGGGCCATAGACCAGGATCGGCAGGTTCGGCAGGGAGGGGTCAATGTCGCTCCAGTTTTTCGCAGTCTGCTCCTCACCATAGGGAGTGGCTGCCAGAGCGCGATAAACAATCTCTGACGTCAAATTCATGTCGATACCACCCTGCGCAGAGGCAAAGGCGATACCGTCCAGGCCAACCTGCAATTCGGTGATCGCGGCCACGCCGTTGGCCTGACACGTCTCGAACTCGCTCTTCTTCATGCGCCGCGAGGCATTGGCCATGCTAGGCGTATCGGCGCCGGCGCCTCCGCAGAACAGCGCGATGCCGCCACCCGTGCCGGTCGATTCGATCAGCGCGGCGGGGAAATCGGGATAGTTGCGCGCAAAGGTTTCGGACACGACGGTCGCGAATGGATAAACCGTAGAGGAGCCGACAGCGCGGATTGCCTGGTTTGCACCGCCGGAGGAGCCGTCGCCGCAGGCGGCGAGAGTCAGGGCGCCCATGGCGATGGCGGCGATTTTGAATTTGTTCGTCATTTCACTTCTTCCACTTCAAATCTTGGGTGGCGTTAGAACCCGTGTGTTACGGAAAGACGACAGAATCCTGACATGCCATTGTCACAAGCGTAACGGAAGACGTGCCAGTTTCTGTCCACATGCTTAGAAGTCGATCTGTCCGCGAAGGCCGAAGACGTCGGCGCTGTAGGACCGATCGCCGCCGGGCAGGGCATAGACGGCATCATCATATTGCAGATGGCCGTAGTTCAGCATCAGGCGAGTGTAGTCTGTCGGAACCCACACGAGCGAGGCATAATAGGAGTTCTGCTGACCGCCAATAATCGTACCGCTGTTGAGGTCCAGGTAATCGTAGCGCAGGTTGAACTGCCATGCGCCCATGCCGCCTTCGTCGACCGGATTGGCCGGACGGGTACGATCGAACTTGCCGCCCTTGTACCCGCGCTTGTCACCACGGGTCAGGAAGTAGCCGACTTCGACGTAACCACCGAAGAAGTCCGGGTCTTCGCCGGCACCCGGCGTGTTCACGCTCTGCCAGAAGGCCTCACCGACCGCATGCAACGGGCCAGCGACTACACCGGCTTCAAGCCCGGCGCCAAATTCACTGTCAGCATCGATGTTGCCGGTGTTGATCAGGCGTTCGGAGGTGAAATGCACCAGCGGACGTTGACGATAACGGACGGTGTCATCCGCTTCGAGCTGCGTCAGATGAACCGAGCCGCCAAAGTGCAATTGCGTGTCGCCTACCTTGGGAGAAACGACAGCGCGGCCATCAAGGCTCCAGCTCTTGCCCGGAAGGTCACCGATATTGTCGGTAAAGGCGCCGATCTGAAGCAGCACGTCACCGGTCGTCACCTGGGTTGAAAGGCCCAGGCGGCGCTCGAAACCGAAGGCATCGGTAAAGGCGGCGCGTTCGATGAAGGAGGAGAAACGGCTGCTGGTCAGTTCTTCCAGCGACTGGAAATTGTTGTGCTGACCTGCAGTGACTTCCAGGTCACCATCTCCATAGGTGATGATGGCGTCTGTCACTTCGGCAGAATTGCCGGCGAAATCGATTTCGAACTTGTAGCCAAAGCCGCCCGGGATATCGCCGGACAGGCCGATACGCGCACGGCGGATTTCGCTGCCGAATCCATCTTCGCGGCCGATACCGTCAGGCAGGCTGATCGAGCCGGCGTCCACCTGGATACGGCCGAAGGGTTTGAACGACCAACCGCCGGGTGCTTCGATCTCGGGGGCACCAGCAAAGCTGATTTCCGCGCCGTTACCTGCTGCAGTATTTGTGGCGATTGCGGCTGACGTCGCTTCGACGGCCCGGGTATTGGCTGCTGTTGCTGCCTGAGTTTCCTGAGCCTCGACCTCCATCGAATCGAGGCGGCCCGAAAGTGTTTCGATCTGCGCCTGCAGCGCTTCGATCTGATTACGCAGCGCAGTTACCTCATCGTCCTGGGCATGGGCGGCAGGTGCGACAAGAGCAGTGCTGGCAATGAGCGAACTGATGATTAGTTTTTTCAAGTTTGACTCCAATTCTGTCTCTAATGTGACAAGAATGGGTCGCCCCTATGACAGCTACTTTACACTTTTGTGACGGTATCCCCAGTTGTGTCATCCATCTGCAAGATTTCCGTATCTTGCGCGTGACGTGTTGCAGAGGTTCGCTACTCGGAAACCAGCGGAATACGGATACTGACCGTGGTGCCAACGCCCTGCTTGCTGGAAATATCCATGCGGCCGCGATGGCGTTCGACAATGTGCTTCACGATGGCGAGGCCAAGTCCGGTCCCCCCTGCAGCACGGCTCCGACTCGGATCGGTGCGGTAAAAGCGACGCGTCAGATGCGGGAGATGCTCCGCCGCGATGCCTTCGCCGCGATCGGTGACAGTAAGCTCCGCCATGTTCCGTTCGCCAAGCCGAAGCGCAATGGTCACCTGTTCTTCCGGCCTGCCGTACTTGAGCGCATTGTCGACCAGGTTGCGCACCAGCTGCTCGAGCTGCCCGTGATCACCCCGGATCATGGTGGGATTTGAAGGGAGTTCAAATTTCAGCCTGTCGAGAAGGTCCGGGCCCGCACCGTCACGTGCTGCCTGTTGCACCAGGCGCGTGAAATCTACCTTGTCCTGTGGTTGTTCGTGCTTTTCCGCCTCGACCCGGCTCAGTGACATGAGATCCTCTACAAGACTTTGCAGCCTTCGCGCCTCGCGAAGCACGGTGTCGTAGAACCTGGCGGCCTGCTTCGGAGGCATTTCAGCGCCCTCGTCGGCAAGCGTTTCCATATATCCGATTATCGAGGCCAGCGGAGTGCGCAGTTCGTGGCTGGCGTTGGCCACAAAGTCGGTATGCGCGCGGCTGACATCTGCTTCCGATGTGCGGTTGATCAGTTCGATCATCCGGTATCGTTCGTCGATTGGCTGGACCGACATTTGCCAGCTGCTTCGCGGACCTGTCAGTCCCTGGATGGTGACAATGCCGCCCTGGTTACGCGAAAGAAGATCGACCGCCACAGGATGGCGCAGGGCAACACGGGCATCCTGCCCGACGATATGGTCGCCGAATGCCTCACGCGCGGCCTTGTTGGAAACGATGATCCTGTTGGCATCGAGCAGCAGGATGGGCAGGCCGGAATGTTCGATCAGGTCGCGCATGCCCGAATGGGAAATCTGCAGTCCTTCCGCGGGGGGCTTTAGCGGCTCCTGCGGGGGAGGGGCGGCGAGCCAGAACGTGCCCGCCCAGACCAGCAGGACAACGATGACGACAAGTATGTCGATCCCGGCCAATGCCAGGATAACTCCGGTCACCAGCGCAATGGAAAGTCCAGCAATCGGGATCGACTTCGCACCCATGGCAGCTGCCATAACCGCAAGCTCTGCGGCGTGCTACAGCCAATGCGGCCGTGTCACGAACTCGGCTGCACCAGCCCGGCGCTTGCCAGGGAGGAACCGATCAGAATATCCAGCTGGGCCTTGGCTGCATCCGTCCCGGTGCCGTGACCATTTCGATCTCGGCAGCCAGTTGTTCCCAACGTTCGGCCGCAGCAAGTCGTGTCTCACGCACATGCACCAAAGTAGCCGTCATCGCCTGTTGGCGAAGCGTTTCGGCCAGGGTCCTGTATTCGAATGCGGTTTCCATTCCCACCTCCATCAAGTGATGAGTGCAGAAAGAAGAAATCCAAAGAATTGGAAAGCCAGTACTTGGGGGTGTCCCAAATCGTGGTTACTACTTCATTAATAGTAACCAGGCAGAACATGGGTGCTCATGGCAGTGATGATCGGGAATGTTTCTGGTGACCCCTACGGGAATCGAACCCGTGTTTCAGCCGTGAGAGGGCCGCGTCCTTACCGCTAGACGAAGGGGCCTGAGCCTTGGTGTATCAGTCATCAGGCAAATCCGCACCGCTGGTGACCCCTACGGGAATCGAACCCGTGTTTCAGCCGTGAAAGGGCCGCGTCCTAACCGCTAGACGAAGGGGCCATTGCGGTGCGAGCGGCGCACTTAGGGGGGCTTTGGCGCAGGGTCAAGCCCTGCATTTCGCTTCTCTGCCTTTAGGCGGTCAATCCGCCCATGCAGCATCTTCCAGATGCAGTTCTGCTGCTGGCCTTGCGCCCCAGTCATCGATCTTTGCGCGCCCTGCCAGCCACAGCTTGCGACCGCGCGCGCCGTGCAGGATTGTCTGCCCCATGGCGCTTTCGGCGGCACGAAAGGCGATAGCCTTGAAAGAGGCGCCGTCATCCCCCGCGGCAATAACACGCAGGTGATCGGTGCCGACGATATCGGCCTTGACCAGTCGAACGGGGCCAACCGCGATTCTGGGTGCAGGCCAGCCCACTCCGAACGGGCCAGCGCGCTCAAGTTCCTCCACCAGACCCGGTGTCAGCCCGCGCGGTGCCAGAGCGAGGTCAAGCTTGAGCGACTGGTTTGCCGAAGCTCGCGCGACCGCATCGGCCAGATGGTCATTCAGCCATTCTGCAAAGGCATCAATCTGGCCTGCCTCAATGGTGAGGCCTGCTGCCATCGCATGACCACCACCCGCCACGAGCATGCCGTTTTCTCTTGCTGCAATGATGGCCGCGCCAAGGTCCACGCCCGAGATCGAGCGACCGGAACCCTTTCCCTGGCCGTCTTTGCTGTCCAGCGCGATGACGATGGAGGGTTTGCCGGTCTTCTCCTTGATCCGCCCGGCGACGATACCGATCACGCCCGGATGCCAGCCATGTCCGGCCAGGAGGTGGACTGCGCGGTTGTGCTGCGCTGCCAGTTGCTCTTCTGCAGCTTGCTGCACGGCGGCCTCTATCCCGCGCCGCTCCTCGTTCAGCTGCGAGAGCTGTTCCGCAATTGCCCGCGCCTCATCGGGGTCTTCGGTTGTCAGCAGGCGCACACCCAGCGTCGATTCTCCCACGCGCCCGCCGGCATTGATCCTTGGTCCCAGGGCAAAACCGCAATCGCTGCATTGGGGCGCGCGCTTGAGGCGCGAGACGTCGATGAGCGCGGACATGCCGGTGTTGGCACGGCGCGCCATCACCTTCAGCCCTTGCGCCACGAACGCGCGATTCAGCCCCTTGATGGCAGCAACGTCCGCCACGGTGCCGAGCGCCACCAGATCGAGAAGCGCGAACAGGTCTGGTTCCGTGCGGCTCTCGAAAAATCCGCGCTGGCGCAAAGTTCGCACCACGGCGATCGCCAGCAGGAATGCCACGCCAACGGCCGCCAGGTGGCCGTGCGATGCCGCAATGTCATTCTCGTCGAGCCGGTTCGGGTTCACCAGGGCATAGCTTCGCGGCAGTTCCGCTGCGCATTTGTGGTGGTCGACCACGATCACGTCGATCCCGGCATCATGCGCGGCGCCGAGTGCCTCATAGGCCATGGCCCCGCAATCGACCGTGACGACGAGGCTCGAACCCGCCTTGCCCAATGCGACCAATGCTTCGGCAGAAGGGCCGTATCCTTCCAGCAGGCGATCGGGGATGTAATAGCCCGCCTCATGCCCCAACATGCGCATTAGTCGCAGCAGCAAGGCGGCACTGGTTGCGCCATCGACATCGTAATCGCCGTAGATGGTCACCCGCTCGTTGGCGATGACCGCTTCGGCAATCCGTTCTGCAGCGCGGTCCATGTCGGAAAACTGGGAAGGATCGGGCAGGAAGGCGCGGAGGCTAGGGTCACGCTGGCGGGTCAGGTCTTCTCGCGCCACACCTCTGGCAAGCAGGAGCTGGTCGACCAGTCCGTCTCCAGACACGGAGTCTGCGAGATGCATGTTGCCGCCAAGCCATTGCCAATGCCTTCCCGAAAGGGAATTCTCGACTCCCAGAATGGCATTTGCCGGATTCATGGGGCAGGGGTTAGAGCAGGAACCTCGGAGGTGGAAGTGTTCGGGAAGATATTCCTGAATTTCAAACCGTAATGGATCAATTTATGTATCGATCTGGTGCGAAAGCTTTGTCATGCTCGCAATCGATCAAGAAATGGTATTAAGGGTAACTGCTTTTCTGTCATGTCCGGGATGAGGGGTTTGGATACTATAGCGCTAGAGCATCGCCCTGCCGAAAGCCGGATTGATCACGCGGTCCTGCTCCTCTTTGCGCCGGGTCATCGGCCCGATGTGCAAGCATTGCGCGACCTTTCGCGTGCAGAGGGTCAGTTTGCGATAACACTTGATGGTGTTGAAAGCGAAGATCAGCGTGTCTGGCTGGAGCTTCTGGCGAACGGACTTGCCTTCGATATGTCGGGGCTTGCGCCGGGAAAGCCGTTCAGTCAGCTTTCCGAGGGGCATTTGTTCGGTCTGGACAAGGGATTCGATCCGGCTGCCTGCGAAGCCGTGGTCCTCAGACCTGGCCCCCATTTGACGAGCGGCGGGATGATGGTGCCGATTTTGCGCTGCCTGGCCTGGGTTGCGGCGCAATTGTCCGTTTTGCCGCAATTGAGGGCAATCTGCTGGCAGGCGGCGAGGACCATTTGCGCGCCCGATTATTTTCACGGCGGAGTGATGCGGTGGATTGAAGGCGGGGCATTTCCGGGTCTTGGTCTGACAGCTCTGGTCCCCCAGCCCGATGGCTCGATCGTGAGCGAGGGCCTCGCCCTGTTTACCGGCCAGGAACTGCGTCTCGAACTCGCCGCGGGCGAAGACCCTTCGGATGGAGCAAAGCTTGCGCTGCGCCTTGTTCACTGGCTTGTCGAGAACGGGCGGATCGCTTCCACTCAATCGCTTACAGGTCCCAGTGGAGAAGCTTTGCTGCTTGAACCTGACATCCCGCGTGGCATTGTGCGCGTGAGGAGAGGGTTCCGATAGGAAGACTTGCGACGCACGATAATGGTGCGCAGCCTTATGGTTGCGTGCGCGCGAAACTGCCCTTCCGGTCAGTCAACAGGAAGGGCATTGCCGGTTACTGTCCGGGGATGCAGCGCCACCACATCCTGCCGCGCCAGCTCCTGTTGAACCAGAAACTGCGCAAAATGTTCAATTCGGTCGGTTGCGACCGCATCGGCTTTGACGATTTTCGTCTGAACGGACTTCTGCTGCCCGCCCTGGAGCAGGCATCCATGGTCCTCGGCCTGCCGCTGCACAGGGGGCCTCATCGCATCTATAACGAAGTGGTGTTGGAGAGAGTGGGCCTGATCGAGGCGAGCTGGTCAAGCGTCCGCGGAAGAAATGAAGAACGCGCGCGGGACGAGGTGCTGATGCGCATGCGTCTGCTGCAACGCGCGCTGAGGCGACGGTTGCTTGAACCCGGATGGCGGCGCTTGAAGCTCAATAGACGGGACCCGCTGGGGCAGGGAGTGGACTTCAGCATGCTGGATGCGATGGCGGACGCATTGTGGTCCGCCACCGATTCAGTGAAGCACGGCCCTCAGGCGCTGGCCTGAACGGAGGCACCATTGGCAGCGCTGAGGATCGCGCGCACGCTGGCGGTTGCAACGTCCTCGTCGATCCCGACCCCCCAGCAGCTCCCGCCATCGGGAAGTCTGCATTCGATATAGGCTGCCGCATTGGCATCGACGCCAGACCCAAGCGCATGTTCGACATAGTCGACCACTTCGAAGTCGAGACCGTAGCTCTCTCTCATCGTTGCCAGGATGGTCGAAAGAAGGCCTTTGCCGCGACCGGCAATCCGCTGCTCCTCGCCATCGACCTTGATCGTACCGGTGAAGATGCTGGTGCCGTCCCCGGCCTTGCTTTCCTCATAATCCACCAAACGGTAGCGCTTGGCCACGTTGCCCACGAAATAGGCCTCCTGGAAACATTGCCAGATGTCGGCGGCATTGAGCTCGCGTCCCAGATCATCGGCCATGGATTGCACGTGGCGCGAAAAGTCCGCCTGCAGCTTCTTGGGCAGTTTCAGGCCCTGGTCCTGCTCGAGAACCCAGGCAAAGCCGCCTTTTCCGCTCTGCGAATTGACGCGGATCACCGCCTCGTAACTGCGGCCCAGATCGGCGGGGTCGATCGGCAAGTAAGGCACGCGCCACAGCTCGTCATTGCGCTGTTCCTGCGCTTCGAAGCCCTTCTTGATCGCATCCTGGTGGCTGCCCGAAAAAGCGGTGAACACCAGTTCGCCGCCATAGGGATGGCGCGGATGGACGGGCAGCTGGTTGCAATATTCGACGGTTTCAATGACCTTGTCGATATCGCTGAAATCAAGGCCCGGATCGACGCCCTGCGTGTACATGTTCATGGCCACGGTCACGAGGCAGCAATTGCCGGTGCGCTCGCCATTGCCGAACAGGCAGCCTTCCACGCGGTCTGCTCCTGCCATCATGCCCAGTTCGGCCGCCGCGACACCCGTACCCCGGTCGTTGTGCGTGTGCAGGCTGATCGCGGCCTTCTCGCGGCCAGGCAGATTGCGACAGAAATACTCGATCTGGTCGGCATAGATATTGGGCGTTGCCGCCTCCACCGTTGCCGGCAGGTTGAGGATGATAGGGTTCTCGACGCTAGGCTGGAGAACCTCCATCACCGCCTCGCAAACCTCCAGGCTGAAATCGAGCTCGGCGGTGGAGAAAGTCTCAGGCGAATATTCGAACTGCCATCTGGTGTTCGGACGCTTTGCCGCCTCGTCACGCAGCAGCTTGGCGCCATTCACGGCAATCTGCTTCACATCCGCCTTGTCCATGCGGAACACGATCTCGCGCCATGCGGGGCTGACAGCATTGTAGAGGTGGACGATCGCGGAATGCGCACCTTCGAGGCTTTCGAAACTGCGCTTGATCAGGTCTTCGCGCGATTGGGTCAGGACCTGCACTACAACATCCCCGGGGATGCGCCCGGACCGGACGAGGTTGCTGATGAAGTCGAATTCGGTCTGCCCCGCGCTGGGAAAGCCGACTTCGATCTCCTTCACGCCCACTTCCACCAGCAGGTCGAAGAAACGGGTCTTCTTTACACCGTCCATTGGATCGATGATCGACTGGTTGCCATCGCGCAAATCGGTGGAGAGCCAGCGGGGCGGGGCGGTAATGGTGCGCGTCGGCCATTGCCGGTCGGGCAAATCGACCTGCGGGAATGGCTGGTATTTTCGGCTCGGTTCTTTGAGCATTGGCATGGCTATAAGCCCTTATCGCTTGTGCGCGGCGCGGCAAGAGGCGCGCTGCATTTTCTTCTGAGGTCTTGAAGTTCCCTTAGGCGGGATGCCCATGCGTCACGCGCAGGGCGGGGTGCACGCCTAAGGGCGTGTAAGTCGAAGCAGCGATAGGAGCTCACGACGGTTCATGGTCATCAGCATATGCGCATAAGCTTACCAAATGTCTAGGCCCACAAACGCAGGAAGCGCGCGACCGCACGGCCGCGCGCTTCCAGAGCGAGTAAGGATTCGGGGATCCTATTGCTTTTCGAATGCCACGGTAATGTAGAGGTCTACATTATCGGCAATGCCGAACGGCACGCCAAAGCCCATGTTCCATTCGGAGCGGGTGATGGTGGTGGTTCCGTGGAAACCCAGCGTTTCCTTCCGGCTCATCATGTTGGTGCCCATGCCGGCCAGTTCGGCCTGGATGATCACTTCCTTGGTCACGCCGTTGAAGGTCAGGTCACCCGTTATATGGGCGGTCCTTTCTCCGGTTGAGTGGATCGAGGTGGACACGAAATGCGCAGCGGCCGGATTGGGGCCGAAGAAGTCGGGTGCGCCGCCGTCCTGGCCCGGGCGCAGCAAATGGTCACGCAGGCCAGCACTGGGGACCATCACCGATGCCAGCGGAATGGTTGCTTCCAGCGACGAGTTGGGAAGGTTGTCCTTATCGAGGTTCAAGGTCGCGTCAACGTCGCCAAGCAGGCCGTAATAGTCGTTGAAACCGAGGTGATTGACCCCGAATGCCACCATCGAGTGCGAAGCATCGGTCTTGTAGGTGCCGGAGCTTGCCGCGCCGGGATCGAGCGCTGGTGCAGGCGGGCCGCCCTGGGCGTGAAGTGCGCCAACTGACAAGGTGGCGATGCCGGCCGCAGTGGCGACGGCGAGAATGGTTTTGCGCATATTAGGGATCCTCCAGGTGGAATTGTCTGCTGCTCAATCTGGCAATGCCGCCTGCCAATGTCCACCGGGAAAGGTCGCGCGAAATGCCCATTGGGGCATGTTTTGTGTCGCGAATTGTCGCAGGCCGCCCGGGTTGGCGGCCTGCGAAAAGAACTCAGTTCTTGTCCTGGTCCACCAGCTTGTTGGCGGTGATCCACGGCATCATGGAACGAAGACGCGCGCCCGTTTCCTCGATCGGGTGGGCAGCAGCGGCCTTGCGCGAAGCCTTGAGTTCAGGCTGGCCGGCGCGGTTGTCGAGCACGAAGTTCTTCACGAAGCGGCCGGACTGGATGTCCGCCAGGACGCGCTTCATCTCGGCCTTTGTCTCGGCGGTGATGATGCGCGGGCCGGTGGTGATGTCACCGTATTCGGCGGTGTTGGAGATCGAGTAACGCATGTTGGCGATACCGCCTTCATAGAGCAGGTCGACGATGAGCTTGGTCTCGTGCAGGCACTCGAAATAGGCCATTTCGGGCGCATAACCGGCTTCGGTCAGCGTTTCGAACCCGGCCTGGATCAGGTGGGTGATACCGCCACACAGAACGGCCTGTTCGCCGAAGAGGTCGGTTTCGCACTCTTCCTTGAAGTTGGTTTCGATGATGCCCGAACGGCCGCCGCCAACGCCCGAAGCATAGGCCAGCGCGATGTCATGGGCATTGCCCGATGCATCATTGTGAATTGCCACGAGGCAGGGCACGCCGCCGCCCTTCTGGTATTCGCCGCGCACCGTGTGGCCGGGTCCCTTGGGCGCGATCATGATCACGTCGATATCGGAGGGTGCTTCGATCAAGCCGAAATGGATGTTGAGGCCGTGGGCGAAGGCGAGGGCGGCCCCCGGCTTCATGTTGCCCTGCAGATCGTTGGCCCAGATGGCGGCCTGATGCTCGTCAGGGGCAAGGATCATCAGGATATCGGCCCATGCGGCAGCGTCGCTGTTGGACAGGACCTTGAAGCCCGCACCTTCGGCCTTCCTCGCGCTGCCCGAACCGGGACGCAGGGCAATGGCCACGTTCTTGACGCCGCTGTCGCGCAGGTTCTGTGCATGGGCATGGCCCTGCGAACCGTAGCCGAGGATGGCGATGTTCTTGTCGGTGATCAGGTTCAGGTCGCAATCTGCGTCGTAATAGACTTTCATTTCATTCCTCATGCTGCCCGCAAGTCCATGCAGGGAGTCTCTAGTTCTCAAACCGTGATGGTGCCCGTTAGGCGCTTGAAGGCGTCGGGGCTACGAAAAATTCCTATTTTCTGTTCAAGCTGCTTCCGGCCCGCGCATCATTCCGACGATGCCGGTGCGGCCGACTTCGACCAGTCCAAGCTCACGCATCAGGGCGATGAAGCTGTCGATCTTGTCCGGCGGGCCGGTTATCTCGAAGATGAAGCTCCCGGTGGTGGTATCGACCGGGCGAGCGCGGAAGATATCCGCCAGCCGCAAGGCCTCGACCCGCTTTTCGCCCGTGCCGGACACCTTCACCAGCGCCAACTCGCGCTCCACATGCGGGCCGGCCTGCGTCAGGTCCACCACGCGGTGAACCGGAACGAGCCGGTCGAGCTGCGCCTCGATCTGGTCGATCACGGTGGGCGGACCACCGGTGACGATGGTGATGCGGCTGACCGAGTGGTTTTCCGAAATATCGGCAACCGTCAGGCTGTCGATATTGTAACCGCGCGCGGTGAACAGGCCGGTGATCTTGGCCAGAATCCCCGGCTCGTTATCAACGACGATGGTCAGCACATGCCGTTCGGATTCACGATGCTGTATCTTCATCACACCAGTGCCTTCGCTTCATCTTCCATGGTTCCGGCGACCTGATCGCCGTAGAGCAGCATTTCGGTATGCGCTGCGCCGCTGGGGATCATCGGGAAGCAATTGGCTTCCTTCGACACCTGGCAATCGACCATCACCGGCCCGTCATGCTCGATCATTGCCATGATGCCTGCGTCGAGATCCGCTTCATCACTGATGCGAATACCCTTCCAGCCATAGGCTTCGGCGAGTTTCACGAAATCGGGCAGGCTGTCCGAATAGGAATTCGAGTAGCGGCTTTCATAGGTCAGTTCCTGCCACTGGCGGACCATGCCCATGTATTCGTTGTTGAGGATGAACACTTTCACCGGCAGGCGGAACTGGCTGGCGGTGCCGAGTTCCTGGATATTCATCTGGATCGATGCCTCGCCGGCAATGTCGATCACCAGGTCATCAGGATTGCCCATTTGCGCGCCGATGGCGGCGGGCAGGCCGTAACCCATCGTGCCGAGCCCGCCCGAGGTGAGCCAGCGATTGGGCGCGGTGAAGCCGAAATATTGCGCAGCCCACATCTGGTGCTGGCCCACTTCGGTGGTGATGATGGGGTTACGATCCCTGGTCAGTGCGAACAGGCGTTCGACGGCCAGTTGCGGCATGATCGTATCGCCTCGGGCAGGGTAGGCAAGGCTTTCGCGCGCCTTCCAGCCAGCGATACGGGCTTTCCATTCGCCCAGATCGGCGGCGGGGCGCTTGCCCCAAGCTTCGATCAGTTGCTCCAGCACGGTGGCGCAATCGCCAACAACGCCGAGATCGACCGGAACCACCTTGTTGATGCTGGCACGATCGATATCGATGTGGATCTTCTTCGAACCTGGTGAGAAGGCATCGAGACGGCCCGTAACACGGTCATCGAAACGCGCGCCGATGTTCACCATCACGTCACACTGGTTCATCGCCAGATTGGCTTCATAGGTGCCGTGCATGCCCAGCATCCCCAGCCAATCGGGATGATCGGAGGGGAATGCACCCAGGCCCATGAGCGTGGATGTGACGGGCGCGCCAGTGAGTTCCTGTAGCTTGCGCAGCAATTCGGTCGCCTTGGGGCCAGAATTGATCACGCCGCCGCCAGTATAGAAGATGGGCGCCCTTGCGTTGGCGATCATCTCGATGGCCTGGGCAATCTCGTCAGCGGCTGCAACGGTACGCGGCTTGTAGCGCAACGGGCGCTGCGCCTGTCCGTCCTGCAGCATTGCCGTGGCAACCTGAACATTCTTGGGAATGTCGATCACGACCGGGCCAGGACGACCGGTGGTGGCGATCTCGAATGCTTCCTCGATCGTCGCCTGCAGTTCGGCAGGGTCCTTCACCAGATAGTTGTGCTTGGTGCAGTGCCGGGTGAGGCCAACGGTATCGGCTTCCTGGAAGGCGTCGGTGCCGATCAGGTTGGTGGCAACCTGCCCGGTGATGACAACGAGCGGGATGGAATCGAGAAAGGCATCGGCAATGCCGGTGATGGCATTGGTCGCACCAGGACCCGAGGTGACAAGCACCACGCCGGGCTTGCCTGTCGACCGGGCATAGCCCTCCGCCGCATGGGCTGCGCCAGCTTCATGCCGCACAAGGATGTGGCGGATGCGGTCGTCCGAAAACAGCTCGTCATAGATGGGAAGCACCGCACCGCCGGGATAGCCGAAGACGTGTTCGACACCCAGTCTCACCAGTGTTTCGCACAATATCGCAGCGCCGCTGCGTTCCTCACTCACATTCATTCTCCCGGAATTGGCCGGATCGGTCTTGGAAATGACTGGCCCGACACGATTGCTCGTGCCGGGCCTTTCCTCTCCCAAGGAATTTCACTACTGGGCGCCCTGCTATGAGACAGGAAATGTCTTGTCAACCCCTATAATGAGAATAATGTTTCAAACTGTGATCTAATTGAGCAATTTTCTGGCTCCAATCGTGGCCAATCTTGCGGGGGCTGGTGCCGAAGCCAGGTGTATTGCCGCTTGGCGTAGTTCCGTGTCGCTTGCTGGGCAGAGGAAATTGCTTGCCCGCGCGTGATTTCGCCTCGCAAAAGAGCCGCAATCTCGGGAACGCCAATAGCGCGCATTACCGGAAGGTCGGGCGAGAGGTTGCGCGCGAGGAGGAGTTCGACCTCTTCCACTGCCCCGTGTTCGAGCATGGTCGCGAAGCGCCTGTCACACCGTTCATAGAGACGCTCACGCTCCGGTAGCAGGACCAGCGGGGCGAGGGTGATGTCATCGGCAATTCCGCCTTCGAGGCGGGCCTGCCAATGTGAGAGCGGTTTGCCTGTCGATCGCACCACTTCCAACGCACGCGCGATCCTTTGCGTGTCGCCCGGTGCCAATTGTTCGGCACGTCCCGGGTCTTCGGCCTGCAAGGCAGCATAGGCTTGCTCGACGGGAAGGGCGCGGACCTCTTCGCGGATGGCCGGATCGATTTCGGGTATCGGCGCGATGCCTTCCAGCAAGGTGCGGATGTAGAGGCCCGTCCCGCCGACAAGGATGGGGATTGCACCAGCGGCATGCGCTTCTGCAATCTCGTGCCTGGCCGCTGTTGCCCAATCGGCGGCAGAGCATGCCTGCGCACCGTCCCAGGATCCGAACAGGCAATGCGGCACGCCGCGCAATTCTTCCTCGGTCGGGCGCGCACTTAACACGGTGAGATCGGCGTAGACCTGTGCGCTGTCGGCATTGATTACGACAGCACTCTTGCCCGCCTCCTGCAGCTCCAATGCCAGCCTGACAGCGAGATCGCTCTTGCCGCTGGCGGTTGGCCCTGCGATGAGCGCCACCGGATTCGCCCCAGGAGTTGTTCCCTTGCTCATTGCCCGCCTGATAGCAGACCCATCGGATCTGGAAACACGCCTCGATGCAGCGAGCGCTGCGCTGGCTGATGCGGGCCTGCCGTTGGCCGATGCGCATTTGCTCGATGCCAGCTCAGATGTGCTGCAGCTGGAGCTGCCCGGTGATGACATGGCTGTGCTGCGCAAGGTGATCGATGCGCATTTCACGCCCAGCGATGCAATCATAGCGCGCGATGAAATTCGCGTTCCGCAGCTCTTCGTCTCAGATATGGATTCGACCATGATCGGGCAGGAGTGCATCGATGAGCTGGCCGATTTCGCCAACCTGAAGCCTCAAATCGCCGCAATTACTGAGCGTGCCATGCAGGGCGAACTCGATTTCGAAAGTGCTCTGCGCGAACGGGTCATGCTGTTGCGGAACCTATCCGAGGGCGCGATCTTTGAATGTCTCGACACGCGTATCAAGCCGATGGCAGGTGCAAAGACCCTGGTCGAGACGCTCAAGAGCAAGGGCTGTCGGACCGTTCTGGTCACGGGCGGCTTCCACCATTTTGCCGATCCCATCGCCGCGCAACTTGGCTTTGAGCGTGTTGTCGGCAACCGTCTGGAGGTCACTAATGGTGCCCTCACCGGCGGTCTTGTTGGGGGGATTACCGACAGCGGCGTGAAGAAGACAGTTCTTCTGGAAGAGGCGGATGAACTGGGCGAGGGCATCGTAACCCTCGCAACCGGAGATGGCGCAAACGATATCCCGATGCTGCAGGAGGCGACTTACGGGGTGGCCTATCATGCCAAGCCCAAGGCTCGCGACGCGGCCAATGGCTGGATCGACCGCGGCGACCTGACGGTGCTGCTGAAGCTGTTCGGAATTCCAGAGACTGAGTGGGTTTCCTAGCCCGGATTCTTCAACCTGCTCGATTTGCGCCAGGCAGCAATGCGCAAAAGCAGGGCAAGGATGGCAATGGCGGTATAGATTCCGGCAATCGGAAAATGTTCCGGCTCGGTGACCTTGCCGATGTAGGTTGCGGCAAAGATCAGCCACAGGATGTGGATGCCCAAGCTGTGCAAACGTTTCCAGTTCTTGCCGAGGGTGCGGTAGCCCCACTGATTGGAAGTCAGCGCCATCGCATAGATCACCACATACACCAGGAATCCCGGCAGAAGGCCGGATATTGGGGGCCACTCGGGGAGCGAATTGAGGAAGTTGAGCAAGGCAATCAGGTGGACGCTGTGCGTAGTCGCGAATGACAAGCCCCAATATTTGCGGCTCCTCAACAGTTTGCGGGTGAACTCGCCGGGCCATAGCTTTGCCAGCGAGGACGCCGAATAAGTTACAATCAAGAACGGGAAACCGACCTGGGCTGTGAACCGGGAGGCCATCCGCCAGGCTTCGGTCGCATCGGTCGACGCCTGCAAGCCTGCCATGGTTGCAACCATCGCTACGATCGCGGCCAACGCAATTGGCCAATATTTCGGCATCAAGTTTCCTCCCCAAACCCTCAGTTTGGAAGGATTATCACTGTCTTAACCTTCCATCCAGTCCCGGAAGAACGACAGGTTTGCCTCACGCAGGTCTGGCAGGGAAACGCCAAACAGGTTGTCACCCTTGACGGTCCCGATGCGGCGGACGCCGCTGGAAGCAGTGTCTTCGTCGCGCGTACCCTTGGCGAGTTGTTGCTGGAAGGCTTCCACGTCTGAGACTGTAACGAGATAGTACCCTTGATCCTCGCCGAACCACCAGCGAGTTGGGGCATATTCGCCGGGCGTTTCCACCTCTGCACCCAGATTGCCGGCCAGTGCCATTTCAGCGAGTGCCACGGCCATGCCGCCGTCGGAGACGTCGTGAACGGAATTAACAAGCCCGGCCTCGATAAGTTCACGGATAAATTCGCCCGAGTTCTTCTCGAGCGTCAGGTCGACGGGCGGGGCATTGCCTTCCTCGCGCCCGTGGATTTCGCGCAGCCACAGCGACTGGCCCAGATGGCCGCGCGTATGGTCGGGGGTCGCCCAGGGTTCGGAGCCGATCAGGTAGATGGCATCGCCTTCCGCCTTGAACGCGGTGGTGGCCATCTTGTCGTAATCAGCAAGGATGCCAACGCCGCCGATCGCCGGGGTGGGCAGAATTGCGGAACCGCCACCGGTTGCCTTGCTCTCATTATAAAGGCTGACATTGCCCGACACGATCGGGAAATCGAGCACGCGGCAGGCATTGCCCATGCCTTCGAGGCAATGGACGAACTGGCTCATGATCTCGGGGCGCTGCGGATTGGCGAAATTGAGGCAGTTGGTCACCGCCAACGGCTTGCCGCCGACTGCACAAATGTTGCGATAAGCCTCTGCAATTGCCTGCTTTCCGCCTTCATAGGGATTGGCATAGCAATAGCGCGGCGTGCAATCGGTGCTGATTGCCAGAGCCTTCTTCGTACCATGTACGCGGACCACCGCCGCATCGCCGCCCGTCTGGAGCGTATCGGCCATCACCTGGCTGTCATACTGCTCGTAGATCCACTTGCGGCTTGCCAGATCGGGGCAGGCCATCAGCTTGAGCAAATCTGCGCCGATATCCTTGCTTTCCGGAACATCGGTGAGGGGCTTGATCCCGGCCCACGCCTTGTATTCGTCCTGGCTGATATGGGGCCGGTCATATTCGGGCGCATCAGCTGCAAGCGGACCGAGCGGTATATCGCAAACGACCTCGCCATTGAACTCGAGGATCATGTGCCTGGTGTCGGTCACTTCGCCGATCACCGCGAAATCAAGCTCCCACTTCCTGAAAATAGCCGCAGCCATCTCTTCCTTGCCGGGCTTCAGGACCATGAGCATGCGCTCCTGGCTTTCGCTCAGCATCATCTCGTAAGGCGTCATGCCTTCCTCGCGGCAGGGCACCTTGTTCATGTCGAGGCGGATGCCCGTCTCGCCATTGGTGGCCATTTCAACGCTGGAGGAGGTGAGGCCAGCCGCGCCCATGTCCTGGATCGCGACGATGGCATCGGTGGCCATAAGCTCCAGACAGGCCTCGATCAGCAGCTTTTCCGTGAAGGGATCGCCCACTTGCACGGTGGGGCGCTTGGCATCGGCATCTTCGCCGAAATCCGCGCTGGCCATCGTGGCGCCATGAATGCCGTCACGCCCGGTCTTGGAGCCGACATAGACGATCGGATTGCCGACACCCGTTGCCGCCGAATAGAATATCTTGTCCGTATCGGCGATACCCACGGTCATGGCGTTGACGAGGATGTTTCCGTCATAGGCCTTGTGGAAATTGGTCTCGCCGCCAACGGTCGGCACGCCCACGCAATTGCCATATCCGCCGATGCCCGCGACCACGCCCTGCACAAGGTGCTTCATCTTCGGGTGGTCAGGGCGGCCAAAACGCAGCGCATTCATGTTTGCCACCGGACGCGCGCCCATGGTGAAGACGTCGCGCAAGATACCGCCGACGCCCGTCGCAGCGCCCTGATAGGGCTCGATATAGCTGGGGTGGTTGTGGCTCTCCATCTTGAAGATACAGGCCTGCCCGTCGCCGATATCGATGACGCCGGCGTTCTCGCCCGGGCCGCAGATCACCCAGGGCGCCTCTGTCGGAAGCTTCTTCAGGTGCAGGCGTGATGACTTGTAGGAGCAGTGCTCGGACCACATGACCGAGAAAATGCCCAGCTCGACCAGATTGGGCTCGCGGCCCAACGCGTGCAGCACACGCTCGTATTCTTCGGGACTGAGGCCGTGCGCCTCTACGACATCAGGAGTAATTTCGGACATGACAGCGCCCTTAGCGGGCAACAATCAGAGTCGCTAGCCCCACTGTGCTTGACCGCGCGCGATGTCCCCGCCAAACCGTGCGACATGGACCAAGAGGCCTCCAAACTGGACGAAATGACCTTCGAGGATGCACTGCGCGCGCTCGAAGACGTGGTGCGCAGGCTCGAAAGCGGTGAAGTGCCGCTCGACGAATCGATTTCGCTCTATGAACGCGGCGAAGCCTTGCGCCGCCATTGCCAGGCACGGCTCGATGCAGCACAGGCACGGATCGAGAAGATCGTCGCCGGACCGGACGGCAAACCTGCCGGCACCACGCCTTTCGACGCCGGGTAAGCAGCGATGGGACTGGTCCTTGCCGACGATCTGCTGGGCCGCGGCCTCCACCGCATACAGCGTGAGGTGGATGCGGCATTCGATGCAATCCTTCCCGTTCCCGAAGATGCGCGTGCGCCGCTGGTGGAGGCGATGCGCTATGCCACCATCGGTGGCGGCAAGCGGGTGAGGCCGTTCCTTGTGGTAACCGTGGCGGAAATGTATGGCGCCTCGCGCCAGGCGGCCGTGCGGGCAGGCTGTGCGATAGAGGCGATTCATGCCTATTCGCTGATTCACGACGATCTGCCCTGCATGGACGATGACGATCTGAGGCATGGCAAGCCCACGCTGCACAAGGCCTTCGACGAGGCGATTGCCGTGCTGGCCGGGGATTCGCTCCACGCCCTGGCGTTCGAGCTGCTGACCAGCCAGGAACTGAGCCCGGACCCCTTTATCCGCTCGGAACTCGTCGCCACGCTTGCAACGGCCAGCGGACACATGGGCATGGCAGGTGGGCAGATGATGGACATGGCCGCCGAGAAGGAAGATTTCGACCTCCATTCAGTCACCAGATTGCAGCAGCTCAAGACAGGTGCCCTGCTTACCGCGGCCGTGGAAATGGGCGCCGTCCTTGGCAAGGTACCCGAAGAGGCGCGCGGCCATTTACGCAATTATGCGCGCGATATAGGCCTGGCCTTCCAGATTGCCGACGATCTGCTCGATTGCGAGGGGGATGAGGAAAAGGCGGGCAAGGCCCTGCGCAAGGATGCAGAGCAGGGCAAAGCCACTTTTGTTTCGTTGATGGGTGCCGCCAAGGCTCGCGAACAGGCGCGGGCATTGTCAGAACAGGCGATCGGCCACCTCGCGCAGCATGGCGATGAGGCGAACCTCTTGCGCCGCCTGGCCAGCTTTATTGTCGAGAGGGAAATGTGATGACCGAGCGCATCGGCCTCTATCCCGGAACCTTCGATCCCTTCACGCTGGGCCATGCCGATATCATGCGGCGCGGTGCGAAAATGGTGGACCGGCTGGTTGTGGGCGTAACTACCAACCCCAGCAAGGATCCTCTTTTCACGCCCGCAGAACGCATGGAAATGGTCGCCAGCGAAGCCAGGCGGCTCGGGATCGACAATGTCGAGATCAAGGGCTTCAACGCCCTCCTGATGGATGTGGCCGAACGCGAAGGGGCCAGTATGATCATTCGCGGCCTGCGCGCCGTGGCCGATTTCGAATACGAGTATCAGATGGCGGGCATGAACCAGCAGCTTAACGCCGGGATCGAGACTGTCTTCCTCATGGCAGACATTTCGCTTCAGCCGATTGCCTCGAAACTGGTGAAGGAAATTGCTTTTTATGGCGGGGACATCTCGCGCTTTGTCAGCCCACAGATCTGCGAGCTGGTCGCCGCCAGGGTCGATCAGATCGGTCGCAAGGGTGATAAATGAGCCTGTGGGCGGCGCATTCCATGTTCATTGAACTGTCAGCAGCAACCCCCTAGGGCTTGAGCCAGATTTTCATGCGGGACCATTCGATTCAGATCATGCAAAAAATTCTTGTCCGTCTTCTTGCCGTCCTGGCCGGGGCTACGATCGCCTTTTCCGCAGCCGCGCAGGAAGCAGAGGAGGCTGCGCCGCAGGCTCCGCGCCGTATTCCCATTGCCGCCAATTTCAACGTGAATGAGGACCTGGAGAATATCCTGCTGCTCGACCTGTCGAACGGATCGCGCGTCACCATCCGCCTCGTCCCCGAATGGGGGCCGAGCCATGTCGAACGGATCAAGACGCTGACGCGCTCCGGCTTTTATGACGGCGTAATCTTTCACCGCGTGATCGACGGTTTCATGGCGCAGACGGGTGATCCCACCGGCACTGGGCAGGGCGGATCGACGCTTCCCGACCTGACCGAGGAATTCAACGGTTTCCCGCATGTGCGCGGTTCGGTCTCCATGGCGCGCGCGCAGGACGAGAACAGCGCAAACAGCCAGTTTTTCATCATCTTCTACCCCCGTTTTGCGCTGGACCGGAACTACACCAATTTCGGCCGCGTGATCGCCGGCATGGATGGTGTGGACGCCATCGAACGCGGCGAGCCACCGGAAAACCCCACCCGCATCCTGCAAGCCAGCATCGCTGCCGATGGCAAGTCGCAGATGATGCCCGATGCGCCGGTTGAAGAGCAGGAATTCTCCGTCGATATGCTCAATAACTCCAGCAGCGATTAACCGGGGCATTTGAGCTGCGCCATATTGCGGCTAAAGGCGCGCCCATGCGCGTTGACCTTTTCGATTTCGAACTTCCGCCAGAACGGATTGCCTTGCGTCCAGTGCGGCCACGCGATGCTGCGCGCATGCTGGTGGTGCGCGGCGAAGGTGCATTCGAGGATCGGGGCGTGCGCGATTTGCCGCAATTGCTGCGCGCGGGCGACGTGCTGGTATTCAACGATACCCGCGTGATTCCCGCACAGCTGGAAGGGCGGCGCGGAAAAGCGCGCATCGGCGTCACCCTGCACAAGCGTGTCGACCTGAGGCGCTGGCAGGCCTTCATCCGCAACGCCAAAAGGGTGAAGGAGGGCGATCTCCTCGAATTTGCTGCCGATGTGACCGCCATTGCCGCGCAGCGCCACGATGACGGCAGCTTCACGCTGGCATTCGCGGGCGATGAGCCTGTCGAGGTGCTGCTGGAGCGGGCAGGGCGCATGCCCCTGCCGCCCTATATCGCCGGCAAGCGCGAGACGGACGAAGCCGACCGGCAGGATTACCAGACGATCTTCGCGCGCGAGGAAGGGGCCGTGGCGGCGCCCACGGCCTCCCTCCATTTTACGCCCGAATTGCTGCAGGCGATCGATGAAGCTGGGATCCTCCGCAAGACGCTGACCCTCCATGTCGGCGCGGGCACATTCCTGCCGGTGAAGGTCGAGGACACCAAAGATCACCGCATGCATGCAGAGTTCGGCAGGATCGATGCGGAGACCGCCGAAGCACTCAACAAAGCGCGCGCAGCGGGCGGGCGGATCATAGCTGCAGGCACCACCGCGCTTCGCCTGCTGGAGAGCGCTGCGGACGAGGATGGAACGATCAGACCCTTCGAAGGTGATACCTCGATCTTCATAACGCCCGGATACCGCTTCAAGGCAGTGGACGGATTGATGACCAACTTCCACCTGCCAAAGTCCACGTTGTTCATGCTGGTGTGCGCGCTGATGGGCCGCGAGCGCATGCAGGCGGCCTATGCACATGCGATCGAGCATGGGTACAGGTTCTATAGTTACGGTGATTCGTCGCTACTTTTGCCAGGCGAGGAATAAGTTCACTTGTAAAACCGGTTGTCGAGGCCATCATCATCAGATGGTCACTCAAATCACCGATCCGATTCTGGACATTCGCGGTCTGCTAAAGACTTATGCCAATGGTCCCACCGCTCTTGCCGGTGTGGACCTGCAAATCCGCAAGGGCGAAATCTTTGCCCTGCTTGGGCCCAACGGCGCCGGCAAGACGACGTTGATCGGCGCCGTCTGCGGGCTGGTGAACCCGTCCGGAGGCACGATCGAGGCGTTCGGGCTGGATATCCGCAAACACTGGCGAGAGGTGCGGCAGCGTATCGGGCTGGTGCCGCAGGAACTCAGCTTTGACATGTTCGACAAGGTGATCCGGCAGGTGCGCTATTCTCGCGGCATGTTCGGCTGCGCGCCGGATGAGGGAAAGATCGAGGAAGTGCTCAAGGCACTCTCGCTATGGGACAAGCGCGACGAACCGATCCGCAAGCTTTCCGGCGGCATGAAGCGCCGCGTGATGATTGCCAAGGCGCTGAGCCATGAACCGGACCTGCTGTTCCTTGATGAGCCGACGGCGGGCGTGGACGTGGAATTGCGGCGCGACATGTGGAAACAGATCGGCGCGCTGCGCGAGCGGGGTACCACCATCATTCTCACCACCCATTACATCGAGGAAGCCGAGGAAATGGCTGACCGTGTGGGCGTGATCAACAAGGGGCAGATCCTGCTGACCGATGACAAGACCGCAATCATGGCAAAGCTGGGCCGCACCGAAGCGGTGTTCGAACTGGCTGAGCCCATGACCGAGCTTCCCGCCGCGCTGGCCACTTATCCGGTGGCGCTGGAGGATGCGGGGCGCAAGCTCGTCTATCGCGGGGGTGACGGCACCGGGAAGGGCAAACGGGAGGTAGCCGAACTTGCACAGGACCTGACGCGCAACGGGATCGGCTATACCGGCCTCGACGCGCATGAATCCTCGCTTGAGGACATTTTCGTCGGCCTTGTGAAACAGGGCGAGAAGGAGATGGCAGCATGAACATGCGCGGCGCCATCGCCATCCTCAAGAACGAGTTGATGCGCTTCTTCCGGACAGTTTTCGGATCGATCCTGTCTCCGGTCCTGACGACTTCTCTATACATCGTGGTATTCGGCGCAGCGATTGGCGGGCGTATGGACCCCTCGCAATTCGGCGGAACATCCTACGGCGCATTCATCGTGCCGGGCCTGATCATGCTGACCCTGCTTTCGGAGAGTACCTCCAACGCCAGTTTCGGAATCTACATGCCCAAGTTCACCGGCGGAATTTACGAGCTGCTTTCTGCACCGGTTGGCGTTGCTGAAACGATCATCGGCTTTGTCGGTGCAGCGGCCATGAAATCCCTGATCATCGCGGCGATCATCCTTGTGACCGCGCGGGTATTCGTCGATTATTCGATTGCGCATCCGGTGCTGGCCGTGGGCTATATTGTGCTGGTGGCCGCCTCCTTCGCGCTGTTCGGCTTCATCCTGGGCTTGTGGGCTGATGGATTCGAGAAGCTGCAGATCGTCCCCATGCTGATCCTGATGCCGCTGACATTCCTTGGCGGCACGTTCTACTCGGTCCAGATGCTGGCGGAGCCGTGGAGCACCGTGGCGCAGTTCAATCCGATCTTCTACCTGATCAACGGCCTGCGCTGGACCTTCACCGGATCGTCCGACGTTCCCATCGGCCTGGCCTTCGGATTCACTCTGGCATTTCTCGTCCTGTGTGTCGGAGTCATCGCATGGATTTTCAAGACAGGCTGGCGATTGCGCGAATGACGCGCTAGCTGGGCGGGCATGAGGATTTCCTATCTGATTTGCCCGCTTGCGATGCTCGCTGCTGCCCCTGCGCATGCAGAACTGCCCGAACCGGTACGGGCCATGATCGAGGCCGCGATTGCGACAGGCGATACCGATACCGTCAGCGCAGTCGTAGAGGTGGCCCGCACAACCAATCCCGACGATACGGCAGAAATTGATGCGCTGCTGGACGCGTACATGAACGAACAGGCTGCGCTCGCGGCCGCCGAGGAACAGGCGGAGGTGACGGCGATCCGCGAGGCTGGATTGCTCGACAACTGGAGTGGGCGAGGGGAGATCGGTGCCTTCCAGTCATCCGGCAACACCGACAGTATGGGTTTGACCGCGCAAGTAGCGCTCGCACGCGAAGGTATCGCCTGGAAGCACAATCTCAGGTTCGCCGCGGATTATCGGCGCAACAACGGGGCAACGGACCGTGAGCAGTTCACCGCTGCCTATGAGCCGCATTACAAGATCAGCGACCGCCTGTTCGTCTATGGCCTTGCGCAATTCGAGCGTGACCGTCTCCAGGGCTATACCGGTCGTTATGCCGTGTCGGGCGGCCTGGGTTATCGCGTGATAGATGGTGAGAGCCTTCGCCTTGCGATCAAGGCCGGTCCGGCGTGGCGGGTCTCGGAGCTCGTAAACGGGTTTTCCGAAAGCAGCATTGCCGCGCTTGCGGGACTCGATTTCGACTGGACTGTTACCGATCGTATCAAGCTCACGCAGGATGCCAATGCTGTTGCCGATGCGGGCGGCAGTGCATTTGCCATTATCGATTCCAACAATACCAGCATCAATCTGGTCACCGGACTGGAAGGCAAAATCAATGATCGCCTGACCACGCGCCTGTCCTATACGGTGGAATATGACAGCAAACCGCCCGCCGGCTCCGTTTCCACCGATACGCTCACACGGTTCACGTTCGTCTATGGCTTCTGACAAGCCTCGCTTTGCCTTCACGGTAAAGGCCAGGGATGGCCGTGCGCGCATGGGCGAGATCGCCATGAAGCGCGGGACGATCCGCACGCCGGCGTTCATGCCGGTGGGAACTGCCGCCACGGTCAAGGCGATGAAACCGGAGAGTGTGCGAGCCACAGGCGCGGACATCATCCTTGGTAACACATACCACCTGATGCTGCGCCCCGGCGCTGAACGGGTTGCCAAGCTGGGCGGGCTGCACAAGTTCATGAACTGGCAACGCCCGATCCTGACCGATAGCGGCGGCTACCAGGTGATGAGCCTGTCCGAATTGCGCAAGCTCACCGAGGAGGGTGTCGAGTTCAAGAGCCACATCGATGGTTCGCGGCACATGCTCACCCCCGAACGCAGCATGGAAATCCAGCGCATGCTCGGCTCGGATATCGTGATGGCCTTCGATGAATGTCCGCGCGCCGACCGCCCGCGGGACGAGATCGCCGCCAGCATGGAGCTTTCCATGCGCTGGGCGCAGAGGAGCCGCGAAGGCTTCGACAGCGATGGCGAGCATGCTGCCCGCTCTGCGCTGTTCGGCATCCAGCAGGGCTGCCTGGACGAGGGCCTGCGGCTACAATCGGCACAAGCCCTGCGCGAGATCGGTTTCGATGGCTACGCCATCGGCGGGCTGGCAGTGGGCGAGGGACAGGAGGCGATGTTCGCCACGCTCGACTTCGCGCCCGGCATGTTGCCCGAAGATGCTCCGCGCTACCTGATGGGGGTGGGCAAGCCCGACGACCTTGTCGGTGCGGTCGAGCGCGGGGTGGACATGTTCGATTGCGTGCTACCGACAAGATCGGGACGCAACGGGCAGGCCTTCACATGGAACGGCCCGCTTAACCTGCGCAATGCCCGCCATGCCGAGGATACCGGCCCGCTGGACGAGCGCTGCCATTGCCCGACCTGCGCCAGCTATAGCCGCGCCTATTTGCACCACTTGCAGAAGTCCGGCGAAATCCTGGGCGCAATGCTGGTGACCGAGCACAACCTCAGCTTTTACCAGCAACTGATGCAGGCCATGCGCGATGCGATTGCCGAAGCACGGTTTGCGGCGTTTGCCAGTGAATTTCGGCGGGATTACCTGGGGTAGCGGGTAGGCTCGGCAAACGGCGGCTCGCGATCCATTCGCAAGCATGGGCGACTTTGCGCTGGAACCCGTATATAACCGGGTCATGAGCGCGCACTCCGAACATGGGGGGACAGGTCATCCGGACACCGGCTGTCACCACGGCCATCATCACGGCGGACACGACGATGCACCGCAGGATGGACGGTACGACCTCGTTCCATCGGGCTACGCAGGTGCCGTTTATACCTGCCCGATGCATCCGCAGGTGCGCCAAACGGCCGCTGGTTCGTGCCCGATATGCGGCATGGCGCTCGAACTCGAATCCCCTGCCCAGGCGGAGGTAGGCCCCAATCCCGAGCTGGTCGATTTCACCCGCCGTTTCTGGATCGGTGCAGTGCTGACTTTGCCCGTTATGCTTATGGCTATGGGCCCGATGATCGGCCTTGGTGCAATCCGCGATGCGCTTGGGCAGGGAAGGGCGCAATGGTTCGAACTGATGCTGGCAACCCCGGTGGTGCTGTGGTGTGGCTGGCCTTTCCTCGAACGGGGCTGGAAGTCGTTCCTTTCGTGGAACCTCAACATGTTCTCGCTCATCGCAATGGGTGTCATGGCCGCCTGGCTGTTCAGCGTTACTGCCGTTGTGGCACCGGAAATCTTCCCGCCCGGGTTTCGCGACATGCACGGAAATGTCCCGGTCTATTTCGAGGCTGCGGCGGTCATCGTCGTCCTCGTTCTTCTCGGCCAGGTCTTGGAGCTGCGCGCGCGCGAAGGAACCGGCAAGGCGATCCGCGCATTGCTCGATCTCGCTGCCAAGACTGCACGGGTTATTCGCAAGGACGGGAGCGAGGAGGAGATCCCGCTCGAACATATCCATGTCGGGGACCGCTTGCGCGTGCGCCCGGGTGAAAAGGTGCCTGTCGATGGTGAAGTGATCGAAGGCCATTCGTCGGTCGATGAAAGCATGATCACGGGCGAACCTGTTCCGGTCGAAAAGGCCAAGGGCGATCGGGTGACCGGCGCGACGATCAATGGCACGGGCAGCCTGGTGATCGAGGCGCAGCGCGTTGGTGCGGACACCATGCTGAGCCAGATCGTCGAAATGGTTGCCAAGGCCCAGCGTTCCCGTGCACCGATCCAGAAATATGCCGACAAGGTGGCAGGCTGGTTCGTCCCGGTCGTGATTGGCATCGCCGTGCTCGCCTTCATCGCCTGGGCGCTGGTCGGCCCGTCTCCCTCGCTTTCCTATGCATTGATCGCAGCGGTTTCAGTCCTGATCATCGCCTGTCCCTGCGCGTTGGGGCTGGCCACCCCGATGTCGATCATGACCGCGACCGGGCGCGGTGCGCAATCGGGTGTGCTGATCAAGAATGCCGAAGCGCTCGAACGTTTCGAGACCATAGATACACTTATCGTCGACAAGACCGGCACTTTGACCGAAGGCAAGCCCCGCCTCATGGCAGTGTTGCCAGAAAGAAGCTTTGCCGAAGATGAACTGTTGCGCCTTGCCGCGACGCTTGAACGCGGGTCAGAACACCCACTGGCAGAAGCCATCGTCAATGGCGCCGATGAACGCGGTGTTGGGCTGGGGAATGCCGAAAACTTCGAAGCGGTCACCGGTAAAGGCGTGACGGGTGAAATCGATGGTAGAAAGGTGGCTCTCGGTAATGCGGCCCTGATGGATGATCTTGGGCTCAATGCTGCCGGACTGGCCGACACTGCCAATGCGCGCCGCGATGAGGGCGAGACGGTAATGTTTGTCGCGGTCGACGGTGTGTTGGCAGGCATGGTCAGCGTTGCTGATCCGGTCAAGCAGACCACGCCTGGCGCCTTGAAGGAACTCCACAGACTGGGATTCCGGATCATCATGGCGACTGGCGACAATGAGCGGACTGCCAAGGCAGTCGCAGCCAGGCTCGGCATCGACGAGATCAGGGCGGATGTCCTGCCCGAGGACAAGGCGCGCATCATCCGCGAGTTGCAGCAAGAGGGCCGCAAGGTTGCCATGGCGGGAGACGGCGTCAACGACGCTCCCGCTCTCGCCCAAGCCGATGTCGGAATTGCCATGGGAACGGGCGCAGATGTCGCCATCGAGAGCGCAGGGTTGACGCTGGTCAGGGGCAATCTCGACGGTATCGTCCGTGCTCGAAGACTGACCCATGCAGCAATGCGCAATATTCGCCAGAACCTGTTCTTCGCACTCGTCTACAATGCCCTTGGCGTGCCGATTGCGGCAGGAGTTCTCTATCCCGTCATGGGCATATTGATCAGCCCGATGTTTGCGGCCTTCGCCATGAGCGCCTCTTCGATCTCGGTCGTGTCCAATTCGCTACGCCTGCGCGCAATCAACATCTGACGCACTTCACCAATTGCAAAAAAAGGGGCGGCCCCGCAGGACCGCCCTTTCTGAATTCCGTATTGAACCGGATTAACGCGAGTAGAACTCGACCACAAGGTTCGGTTCCATGGTCACGGGGTAGGGAACCTCGTCCAGCGTGGGAACGCGGGCATAGGTAACCTTGTCGGTGCCATCGGGAACAACATACTCGGGAATGTCACGCTCGGCCAGGCTCTGCGCCTCGATGACCAGCGCCATTTCCTTGGCCTTGTCACCCAGCGAGATCACGTCATCGACATTGATGCGGCGGCTGGCGATGTTGCACTTCACACCGTTCACGCGGATGTGGCCGTGTGAAACGATCTGACGCGCGGAGAACACGGTCGGTGCGAATTTGGCGCGATAGACGATCATGTCCAGGCGGCGTTCGAGCAGGCCGATCAGGTTCTGGCCGGTATCACCCTTCATGGCAGCCGCGTCCTTGTAGGTACGCTTGAACTGCTTTTCGGTCACGTCGCCGTAATAGCCCTTCAGCTTCTGCTTGGCGCGCAGCTGCAGGCCGAAGTCAGAGATCTTGCTCTTGCGGCGCTGGCCGTGCTGGCCGGGGCCATAGGAACGCTTGTTGACCGGGGAACCCGGGCGACCCCAGATGTTTTCGCCCATCCGGCGGTCGAGCTTATGCTTGGCGCTGGTGCGCTTCGTCATGGTCTTCTCCAATTTGCGTCGCCATCCCAATGATGGCGCTCGAACCCGGCATCGCACCGCCCTGGCATTTTCCAGGACGCGGCCACCGCTTCACCGGGGTGCGGGGCCAATCGAAAGACTGCCTAAAAATAGTCAGACGAAGTGAAGGCGCGCGTTTACTTGCTCACCTTCGAAAGTCAAGCCGTTGCGAAGGGTAAGATCAGCACCCGCCTCCGAATGAGCACGCCTGGTTCTTGTTGGCGTTGCGCATCACCTGGTCCTGGCCGCGCCGGGTTTCCTGGGCGAGGCGATTCCATTCCGCTCGCGTCATGCAAACACGCGTGACCCGGGTACGTGAACCGAGCACCGGCTCGGTGCGGCAGGTCACTTCCTGCAGGCGGGCTTCCTCTTCGCTCAATTCCACCTGTTGCTCTGCCTGGCTGTTGGGTTGCTGCTGTGCCTGCTCCTGCGCCGTTTCGCGATCCTGCGCAAAAACGGCCGTGCCAAGGGTAATTGCTGCTGCGCATGCGAAAAACTTAATGGATTTCATAATGTTCTCCCAAGAACTTGAAGCGGAAATGCCCCTAGCAACCGCCGAATTGGTCGCCTCTGCACTCGACACCACCCGAGGCTGTACGTGTCATCTTATTGACTTCATCACGGGTCCGCGCCTGGATATCGTTCCACTCGTTGCGGGTCAGGCAGGTGCGTGTGCGGCGGGTAAGAGAGCCGGTAACGCGTTCAGTCCGGCAGACGACTTCGTTGCCGTAGTCATCCTCTTCGTCCTGCGCCTGTTGCTCACCCTCCTGCGAGGCCTGCGGCTCGGCAGGTTGCTGCTGGTCCGCATCCTGCGCAAGCGCTGCGGTGCCAAGGGCGATTGCTGCGACACAAGCCAGGAATTTGATGGATTTCATGATCTTCTCCCAAGAAAGCGGGGAGGGGATTATCACGAAACGGCAGCGAGCATAGTAATCATTTGTCGCATTTTTGCAGGGTGCTCAGCACTCCCCGCAGGGTTCTCACCTCCTGAGAATTCCAGCCCGGCCGCGTCAGGACAGACCGCAGTGTCCGCTTGGTCGCCTCCATGCGGTCTTCGGGAAAGAAATATCCCTTGGGCTCGAGCATTCCCTCCAGATGTCCGATCAGGCCGTCAAGCTCCTCCTGGCGGGCGGGCGGGGGAATGGCCTCGATCGTCGGCATCGCGAGCTCGCAGTGCTTGGAATACTCATAAGCGCAAAGGATTACCGCCTGCGCCAGGTTGAGAGAGCCGAATTCGGGGTTTATCGGTACGGTCAGGATCTTGCGGGCCAGCGCCACATCCTCCGACTCCAGACCCGATGCCTCGCGCCCGAACATGATGGCGCTGCGGCCGGGCTGGACGGCGATTTCCCGCGCCGCCTGTTCCGGCGTGACGACTTCCTTTGTCATGCCACGCTTCCTGACGGTGGAGGCATAGACATGGGTACAATCGGCAAGGGCTTCGGCGGCCGTGTCAAAGACTTCGGCCCTGTCCAGCACCACATCAGCACCGGCAGCGGCAGGACCTGCGGAGGGATTGGGCCATCCGTCGCGAGGTGCAACGATGCGCATCTCGGTGAGGCCGAAATTGAGCATGGCCCGCGCCGCCTTGCCGATATTCTCGCCCAATTGCGGGCGCACGAGCACGATTACTGGGGGCCTAGTCTGCGCCGACATCGCGGACCTGGCTGGCGAAATCCTCGAAATCCTTGGCTTCGCTGAAATCGCGATAGACCGATGCGAAGCGGATATAGGCCACGGAATCGATCTGACGCAGCCCGTCCATCACCATTTCGCCGATCCGCTCGGAAGGGACTTCGCTTTCGCCGGCTGTTTCAACCTGCCGCTGGATGCCGGAGACGAGCTGGTCGATCCGTTCCTGCTCAACGCCGCGCTTGCGGCAGGCGAGGGAGACGCTCTGCTCGATCTTCAGGCGGTCGAAGGTCTCGCGCTTGCCGCCATTCTTGATCACGGAGACATCGCGCAATTGCACGCGCTCGAATGTGGTGAAGCGTGCTCCGCAACTTTCGCACTGCCGACGGCGGCGGATGGAGGTGTTGTCCTCCGTCGGCCGGGAATCCTTTACCTGGCTCTCTTCATGGGCACAGAAGGGGCAGCGCATGGGGTGTCAGCAGGTTCTCAAGGACGAACGCGCTTGTAGATCATGAAAGCGGCGCCCGCAGCGAGGCCGATGGGCCAGGTGACAACCGGCAGGAGGCCGCCAGCAAGGGCGCCAAGGGCAGCGCCGGTCAGTACCGGCCTGGTTGAAGGGTGCGCCAAGCCTTCGCGCCCCATCTCCTTGATTTCTTGAACGGCATCGACGAGAATCTTGTTGTCGATCGGGTCTTTCTGGTCGTTCATTCTAGTTACCTCCCGGGATAGACTGGGAATGCCTCGCACAATTCGGAAACCTGGCGGCGGACGCGCTCTTCGACCTGAGCGTCGCCTTCCGCGCCGTTGCGGCTCAAGCCATCAACCACTTCGGCGATCAGCTGTCCCACCTTGCGGAACTCGGCGGGACCAAAGCCGCGCGTGGTGCCTGCCGGTGTGCCCAGGCGGACACCTGAAGTGACGAAGGGCGAGGCGGGGTCGAAAGGAATGGCGTTCTTGTTGCAAGTAAGGAAGGCGCGATCGAGGCCTTTTTCTGCCGCCTTGCCGCTCACGCTTTTTGGCGTCAGGTCGACCAGCATCAGGTGGTTGTCCGTACCGCCCGACACGATGTTGAGCCCGCTTTCCTCAAGGCTCGATGCCAGTGCCTTGGCGTTCTCCACGATGGAGGCGGCATAGGTCTTGAACTCGGGGCGCAGCGCCTCGCCAAAGGCCACCGCCTTGGCGGCGATGATATGCACCAGCGGGCCGCCCTGCATGCCGGGAAAAACCGCCATGTTGAGCGGCTTTGTCAGCGCCTCGTCGTTCCACAGGATCACACCCGAACGCGGGCCGCGCAGGCTCTTGTGCGTGGTGGTGGTCACGATATGGGCATGGGGGAAGGGGTGCGGATGAACGCCGCCAGCAACCAGCCCCGAGAAATGCGACATGTCTGCCAGCAAGTAGGCACCGACTTCGTCCGCAATTTCGCGGAAAGCCTTGAAGTCCCAGTGGCGCGGATAGGCCGTGGCGCCGGAAATGATCAGCTTGGGCTTGTGCTCCAACGCCAGCTTGCGGACCTGGTCCATGTCGATGCGGCTGTCTTCGCGGCGCACCCCATAGGGCACGGCATTGAACCACTTGCCGCTCATGTTGACAGGCGATCCGTGGGTCAGGTGACCGCCGCTGGCCAGGTCAAGGCCCATGAAGGTATCGCCGGGATTGAGCAGGGCGAGGAACACCGCCTGGTTCATCTGCGAGCCCGAATTGGGCTGCACATTGGCGAAATTGCAGCCGAACAGTTTCTTGGCGCGTTCGATGGCGAGCGTTTCAACTTCGTCGGCATAATCGCAGCCGCCGTAATAACGCTTGCCCGGATAGCCTTCGGCATATTTGTTGGTGAAGACGCTGCCCGTTGCCTCAAGCACGGCGGGGCTGGCGATGTTCTCGCTCGCGATCAGTTCGATCCGGTCCCGCTGGCGACCCAGCTCGCGGCCGATAATGGCGCAAACTTCCGGGTCGGCTTCGGCCAGAGTGTCCTGCCAGAAGCGGTTCAGTGGTTGGGACTGTTGGGTGATCGTGCTCATACTTGCATTTCCACAGGGGGATTGGTCAGTTTGCCGATGCGGCGCGCGTGGCGATCACCACTGCCGGTTTCGGTCTCTATGAAAGCTTTCAGGCAGGCCTTGGCCATTTCAAGCCCGATGATGCGCTCACCCAGGGCAAGGATATTGGCGTCATTGTGATCGCGTGCCAGCTGTGCCGAGAAGGGCTCCGTTACAACCGCGCAGCGAATGGCCGGATGGCGATTGGCGGCAATCGAAATGCCGATACCGGTGCCGCACAAGGCAACACCGCGCTCTGCCTTGCCCGCAGCCACATATTCGGCAAGGGCATAGCCATAATCCGGATAATCGACGGATTCCCTGCTGTCGGCACCAAGATCGGTGACCTCATGCCCGGACTCCCGGAGCCAGTCAGCAAGGGCTGCTTTCATGTCGATCGCGGCATGATCGGAGGCGATTGCTATCTTCATGCCTGCGCACATAGTGACTGCACGCCGTGGATGCTACCGCAAAAGGGCGTTCTCCCCGTCGAATTACTTCGGCGGGGTCAAGATGGACAATCAACGCTGGCGGTGTGCTTCCAGGCCGGCTTCACTCGAGGCCGTAGACGAGCAGCATATTGCCCGGAATCTTGTCCAGGAACGCATATCCCGAACTGATCAGCAGCATGCCATTGTGAAGGATCGGTGCGGCACCGCCGCTCATCGATCCACCGTGGCCCAACGCGCCGTTGACGCTCTCGTAGGCGCGGTCGGTATCGATATCCCACAATATGTCTCCGGTTGCCGCGTCCAGAATGCGGAAATGGGCATCGACACTGCCTGCCAGAACCAGATCGGGTGTGACGGTGATGGCAGCCGAATAACCCGGCTCGCACAGCGCCTTGCCGTTGCAGACATCGGTTGCCGGGCTGCTCCAGAGAACATCGCCCGTTGCCACGTCCAGCGCGTATATTCCTGGACGACCCGGTGAGCCATAATCCGCGCCATTATTGGCATCGTTGACCGGCACGAACAGCCGCCCGCCTTCGGCCGCGATTCCGAAATGGATGCCGCCCAGTTCCCCGCCACGGCCCACGCGGGTTTGCCAGACCACCTCGCCGGTATCGGGGTCCAGCGCGTGGGCCACGCCCGATTTCTGCCCAGCCAGAAGGTAGGTCCGTCCGTCGCTACCCTCAGCGAGAATTGTCGCCGCGCCAAAATCCGCATCCGGCCCGGCATCCTCGGGACAGTTGGGGCCACTCGCGCCGCCCCAACAAGCCACGTTCCAGCTGTCATTTTCCTCCAGCTGCCGGCTCCAGCGGATGGCCCCGCTGGCCATGTCGAGCGCAACGATGGCGCTGCTATGCGGTGAGGAAGGCTGGGAATAGTTGTTGCCGGTGGCGAGATAGAGCAGCCCGCGTTCACGATCGGCCAACGGTGATGCCCAGACGGGAACGCCCGACGGGCCTCGCTGCAAAGTTCCCTGTGAATTGGTGCCCTGCGGTTGCGGCTCGTCCACCAGCCAGCTGCGCCAACGTTCCTCCCCCGTGCGTGCATCGAGCGCCAGCAGTGATCCGCGGAATGTGCAACATTCATATCCGGGGAAGGCCGCGCTTCCTTCTTCGCTCGAGGATATGGGTACGAACAGAGTGTCGCCCGACAGGGTGGCGGGGCCGGTCAGCAAGGTTGCCGGATGGTCGTAGACCCGGCGGGTCCAAACCTCCTCGCCAGTAGCGGCGTCGATGGCGTAAGTGTTGCCCAGATTATCGCCGAAATAGGCCAGCGGGCGGGCATCGCTGTCACCCGCTTCCCACGGGCTGACGGTCACGCCTGAACGGATGCCCGATTTCGCGCGATAGGCCCACCGCGCGCAGCCGCTTTCTGCGTCCAGCGCGTAGACCGTGCCGTTTGTACCACCCAGATAGATCGCACCCCCGGCGATTGCGGGTTGGGCGCGTGTCTCGATCGCATCGGGCACGGCAAAAGCCCAACGCAGGGTAAGCCGGGGAAGTTCAGCAGCTGTTAGGCCTGCCTTGTCGGCAGGTACGGAGTGGCTGTTGGACGCATCAAGGCCCCAACCATGAAACGCGGGCGGACGGTTGCGGTCGAAAGTGGATGACCCCGGCGCGCACATCAGCACCGGAATGGCAGGAGCAGTGCTGCCGAGTGCACGTCCGGATACGGCCTGCGCAACTGCAGCCCGTTGAGCGTCAGAGAGGCTGGCAGCCTGCTGCTGCATGCGCCCGTCGACCAGTGCTCGCAAAACCACCTCCGGCGAAAGGGTGGAAAGCGCCGCGCGGCTTGGAGCGTGCGATCCGGCGTTTTCATGGCAGGCAGCGCAGTTTTGCCCGTAAATTGCTTCGCCTTGTGCAAGCCAGTCTGCGCCCGATGCGCCGGTTGTCTGCTGCGCAGACACAGGAGAGGCCGAAAGAAGCATGGCCGCGCAGGCGCCCAGGACAACCCAAATCTTGCGCATTTCCATCAGGCCTCCAAGAATGCTCATACTGCTTTCATTCCCCAAAATTCGCCGGAAAACTTCTTGTTTCCGGCATTGGCACCTGTAGCCTCGCGGCCATGACAGAAGCCGACTACCACCGCTACATCGCTGCCTTCAACTCGCGGGATTACGATGCGCTCGAGACGTTCTTTGCCGACGACTTCGTGCTGGAGAATGCCGGATTTGCCGTGCGCGGCAAGCCCGCCTTTCGTGCCTTCTACGCCTTTTTCCACGAATTCTGCCGTGAGGAGGTGGAGCTCAGGGAGTTCTTTCCGGGCCATGGTGAGGGAAGGAGCGGCTTCGTCACCAATGTCGTGATCCACTTCACCGGGCTGAAGGAGCTGTCCCAGAAGGAACTCGATGCGCGCGGATACCCGGGGATGACCCCCGTTCCGGTGGGCGTGAGCGTGTCGGTGGAGTTCTACATCCACTACATCCTTGGAGACGACGGATTGATACGGCACATCAAGGGTGCGGTGTGGGTGCCGGAAGCACCCACAAGCCGGCCCTAGTAGATCCGCGGCACCCGTTCTTCCGAAGGCCATCCGCGAGACCTGCCGATGGGCAGGAAATCGAAGAAGGCATTGACCGCATGGATCGAGCCGCCCCAGATCTTGAAGGCTTCGAAAGTCACCAGCACGTTGCCCGGGCCGTATGAGTCCGTGTAGCCGAAGTTCATCCACAGCAGCACGGTGCCGTTCTCCTCATCGACAGCGACAACGCTTGGGATGAGGCCGGGGTGGACCATGATGCGCTGTTCATACAGGCCGCAGACTGCGCCGAAGCAGCCCTGGCCAGCGGTGATGACGCCGTTCTCCACGCGATAGACTTCGGGTGAAAAGGGCGTGTTGGAGTCAGTGAAATTGCCGACGCGCAGGCCTTCGGCATAGCTCAAGGCGATATCGATCATGTCCTCTCGCGACATGCGCATTCCATCGGGAACGGGCGTGTCCATGCCGCGAACCGGTTCACCCAGAACGGCGGGCTGAAAGGGTGAATCGGGCGTGATGCGCGCAACGATCGTCTCGATGTTGCTGATCTTGCCACCATCAACGTGAAGCGCGACCGACATCAGCACGGGAGTATCGCCTTCCATGAAATGGATGTGTGCCGCGGCAACCTGGCGCGCAGTGTCGAGATAGTCGTGACGGAAGCTTTCCTGTCCGGTGATTGTCTTCCACGCGCCTTCGCCCATCGGCACGGCGCGGCCGCCCTCGGTGTATTCGGCATTGTCGGCAAGCGGGAGCAGGCCCTGGTCATGCGCCAGCACAGCCTCGGCATATTGCGTGACGAGATTGCCCAGACAGGCGCGGTTACAATCCTGTGCAGCGGCCTGTGACGGACTGACTGCGAGTGAAAGCAATACCAGCAAGCTTCCCGCAAAGGCCTTGATGCGAAACATCATATTCTACTCCCTCCCATCATCTTCTCATTCTTTGCATAGCGCAGCGCGCACCGATTTCCGATAGCTGGCGGCGCAAATACCTGCCTGCAAATCTCCTAGGCAGGTTGTGCCCGGGCAACCAGCTTCGGGGCCGTTTCCCTGAGGCCCAGTGTAACGAGGCACAGCAGGACGCAGACAACGGCAAGGAACCAGGGCAGTATCGACAGGCCGAATTCGTCTGCAAACATGCCGATAACTATCGGCATTGCGCCTGCGCCCAGCATTTCCCCCACGGCAGCGTTGAATCCCATCGCGGTCGCCTTGAGATGAGCAGGGGCGGACTCGCCGGGGACGACCACCATGATGAGGATGCCTGTCCCCATTGCGCCAGTTCCCGCAAGGATCGTACCGGCAAAGACCAAAGGCAGCGCTCCATCGCTTAGGGCAAGCAGCAGCACGCCAGCTGCACCGATCGCATATCCAGCGATGATCGCCGCCTTGCGCCCGACACGGTCCGACAACATGGGGAAGAGAAAACCGGTGCCAATGCCCACAGCTGCCTGAGAGGTCAGGATAACCCCCATCATCTCGTTGCTGAGGCCCAGGACATTGACGAGATAGAGCGGCATGAATCCGAGGAATCCCGCAAAGAAGGTCATGTTGAGCGTGGCAATGGACATGGTGAAGCGGATGTTGCGGAGTTTGAGCAGGGGGCCGACGCTCCCCTTGGGCCTATCCGCCTTCGCAATGCTTTGCGGAGGATTGCGAACGAACATCCAGATCAGGCTCGCCATGATCAGGCCGGGGATGCCCGCGATCCAGAAGGCCTCACGCCAGCCATAAAGCGCGCCTATCCCTACGATGATGATTGGCCCGAGCATGGGGATGGCGTTGATCCCGACGGTCGAAAGCACGCCGATGGCCAGGCCGCGCCGCTCGGGCGAGACTTCGGAGCTGACAATATGCGTGCTGAGCGGCGGCAGTCCGCCTTCAGCGAGGCCCATCAGCGCCCTTGCGGCGAGCAGGGTCAGGAATCCGAGCGCAAGGCCGGAACTGATTGATGAGAGCGAGAAGATCACCGTCGCCACGATCAGCAGCATCTTGCTCTTGCCGGTGATATCGGCGAGCCGGTTGAGCCCGAAGCTCGACAGCGCCCATGTCGCTGCCAGCACGCCGGTGATCATGCCGATCTGCGTATTGCTGAGCCCGAATTCGGGCTGGATCATCGGCGCGAGCAGGTTGAAGGCGTTCCGGTCAAGGAAGACGATCCCCATGTTCACGCCCAGCAGGCCGACCAGCAATGTCTGATAGCGCGGACTGGCGAGTCCGGCCTTGTCCGTGGCCGCTTGTGAAGCGTCTCCCACTGAATTCATGGCCCTCATCCCCCCGCCATGCGCCGCGAGGATACGCGGCAAGGCATGTATATCAGGGGATTGGCATGGAGCACGGAATTTTTGTGCCGCCTGCCATACATCACACTTCGGCCCGGGCGAGGCTCTTCTATTGGCAAGTCACCACGTCTAACAAATCAGGAGTTTCCAGGCTTGGATTCCCGGCGGGACAGCAATTCCATCAACTCCTCACGCAATTCGCCCTGGAGCTGTGGAACCTTGGCCATATATTCGTTGATATAGGACTGGTTGGCGGCAGCGAACGCCGGATGGGCAGTTGTGGCGGAGGACTTGGCGAGAAATCCATATCCTTGAGGTGAAGACACGAAGGCGTGGAAGGCCTGCAATTCATCGAGCGAGTATATGTCCGCGTAAGCCAGTGCGAGCCCATCCATGATGGGTCCCATATGACTTGCCAGTGTGTCCATCCCGATATCGATAGCACGCTGTTGGAAGCGCTGGACCAGCGACTGGATTTCCGCATCCTCTGCCAGCTGCGGTTGGGCAACGTTCAACTGGGAAATCAGTTGCTGCATTACACCGCCGAAAAGTTCCATGCGCGATTCTTGGGGAAAACCTCTTTCGACGATCTCGCGGGCGAGTTGGTGACGTTGTTCGACGGCCTCATCGGCTACTTGCTGGGCATAAACTGTTGTTGGAACGGAAAGGCACAACAGCGGCACCGCCAGGACGCAGGCAATTGACTTCATTGATAATCCCCCAAGATCAAATTCAGCCGGATCTTTCTCGCAGCCTTTCACAAAGCCGACAAGTTACAATGCTCCCGTTGGGATGAGACCCGCCTCGGTGGTGCCAGAAAGCTCCGTTATCCCTTCGTGAGTCGACGGGACAGGAGGTTCTCTTACTGATCCAGAAAGCTGCGCATCTTTCGGCTACGGCTCGGATGCTTGAGCTTGCGCAGCGCCTTGGCCTCGATCTGGCGGATACGTTCGCGCGTGACCGAGAACTGCTGGCCGACTTCCTCGAGCGTGTGATCGGTGTTCATGCCGATGCCGAAGCGCATGCGCAGCACGCGTTCCTCACGCGGTGTGAGCGAAGCAAGGACGCGGGTGACGGTTTCCTTGAGGTTCGCCTGGATCGCGGCATCGACCGGGATCACCGCGTTCTTGTCCTCGATGAAATCGCCGAGGTGCGAATCTTCCTCGTCGCCGATCGGCGTTTCGAGGCTGATCGGTTCCTTGGCGATCTTCATCACCTTGCGCACCTTTTCGAGCGGCATGGACAAGCGCTCGGCCATCTCTTCCGGCGTCGGCTCGCGGCCCTGTTCGTGGAGGAACTGGCGTGAGGTGCGGACCAGCTTGTTGATCGTCTCGATCATGTGGACCGGGATACGGATAGTGCGGGCCTGGTCGGCGATCGAGCGGGTGATCGCCTGCCTGATCCACCAAGTGGCATAGGTGCTGAACTTGTAGCCGCGGCGGTATTCAAACTTGTCGACCGCCTTCATCAGGCCGATGTTGCCTTCCTGGATCAGGTCGAGGAATTGCAGCCCGCGATTGGTGTATTTCTTGGCGATGCTGATCACCAGGCGCAGGTTCGCCTCCACCATTTCCTTCTTGGCGATGCGCGCCTCACGCTCGCCCTTCTGCACCATGTTCACGATGCGGCGGAATTCGTTGAGGCTCATGCCGGTCTGCGATGCAATGTCCGCAATCTCGGCGCGGATGCGCTCGACAGCATCGGCTTCCTTCTCGGCAAAGGCGGCCCACTTCTTGTCCTTCTTGGTGTTCGCCACCAGCCAGTTGTCGTCCAGCTCATTGCCGACATAGGCGTTGAGGAAGTCGAGGCGCTTGACCTTGTGGCGTTCCGCCAGCCGCAGCATCTGGCCGCCCAGCGCAGTCAACCGGCGGTTGAAGGCATAGAGGTTGTCGACCAAATATTCGATCTTCTGGGCGTGGAACTGCACGCTTTCGACTTCGGCCGTCAGCTCTTCGCGCAATTGTTCGTACTTGTTTTCCTTGGCCTTGGGGAACTCGTCGCCGCGACCTAGCACGTCCACGCGCTCGGCCTGGATCTTTTCGAACTTCTTGAACAGGTCGGTGATGCGGGCAAAGCGCTCGAGCGCCTCAGGCTTCAGCGCAGCTTCCATCTGCGCGAGGGACATGGTGTTGTCCTCTTCGTCATCATCGTCGCGGCGGCGGGAGGAAGTGCCTTCCTCGTCGTCGTCCTCGTCGCTTTCCTCCTCCTCTTCGGGCTCGTCCTCGTCTTCCTTGTAGGAAGGGCCGGCAGTGGCTTCGGATATCTCGCCGTCGTCGTCATCGTCCTCGGCGCCTTCCTCCATCTTGTCGACGGGCGGCTCCTTGGACAGCATGGCATCCAGATCGAGGATCTCGCGAAGCTGCATCTCTTCGTTGTTGAGTGCTTCGGACCACATGATGATGGCGTGGAAGGTAATCGGACTTTCGCACAGGCCGATGATCATCGTGTCGCGGCCGGCCTCTATGCGCTTGGCAATGGCGATTTCGCCCTCACGGCTGAGCAGTTCCACCGCGCCCATCTCGCGAAGGTACATGCGCACTGGATCATCGGTCCGTTCGGTGGTTGTGGTGCTCTTCTTCTTCTCGGGAACGTGTTTGCTGTCGTCGGAATCGGAATCGTCGGAGGAGATTTCCTCTACGTCGTTGTCGTTATCGTCATCATCGTCCTGGGCGTCCTCGTCATTTTCGACGATCTGCACGCCCATTTCGGAAATGGCGGTCTGGATATCCTCGATCTGGTCAGGGCTCATCTGGTCGCTGGGCAGCGCTTCATTGAGCTCATCGTATGTGATGTAGCCCTTGCGCTTGGCCTTCGCGAGCATCTTCTTGATCGACGATTCGTTGAGGTCAATCAGGGGAGCATCTTCGCTTTGGTTTTTCTTCTTCTTGGCATCGGTAGCCATAGAATCTCTAATCCGTTTCCTGTTCACCACCGGCGCGCTTGGCGCCAGCAGGAGAATGTCCGTCTATCGCCGCCGAAGCGGCACGTTTGCGTGCCATTTGCCCGAGTCGCGACTCGATTTCCAGCTTTCGTTTGCGCAAGCGTTGCTGCTCGGCAAAAGCGCCTTCAGGATCGTTCTCGAAACGGGCAGTGGCTGCTGCGATTGCCGCCTCCAATTCCGGCCTTTCGACCAAGAGGGAAATCGCCTCGGCCAGATCCTCCCTCGCGTCGCCCGGATCGGAACCTTCCATCAGGAAGGAGAAACGGGTTTTATCCGGCGGCGGCGGCAGGATGCCTGCAGCAGATATGGGCGAAATTGCGCCGGGTTCAAGTCCCTGCGCCACCTCAAGCAGATAATCCACAACCGGAGCGGCCTCGGGGATTGCGGCGGAGAGGCGCAGCAGCTTCTCCGCATGCTGGTCTATCTGGTCGGGAAAGCGCCCCAGTCCGGCGAGCACCGCCTGCGCCAGCATGTCGCGAAAAGTGCCGCTGGTCGCGCGGCGCAATCGCTCGGTCATTTGTGGGGTATGCGCGGTCCGCGCGGGAGTTGCAGGTCTTCCGGCTTGCCATTGCCCGCGCTGGAACTCTCTCTTGGGAAAGGCGAAACCGGAGTATCGATCAAGCAGGTCACGGCGATAGAGAGAACGGATATCCTGGTTCTCGATCGCATCGACATGCGCCAGCAGGCGTTCCTTCAGGCCCGCCTTGTCCTCGGGCGAGGAAAGGGGCAGGGCATCGCGCTCATGCTCCCAGATCAGGTCGAGCATGGGTTTGGGATTGGCGAGCAGCTTCTCCATCGCCTGCGCGCCCTGCTGGCGGACGAGGTCATCGGGATCGAGGCCGGACGGGAGCTGCACGATCTGCAGTGACTTTCCCGGACGCAACATGGGCAGCGCGCGGCCTATTGCCTTCATCGCGGCGCGCTGGCCCGCCGCATCGCCATCAAAACACAGCACCGGCTTGTCCACCATACGCCAAAGCAGCTCTATCTGGTTTTCGGTCAGCGCCGTGCCCATGGGCGCGGCAACATCTTCGAAACCCGCCGCCGCCAGCGCGATCACATCCATGTAGCCTTCGACCACCACGATGCGGTCCGTCTTGCGACTGGCAGGCCCGGCGCGGTGGATGTTGTAGAGAGTGCGCCCCTTGTCGAACAGCGGCGTATCGGGCGAGTTGAGATATTTCGCCGCACCATCGCGGTCCTGAAGGATGCGCCCGCCGAATGCGATCACCCTTTCGCGCGCGTCCTGGATGGGAAGCATCAGCCGGCCGCGGAAGCGGTCGTAGGTCGGCTTGTCATCGACCGCGATCAGCAGGCCGGCCTCGACCAGCATGCTTTCATCGAACTGTGAAAGAGCGCTCTTGAGCGCCGTGCGCTGGTCAGGCGCATAGCCGAAGCCGAAGCGTTCGATCGTGCGCTGGTTGAAGCCACGCTTTTCGAGGTAGGCCCGCGCATCCGCACCTGCGGGCGAAGCGAGATTGGCGACGAACCAGTTCTGCGCCGCCAGCATCACATCGTGCAATCCGGCGCGCTGTTCGGCGCGTTCGGCCTCACGCGGATCGGGGCGGGGGACCTCCATTCCCGCTTCCGCCGCCAGTTCCTTCACCGCGTCCATGAAGGACAGGCCGCGCTGGTCGGTCATCCAGCTGATGATATCGCCATGCGCCTGGCAGCCGAAGCAATGGTAGAAGCCCTTCTGGTCATTGACCGTGAAGCTGGGCGTCTTCTCGTTATGAAACGGGCAACAGGCCTTCCATTCGCGCCCAGCGCGCTGGAGCTTGGTCGTCCGCATGATCACGCTGGAGAGCGTGACGCGGGACCTCAATTCGTCCAGCCATTGGGGTGAAAGTGACATAGGGATGCCAGCCTACACATGCAGGCGATTCGCGGCGAGGCCGGCTCATCGCTTTTCGGGACAAGCCTGTGGGTGGATCAGCTCAAAGCAGCCTTCACCATACCGCTGGCCTTGGACATGTCGAGCAGCGCGCCGTGGCGACTTTTCAGTTCTGCCATCACCTTGCCCATGTCCTTTATGCCTTCAGCGCCAATATCGGCTTTCACCGCGGCGATGGCGGCGGTCATTTCTTCCTCGGACATCTGCTGCGGCAGGAATTCCTCGATCACGGCAAGCTCGCCCTGTTCCTGTTCGGCCAGTTCGGTGCGGCCCCCCTGCTGGTACATCTCGATCGATTCGCGGCGTTGCTTGGCCATTTTCTGGAGCACGTCGATCACCAGATCATCGTCATTCTCGGGAGCCTTGCCGGTGCGCAGTTCGATGTCGCGGTCCTTGATCTTGGCCCCGATCAGACGCAGCGCGGCGGTGCGCGGCTTGTCGCCCGCCTTCATGGCGGCGATGGTTTCACTCTTGATGGTGTCGCGGAGCATTGTGCTGACTTTCCTGTGGATGTTTTGCCGCTGCGATAGGGAAACGCTGGCTTGAGTCAAATAATGTGGGTTTCGCGCCTTGACGCGGGGGCAGGGCATGTCTAGCCGCCAGCACTTAGCAACATCGCCGGTCTAACTTTCCACGGGAGCCAAAAAATGGCCTTTTCCGCCTCTTCGTCTGCGCAACCAAAAGACGCGACGGGGGTATTGGTTCTGGCCGACGGTACGGTGGTCTGGGGCAAGGGTTTTGGCGCGACCGGCAGCCAGGTGGGCGAGGTGTGCTTCAACACTTCGATGACCGGTTACCAGGAGGTGATGACCGATCCCTCCTACGCGGCGCAGATCGTCACCTTCACCTTCCCGCATATCGGCAATGTCGGCACCAATGCAGAGGATGTGGAGAGCGCGGTGGAAAGCGCAGTCGGCTGCATCGTGCGCGAGGAAGTGACGCACAGCTCCAACTTCCGTGCGGAGCAGGAATTCGTCGATTGGATGAAGGCGCATGACAAGATCGGCCTTTCGGGTATCGACACCCGCGCGCTGACCCGCCGCATTCGCAAGACGGGCGCACCCAATGCGGTGATCGCGCATGATCCCACCGGTAAGTTCGATATCGATGCGCTGCTGCAGCGCGCGCAGGAATGGCCGGGGCTGGAAGGCATGGACCTCGCCCAGGTGGTCACGCGTGACCAGCGCGAGGACTGGACCGGTGGCTATTGGCAATTGGGGCATGGTTATGGCTCCTCAGATGGGCAAGACCGCCCCCACGTCGTCGCCATCGATTACGGCGCGAAGGACAATATCTTCCGCAACCTCGTGCGGGCAGGGGCCAAGGTCACCGTCGTTCCCGCCAAGACCCCGCTCGAGGAAATCCTCGCGCTGAATCCTGCTGGCGTGTTCCTTTCCAACGGTCCCGGCGATCCGGCGGCGACGGGCGAATATGCCGTGCCGGTGATCAAGGGCCTGCTCGATCGCGACATGCCGATGTTCGGCATTTGCCTTGGCCACCAGATGCTCGCGCTGGCGGCGGGGGCCAAGACGGTGAAGATGTTCCAGGGCCACCGCGGCGCCAACCACCCCGTCCAGCGTGTCGGCGGCGTGTGGGACGAGACCGAGGGCCTGGTCGAGATCACCAGCATGAACCACGGCTTCGCGGTCGATGCGGCCACGCTGCCCGACAATGTGGTCGAAACGCACAAATCGCTCTTCGACGGCAGCAATTGCGGCATTTCGATCAGCGGCAAGAAGGCTTTCGGTGTGCAATACCACCCCGAAGCCAGCCCCGGCCCGCAGGACAGCTTCTACCTGTTCGAGAAGTTCGTGGGGATGTTGGGGTGAGGCGTCAGCGTCTCATCTGGTTTGCATTGGGAGCATTGACGTCAGGCGCATTTAGCGTGGCTGCTACGCTTCTGGTCAGCGAGGAATCGCCTTCTGACCAGACGGTCTCAACGCTTGTACTACGGGAACCTGGTGGTTGGAGTTGGGAAAACGACGAAACGCACACTTCAATCGCTTATGCGGAGGAAACAGCGCCACAAGGCGCACCGGTAGCTGGAGAAATCGCAAGCGAATGTGGTGTTCAATTCTTCTGGATCGAGAACCCGGCTGCTGAAGACGCTGACTATACGAACGTCGAGATTCCGTTGGTAGGACAGAATTTCGGGGCGTTGGAGTGCATATTCGCAAGAACTGAGGAGTCGGAAGTAGAATCTTGGTTTTCGACCCGTTCAGTCCCGCAAAACAGCGAAGAGATTTCATTCTTCTACGGGGAGGATCGATGAGGCCCAAACGTACTGACATCTCCTCGGTCCTCGCGAACACCCTTCCCCTTGGGGAAGGGTTGGGGATGGGGGTTCGGCGGTGATGGCCGGGTGCTTCATGGCGGGTGTTGTACACCCATCCCCCGGCCCCTTCCCTTCAGGGAAGGGGGGGTTATTGGTTGCGGGCGAGGGTGATTTCTTCGGCGATGCGCGTCAGAACGCCATCCGTGTTTGCCAGCACATCGTAGTTCCAGAAGCGGATGACACGGTAGCCGTGGGCTTCGATGATTTCGGTTCGAACAGCGTCGGCGGAATTGTCCGCATGCTGCCCGCCGTCCAGTTCGATAGCGAGGCGCAAGCTGCGGCAAGCAAAGTCCGCAATAAAGTCGCCGATCGGGTGTTGCCGGGTGAACTTTGCGCCGCACAACTGACTCGCGCGCAGGTGCGACCACAGCCGCTTTTCCGCGTCAGTCGGATTGCCCCGCAACTCGCGCGCGAGGCTGGTCAATCGCTTTCCTGCCAATGCCGTAAACCCATCCCCAACCCCTTCCCTCAAGGGAAGGGGCTTTCAGTAGCGAAGTTGAGCTAGATGCCCAAGCGTACAGACATTCAATCCATTCTCGTAATCGGCGCCGGTCCGATCATCATCGGCCAGGCGTGCGAGTTCGACTATTCGGGCACGCAGGCGATCAAGGCGCTGAAGGAGGATGGCTACCGCGTCATCCTGGTGAACAGCAATCCGGCCACGATCATGACCGATCCGGAATTCGCCGACGCGACCTATGTCGAGCCGATCACGCCCGATATTGTCGCCAAGATCATCGAGAAGGAACGCCCCGATGCGCTGCTGCCCACCATGGGCGGGCAGACCGCGCTCAACTGCGCGCTCAAGCTGGAGGAGATGGGCGTCCTCGAGAAGTTCGGCGTGGAGATGATCGGCGCCAAGGCCGATGCCATCGACAAGGCCGAAAACCGCCAGCGCTTCCGCGCGGCAATGGACAAGATCGGGCTGGAAAGCGCGCGCAGCGGCGTGGCGCATACGGTGGATGAAGCTTTTGCCGTGCTCGAACGAACCGGGCTGCCTGCCATCATCCGTCCCAGCTTCACGCTTGGCGGCACCGGCGGCGGCGTCGCCTATAACAAGTCCGAATTCGAAGCCATCGTCCGCACCGGCCTCGACGCCAGCCCCACCACCGAGGTGCTGATCGAGGAAAGCCTGCTGGGCTGGAAGGAGTACGAGATGGAGGTCGTGCGCGACAAGCACGACAATGCCATCATCATCTGCTCGATCGAGAATGTCGATCCGATGGGCGTGCATACGGGCGATTCCATCACCGTCGCCCCCGCACTGACGCTGACCGACAAGGAATACCAGATCATGCGCACCGCCAGCATCAATGTGCTGCGCGAAATCGGCGTGGAAACAGGCGGTTCGAACGTACAGTTCGCAGTCAATCCCAGGGATGGCCGCCTGATCGTGATCGAGATGAACCCGCGCGTGTCGCGGTCCTCGGCGCTCGCCTCAAAGGCCACCGGCTTCCCCATCGCCAAGGTCGCCGCCAAGCTGGCCGTGGGCTACACGCTGGACGAGATCACCAATGAGATTACCGGCGCAACCCCGGCTTCGTTCGAGCCGACCATCGATTACGTGGTCACCAAGATCCCGCGCTTCGCGTTCGAGAAGTTCAAGGGCGCCAAGGTCGAGCTGTCCACCGCGATGAAATCGGTGGGCGAGGTCATGGCCATCGGGCGGAACATCAAGGAATCGATGCAGAAGGCGCTGCGCGGCCTCGAAACAGGCCTCGACGGCTTCAACCGCGTGGTCGAGCTGGAAGGCAAGGGCAGGGACGAGATCACCGCGGCGCTCTCACGCGCAACGCCCGATCGCCTGCTGATGATTGCGCAGGCCTTCCGCGAAGGCTTCACCATGGAAGAAATCCAGGCGATCACCCATTTCGACCCGTGGTTCCTGCGCCAGATCGAAGAGATCATCGCCGAGGAAAAGCGCATCTCTGACGAAGGCCTGCCGGGCGATGCCGCGGGCATGCGCCGCCTCAAGGCGATGGGTTTCTCCGACAAGCGCCTCGCCACGCTGGCCGTGCGCTCGGTGCATGTCGCAGGCGGGCTGGGCGAAACGCAAGCCAAGCGTTCGGGCCTGCTGCACGATGCGCTGCGCGCGATGGCCGGCGCCACATCCGAACAGGAAGTGCGCGAATTGCGCCACAGGCTGGGCGTCTTCCCCGTATACAAGCGTATCGACAGCTGCGCCGCCGAGTTCGAGGCGATCACGCCATACATGTATTCGACCTATGAGGCGCCGACCTTCGGCACGCCAGAGGATGAGGCTGACCCGTCAGACCGCAAGAAGGTGGTCATCCTCGGTGGTGGTCCCAACCGCATCGGGCAGGGTATCGAATTCGATTATTGCTGCGTCCACGCCTGTTTCGCGCTGGCCGAGGCGGGTTTCGAGACCATCATGATTAACTGCAACCCGGAGACGGTTTCGACCGACTATGACACTTCCGATCGCCTCTACTTCGAGCCGCTGACCGAGGAGGACGTGCTGGAAATCCTGCGCGTCGAAATGTCGAAGGGCGAATTGCTGGGCGTGATCGTGCAGTTTGGTGGCCAGACGCCGCTCAAACTGGCCAATGCGCTGGAAGAGAACGGCATTCCCATCCTCGGCACCTCGCCCGATGCGATCGACCTTGCCGAAGATCGTGAACGTTTCGCCAAACTGGTCAACCAGCTGGAACTTAAGCAGCCCGCCAACGGCATCGCCCGCAGCCGTGACGAGGCCGCCGCCGTGGCTGCGCGCATCGGCTATCCTGTTTTGCTGCGTCCATCCTATGTCCTGGGTGGCCGCGCCATGGAGATCGTCGACAGCGAGGCGCAGCTCGATAACTATATCGCCACCGCGGTGAACGTATCCGGCGACAGTCCCGTGCTGGTTGACCAGTATTTGCGCGATGCCATCGAATGCGATGTCGACGTGCTGTGCGATGGCGAGGAAGTGCGCGTCGCGGGCGTGATGCAGCATATCGAGGAAGCCGGGGTCCATTCGGGCGACAGCGCCTGTACCCTGCCGCCCTACAGCCTGCCCGCCGAGATCATTGCCGAGATGGAACGCCAGGGCGAGGCACTGGCCAAGGCTCTGGGCGTGCTGGGACTGATGAACGTGCAATTCGCGGTAAAAGATGGCGAGGTCTACCTGATCGAGGTGAACCCGCGCGCCAGCCGCACCGTGCCATTCGTGGCCAAGGCCATTGGCCAGCCGGTCGCCAAGATCGCCAGCAGGATCATGGCTGGCGAGAAACTGGCCGATTTCCCGCCCTTCAAGCGAGAATTCGATTACATGGCGGTGAAGGAAGCCGTCTTCCCCTTCGCCCGCTTCCCCGGTTCGGATCCCGTCCTCTCACCGGAAATGAAGTCCACCGGCGAAGTCATGGGTATCGACCGGGAATTTCCCTATGCCTACATCAAGTCGCAGATCGGCAGCGGCACCAATTTGCCCGAAGGCGGCACGCTGTTCGTCTCGGTCAAGGACAGTGACAAGCCGCAGGTGCTGGAGGCCGTGAAGCAGCTGATCGACCATGGCTTCAAGGTCGTCGCGACGGGGGGCACGGAACGGTACCTGAGCGACGCCGGACTGCCAGTCGAACGCGTCAACAAGGTGGCCGAAGGGCGCCCGCATATCGTCGACAAGATCGTGGACGGGGAGATTGCGCTGATCTTCAACACCACGGAAGGCTGGCAGAGCCACAAGGACAGCCAATCCATCCGTGCATCGGCCATCACCCAGAAGGTTCCTTACTATACCACGGCCGCCGCTTCGGCCGCCGCTGCAAAGGCGATTATCACCGTAAAGGCGGCCGATCTTGAAGTTCGTTCATTACAGGACTATTATAGCTGACGAACGAATAAGCTTTCCCGACAATTGAACGCCTTCCCAAAGCCTACCTTCGGGCGGGCAGGGCTTCTTTGACGGGATTTGAGGGAAAGACAGGGAAGACATGGAAAAATTTCCCATGCTGGCGGAAGGCTATGAAAAGCTGACCGCGGATCTGAAGACCTTGAGGGCAGAGCGGCCGCGCATCGTCGACGCGATCGAGGAAGCGCGCGCGCACGGCGATCTTTCGGAAAACGCGGAATATCACGCGGCGAAGGAACGCCAGGGCCATGTCGAGGCACAGATCGCCGAGCTGGAAGACAAGGTCACACGCGCCCAGATCATCGACCCCACCACGCTTTCGGGCGACCGGATCGTATTCGGAGCCACCGTCACCGTGCTGGACGAGGACGACAAGCCCTTCCGCTACCAGATCGTGGGCCAGGCGGAGAGCGATGCCAAGAACGGCCGCATCTCCTACGATTCCCCGCTCGGCCGCGCCCTGATCGGCAAATCGGTAGGCGAGGAAGTGGAAGTAACCGTGCCTTCGGGTGACAGGTTCTACCTCGTCGAGAAGGTCGAATTCATCTGATCGCAACCGGCATCCTCGGCACATGTCGAGGCTTTTATGCTCGACAGTTTCAGACGCTGAATTAGAACCGTCCCGCCAAGCCTCTTAGGCCGGCAGGGGGGAAACTATGCGCGACCAGAATAGCTCGGACCGAGCTGGACATCTAATAGGGCATCCGATTGGCAGTGTTAGTCGGCGCACCTTCATCGGCGCGACTGGTGGCATGGCCGCCGCCACCGTGATGCCAGGCTGTACGACTTCGCAAGCAGACCGAAGTGAGCTTTACTACCAGTCGATATCCCAGGTGGCTGCGCTGCTCCGGTCTGGTGAACTCTCTCCGGTTGAACTTACGCGTATCATGCTGGAGCGGATCGATGCGATCGACGGCAAGCTCAAGGCCTTTGCCACGATCACACCGGAATTGGCCTTGGCCGCCGCGCGCAAGGCGGAGGACGAAATCCGGTCAGGAATCTATCGGGGAATCCTGCACGGCATTCCTGTCGCCTATAAGGACCTGTTCTACACGAAGGGCGTGAGGACGATGGGCGGCCTGGCCATCAATCGAGACTTCGTTCCCGACTATGATGCCACAGTCGTTGCGCGCCTGGCAGACGCTGGCGTGGTTCCGTTGGGTAAGTTGAACATGACTGAAGGAGCATTTGTCACCTATGCTCCTGGCTTCGATATACCGATCAACCCTTGGAACGAGAGCTACTGGACGGGAGTTTCGTCCAGTGGATCTGGCGTGGCGGTTGCTGCGGGCTTGTGTTTCGCGGCACTTGGTAGCGACACGGCAGGGTCGATCCGCTGGCCGGCGATGGCAAACGGCGTTGTCGGCCTGAAACCGACATATGGCAGGGTCAGCCGTTATGGCGTCATGACAATGAGTGAATCGCTGGACCATGTCGGCCCGTTTGCGCGTTCGGTCGAAGACGCTGCTGCGATGTTGCAAGCAATTGCCGGACAGGATGAAAATGATTCAACGGCCTTAGCTCTACCATCAACTGACTTCTCGGATGCAGTCTCAGGGGATATCCGTGGGATGAAGATCGGGTTCGACCCAAATTATGGAATAGATGAGTTCGGTTCGGGTTTGGCAGAGGCGATTTTGGTTGCAGTTGCGCAGATGGAAGCACTGGGTGCGGAAATAGTTGAGGTCAACCTTGGTGCGAACCATGAACTGATCGAAGAGACGCTGGATGCGCTTGGACGCGAAGTATACCAGTCACATGCACAGAGTTTCCCCTCACGAGCCAACGAATACGGCGAAATGTTTGCCGGTTTCCTCGCAGGAGCCCAGTCAATCTCTGACGAGACTTATGCGAAGGGAGTGGAGCAGCGTCGCATGCTCAATCTGGCATTTGAGGGCGAACTCGCGAAGGCAGATGTTGTTGTGGCCCCGACCGGAGTATCGTTCCCGGTGACGCAGGATCAATTGCGTGGAGCCGCCCCGGTAGTTGGTGATTATCTCTCTCAAACGCCTCTTTGGGCCACCGTGCCTGCGAATTTCGCCGGTACGCCGTCGCTCACACTTCCATGCGGCATGTCGCCAGAAGGCATTCCATATGGTATGCAATTGCTAGGGCAGCGGGTATCGGAAGCCTCGTTGATTAAGGCTGGCCATGCCTATGAAACCAGCACCGATTGGCACAGGCTGCATCCAGCAATCTAATCAAGCCCCCGGCAATTCCGGCTCGAGCAGCTTGTGCAGGTGGACGATGACATATTTCATCTCCGCATCGTCTACCGTGCGCTGGGCCCAGCCGCGCCATGCTTCTTCAGCGGCGGCATAAGAGGGATAGAAGCCGACCACATGAATGTCCTTCAGGTCCTGGAATTCGGTGCCCTGCGGGTCCACGACCTTGCCGCCCATGACCATGTGAAGGAGCTGTTTATCCATAACTGGACCTTTCCGGAAAATCTGCGGTGCGTTGCGGCGTTCTTAGGCGAATCGCCGTGTGCTGCAAGTGCGAAGGAGGCGAGTCTCAGTCTTTGCGCATGGAGCGGGCAAGAGTCTTGCCCAGATTGCGTGCGGTGATCCGCGCCGTATCGCTGGCGTTGTCGAGCTTGTAGGCTGCATCGCGCTTCACCTTGCGCGCTTTGTCGCCCAGTGCATCGTTGACGTCTTCCAGTCTGTCGACGCCGGTCTGCCGGATGTCGGCGGTCGATTCCATCAGGTGCTCGGCGAAAGAGCTGACGGCTTCACTGCCCAGCGTCGCCAACCCAATGGCCTTCTTTCCCGCATAGCGGCCGGCCTTGCGGGTGGGAGAGTTCTTGAACAGGGCGCTGATGAGCACGCCCAGTGCAATGCCGCCTGCCACCGTGGCAACGGGATGCTTGCGGGCGAAGGCGGTGAATTCATCCTTTACAGCCACGGCCTGTTCACCGATCTGCTCGAGTAGTGACGGCTCGCGCCTGGCATCATTGCGCGTCTGCGCAGCGGAAATACGCTCCTTGATGGCCTGGCGTTTTGCTTCTGTCGTGTCACTCATCGCTTGCTCCGGTGGCATCGTCTGATGCCGTTGCTTCTGTTTCCTCCATTTCGGAACTGGCTTCCGCTTCCGCAAGAGCCTCTTCCGCTTCGGCGAAAAAACCTTCGACCGCATCCATGATCGGCTTGCGGAACAGCAATGCGGCCATTCCGGCGAGACCCAGCGCCACGGCACCGCCAAGTTTGCCCTTGCTGTCGCCTGCCATGTCCAGTGCGCCATCTCCGAGCGTGCGGGCGAGGTCCTTCCCGCCCTCCAGCAGGCGCGCGGCGAGGCCCTGATCGCCTTCCTCGCCCTTGATGATGGCGATATCGGTCTCGACATTGGCGCGCGCCGCATCACGCATGGCGCGATCTTCGGCAAGGCGTTGTTTGAGCGGTGACACCGGTCAGCTGCCCTCATCCGCATCGTCGTGGATGGCGGCCAACATGTCTCTCCAGGCGTTTCTCGCAATCCGCAGCAACAGGAGGACGGCCAGCAGCATGGCTCCGGCGACAACCGCTGTTGCGCCCCAGGCGGTCAGGTGCGGGGTAAGGGCAATGATCAGTCCGACGGCAAGCACTATCACGGCAAAGCTGGCCACAAGCACAGCCGCGAGTCCCATGCCGATGGCCCGCTTGATGCAGGCACCGACAAAGCCAGCGCGTGTCTTCTGATATGTCAGTTCCGCGTCAAAATAGGTGCGCGCGTCATGAACTAGGTCCTCTATGTCATCGACCAGCGAACGCTGCGCTCCGGGCGCATCTTCAGCGCCCGAAGGATCAGGCCGGGTGCCGGGCGTTTCCTCCCGCTCCAGGCTCAAGACAGTCTACCTGCGGAACAGGCGTGAAAGCATGAAGCCGACAAGAGCCGCAATACCAAGCGACTTGCCGGGATTGTTGCGGACATATTCGCGCGCACCTTCACCAAGTTCCTCCACGCTCTTTTCCTGAAGCGTGTTAGCAGTGTTCTGCATGGAACGCGACGCGCTGCGGGCGTAATCGCCATATTTCTGCCCGAACTTTTCATCTATCGAGGATGCATTCTCATCCACCACGCGGCTGAGATTGCCCAATGCCTCACCGGCCTTGTTCTTGCCGGTCGTTGCCAATTCACCGGCCTTGACCTTTGCGTCGCCTGCCCAGTCTTCACCGACGGCACGGGCATCACCGGCATAGGTGGAAGCCCTTTCACGTGCCTCGGTGGTGAGCGCGGCGGCACCAGCCTTCGCCTCGTCAAGCGCGGCGTTGAAGCGTGATTTCGCTTCAGCGGTGTTGGAAGGCGCATCGGCCTTTGCCTTGGTGGTTTGTGATTTGGTGGTCTTGCCAGCCATGGTTCTACCCTTTTCCTTGCCTTTGCGAGGATTATCCCCGCGGATTCCGGGCCAGCGTGCAATGCTGGACCCGATAATATTCCAACGCGGCTTGCGCCGGCATCTTCCCCGGCATAGGAGGCCGCATACACCTGATATGGGGGTGTTTTAGCACTTTACAACACTGACTTCCAGACGGAGCATATCATGACCGCCATCATCGACATTCATGGCCGCGAGATCCTCGACAGCCGGGGCAATCCGACCGTCGAAGTCGATATTCTCCTCGATGATGGCAGTTTTGGCCGCGCCGCAGTGCCCTCCGGTGCGTCCACCGGCGCACATGAAGCCGTCGAACTGCGCGACGGGGACAAGTCCCGCTACCTCGGCAAAGGCGTGCTGAAAGCGGTAGACTCGGTCAACGGTCCCATTGCCGATGCGCTGCTCGGCCTCGATGCGGAAGACCAGCGCGATATCGACCAGGTCATGATTGCGCTGGACGGTACGCCGAACAAGAGCAATCTGGGCGCAAATGCGATCCTCGGCGTCAGCCTGGCAGTTGCCAAGGCCGCAGCCAATGCCCGCGGACTTCCGCTCTATGCCTATGTCGGCGGCGTCTCTGCCCACGTCCTGCCGGTGCCCATGATGAACATCATCAACGGCGGCGAACATGCCGACAATCCCATAGACATCCAGGAATTCATGATCATGCCCATAGGGGCAGGCAGCATTGCCGAAGGCGTGCGCTGGGGCGCGGAAGTGTTCCACACGCTGAAGAAGGGCCTGTCAGGCAAGGGCCTGTCCACTTCCGTGGGTGACGAGGGCGGCTTTGCCCCCAACCTAGCCAGCACGCGCGACGCGCTGGATTTCATCATGGCCTCCATCGAACGCGCCGGTTTCAAGCCGGGGGAAGATATCGCGCTGGCGCTCGATTGCGCTTCCACCGAATTTTATGCCGATGGCCGCTATGACATGGCGGGCGAGGGTACGTCGCTTTCCCCCGAGGAAATGGCCGATTACCTTGCCGATCTGTGCAACGCCTATCCCATCCGCTCGATCGAGGACGGCATGGCCGAAGACGATTTCATCGGCTGGAAGCTGCTGACCGACAAGATCGGCAACAAGGTACAGCTGGTGGGTGACGACCTGTTCGTAACCAATCCCGCTCGCCTGACCATGGGCATCGAGAAGGGCCTCGCCAATTCGCTGCTGGTGAAGGTCAACCAGATCGGCTCGCTCTCCGAAACACTGCAGGCGGTCGAAATCGCCCATCGCGCGGGCTACACCTCGGTCATGTCCCACCGTTCGGGCGAAACCGAGGATGCGACGATCGCGGACCTCGCGGTTGCCACCAATTGCGGACAGATCAAGACCGGATCGCTCGCCCGTTCGGACAGGCTGGCGAAGTACAACCAGCTCATCCGCATCGAGGAAGAACTGGGCGACAGCGCCGCCTATGCCGGAAAGGGCTGTTTCGGGCGTTTGGCGCGGTAGGGCGGCGAAATACTCCTAGCGACTCATCGCGTCCGGCCTCGAGAGCACTGATCGGCCCTCGGTTTCAGCCGGGTGGTAAATCGCTGTTGAAGATGTCCGCCGCAGCTTTCCATTCGCCGTCGATCTTCCGCCAGACGACAACGTATTTGCCGGTGTCGGTCTGGGTGCTTCCGTCGGGTGCGACTGCCAGTGCATAGGTCCCACGATCGAGGGCCATGTCGCCCGAGGCTGCCACGACGATTTGCTCCGGAACGATCGTCAGATCGAAGCCGGGCGTTGCCAGCAGCGATGTCCAAGTTTGCTGGATCGCCTCAGGTCCTATGCCAATAGCGGCGTTGGGCGGCATCACCGCGCCGTCTGCAGTGTACAGCGCTGCAATGCCCGCGGCATCATTGGCTTTCATGAGCTGGTGCCAACGGTCGACCTGCCCGCGGATTGCCTGCTCCTCGGCGCTGGTGTCGACAGTGGCGACTTCGGTAGCAGGCTGCTCGCTTGCCTGGCATGCAGGAACCAGCATAGCGATTGCGGAAAGTAACAAGAGCGAACTTTTCATAAGCACCTCCTTCGCTGAGTCAGCACATACCACCTGCAGCGGATTTCATACAAGTTGGAAGATTTAAGAACCCCGCTTACGCGCGACACAATAATTCCTACACAAAGTGACCAATCTGCTGTGATTAGGGTGAAATTTCTTGCTAAGCCCAAAGCGATTCAGCGCGCGCGCAGTGGCCGTCCCCGTCCCTTCTGAAGCGCGTGCAAACCCGTCGCAAGGTCGTTGCAGATGGAACTCCGGGAAGCGGCCTCAGTTGCTCGCTTCAGTCAAGCTCGCCACCTGATCGTCGCTCAATTTCAGCGTCGCGCCTTCGATGAGCGGCGGCAATTGCTCGAGCGAGCGAGCGCTGGCGATCGGAGCGGCAATGCCGGGTTGGACATTGAGCCAGGCGAGCGCGATTGCGGGCAGGCTGGCACCGGTTTCCGCGGCCACCTTGTCCATGGCAGCGAGGACCGGCGGACCGACTTCGGCATAGTCCTTCACGCGTTGGGTGCGGTTACCCTTCTCGAAATCCTCTGGCTTGCGGTATTTGCCGGTGAGGTAGCCCGACGCGAGGCCGAAGAAGGGAAGCATGGCAATTCCGCGCGAGGTACAGAGCTGCTGCAATTCCGGGCCATAGGCTTTGCGAGAAACAAGATTATATTCGTTCTGCAAAGCGGTGAAAGGCTCGGCTCCGGTGGCGTCGGCCGCTGCGAGCGCGGCAGACAGCCGCTCGGCAGTGAAGTTGGAAGCACCAAGCGAGCGAACCTTGCCGGCTTTCACTGTCGCGTCGAAAGCCGCAACGATTGCGCCAATCTCCAGTTCCTCGAAATCGCGATGGGCGTAATAGAGATCGAGATAATCGGTCTGGAGGCGGTCAAGCGAAGCCCCAAGCGACTTCATGATCTCATCAGGCTGATAGAGATCAGGATCGCCAGCGGAGCCGGGTGCAAGTGGCTTCCTGGTGCTGAGCATTCCGGTCTTGGTGTGGATGCGCATTTCGCCACGAACACCGCGCGCGGCCATCCATTCTCCGATCACAGTCTCGGATTCGCCCCCTTTGTGTCCAGGGATCCACGCGGAATATACGTCTGCCGTATCGATCATGCGGCCGCCAGCTTCGTAAAAGGCATCGAGCACGGCGAAGGCCTCGTCGCCCTTGACCGTCCAGCCAAACACATTGCCGCCGAGGACTAGAGGAATGCCTGCTATTGCTGGATGGCTCATGCGAACTTCTCCTGAATCGCGAGCAGGGCCATCGCGGCTTCGGCGGCGCCTGCCCCCTTGTTGCCCTGCGCTGGGTCGGCTCGATAGAACGCCTGTGCTTCATTCTCTGTGGTGAGGATGCCGTTGCCGATGGCTATGCCGTCCATCGTCAGCGCCATAATGCCGCGCGCGCTTTCTCCGGCGACGATTTCGAAGTGGTAGGTCTCGCCGCGGATCACCACGCCCAGCGCGACAAAGCCTTCAAAGCGCCCGCTCTCTGCAGCGGTGGCGATGGCGCCCGGAACTTCCAGTGCGCCGGGAACGGTGAGTACGTCCACCTCATGTCCGGCAGCTTCCAGCGCCCCTTTCGCACCGGCGATCAGCATATCGTTGAGGTGGGCGTAGAAGCGGGCTTCGACGATCAGGAAACGGGCCATCAATTCTGTCCTTCGCAGGTAATCGGCCGCTCGCCGACGATGGAGAGGCCATAGCCCTCCAGGCCAACAAGCGAATGCCTGGTATTGGTGAGCAGTACCATGTCGCGCACGCCAAGTTCAGCGAGGATCTGTGCACCAACGCCGTAATCGCGCTGTTCGGGCGGGTCGTCGTCTGCGGGGCCAGCGGAGGCGGGGCCCTTCTTCTGCATCAGGATAGCGCGTGAGGCATAGTCGGGCAGGGGGCGATTGATCAGCACGACAACGCCCGCACCTTCCTTTCCAATGGTGCGCATCGCACCTTCCAGAAGGCCGTTGCGGCTGGTCGCCTGGGCAAAGATATCGTCGAACAGAGACATCGCGTGCATGCGCACCAGCGTCGGCCTGGCAGGATCGATATGGCCTTTGACCAGCGCCATGGTCTCACCCTTGGTGGCCTTGTTCCAGAAACTGATCGCGCGCCAGTCTCCGCCCCAATGGCTCTCGAAACGCGTTTCCTCGCGTTGTTCGACGAGATGGTCGTGCTGGCGGCGATAGGCGATCAGATCGCGGATAGTCCCGATCTTGAGGCCGTGCTTGCGGCCGAACCGGATCAGGTCTTCAAGGCGGGCCATCGACCCGTCCTCGTTCATGATTTCGCAGATCACGCCTGCGGGGTTGAGCCCGGCAAGCCGTGAGATGTCCACTGCTGCTTCGGTGTGGCCTGCACGGACAAGCACACCGCCCTCGCGGGCCACCAGCGGGAAGACATGCCCCGGGGTCACGATGTCGTCCGCACCCTTGGATGCATCGGTGGCGACGGAGATGGTGCGCGCGCGGTCTGCCGCACTGATGCCGGTGGTAACGCCCTCGCGCGCTTCGATCGCCACGGTAAAGGCTGTCTCATGGCGGGTGCGGTTCTTCTGGCTCATCAAATCGAGGCCAAGCGCTTCGACCCGTGCCTTGGTGAGCGCAAGGCAGATCAGTCCGCGACCATGCATGGCCATGAAATTGATCGCATCTGGTGTCGCCATTTGAGCGGGGACGATCAGGTCACCCTCATTCTCCCGGTCCTCGTCATCGACGAGGATGAACATGCGGCCATTGCGCGCCTCATCGATGATCTGTTCGATCCCTACAAGCACTGGTGTGTCGTCATTTTCGGTGAGGAAACGCTCCAGCTTGCCCAATGTCTCGGTAGTAGGGTTCCAGCTCGCCTCGGTGCAATCACGCAATGTGTTCACATGCAGGCCCGCAGCTCGCGCCAGCCCAGCGCGGGTCATCTTGCCCTCGTCGATGAATTCGCGAACGCGATTTTTGGTTTCTTCGAACATGGATATCCGCATAATCACATTTAAATGTGATAACAAGCATAGAAATCACACCGGATTGTTCCCATGTTCCGACTTGCACCTTTCACATCGGCACCGCATTGGGAGCATTGGAGAATTGGTGACCGATTCAGTGCAGGAAAAATCCGAACTTCTTGATGTCTTCCGCAATGCCATGCGGCATGTGTCGGCGACAGTCTATGCGGTGACAACCAGCCATCGTGGGCAGCGCTATGGAATATTGGCCACTGCCGTAAACTCGGTGAGTTTCGACCCGCCCTCGCTGCTCGCCTGCATCAATCGGGATGCCTCTGTGCACGATCCTCTCGTGCAAGAGGGGAAGTTTTGCGTGAATGTACTCGCCCAAGCCAATCGCGATGTCGCCGAGCATTTCATGATCCCGACCGCGCCCGATCGCTTTTCGGTCGGGAACTGGATGGATGTCGCGGGCGCCCCCGTTCTGGAAAGTGCGCAATCGAGTTTCGTATGCCGCTTGGCCGCAATCCACCAGTTCGGCACGCACAGCATCGTGATCGGTGAACTGCTGGAGGCCCGGCATCGCATGGATGCGGCACCGCTCACCTATTTCGACCGCGGCTATCTCGATATTGCCGGCGCGACAGAGCATTAGGCCATGATTGAAACAGGGGTTATGATTTGAACATGCGATACCTCGTCACCGGTGCGGCGGGCTTTATTGGCGCAGCAGTTTCCGATGCCCTCATGGTGCGCGGGGACGAGGTTATCGGCATCGATAACCTCAACGACTATTATCCGGTTTCTCTAAAGATGGCGCGCCGCGACCGCTTGGCGCACCTTCATCCGGCGCGCTTCACCTTTGAACGGGTTGATTTTGCGGACCATCGCGCTTTGGCCGCGGCATTGGATGGTCAGCACTTCGACCGCATCGTCCATCTCGGCGCGCAGCCCGGTGTGCGCTATTCGCTGGAGAACCCGCGCGCCTATATCGAGGCCAATGTGATGGGCCACCTCAACCTGCTCGAACTGGCGAGGGACAGGCAGATCGATCACATGGTCTATGCCAGCTCCAGCTCGGTCTATGGCAACGCGTCGAAAGTGCCCTTCTCGGTGGACGACCGGGTGGACCATCCCGTCTCGCTCTACGCCGCCACCAAGAAGTCCGACGAGCTGATGAGCGAGACCTACGCCCATCTCTACAATATCCCGCAAACAGGACTGCGCTTCTTCACCGTCTATGGCCCGTGGGGCCGCCCCGACATGATGGTGTGGAACTTCACCGCCAGGATCCTGGCGGGAGAGCCGATCCCCGTGTTCAACGAGGGCGAGGTCTGGCGCGACTACACCTTTATAGACGACATCGTGTCGGGCGTTGTCGCCTCGCTGGACCATCCTCCGGCCAATGACGGTTCGGCCAAGCCCGGCGGGAGCACCAAAGCACACACCATCTACAACATCGGCAACCATCGCTGTGAAAAGCTGCTCGACGTGATCCGCGTGCTCGAAGATGCATGCGGTAGGAAAGCGGAAATGCAGATGCTGCCAATGCAACCCGGCGACGTGTTGCGCACCTTTGCCGATATCGACGCAATCCAGCGCGACCTGGGTTATCAGCCGACAACGTCGGTCGACGTCGGCATTCCCCGCTTTGTCGAATGGTACCGCAAGTATCACACGCTATGATGCGCGCGGCGCCAGCACCTGCGGGCCGATTTCGCCGGTGCTGGTGAGGCCCAGCATACCCATTGTACGGCGGGTCTCGTCCTGCAGCATGTCGAGCGCGCGCGCGACACCGCGTTCACCAGCCACGCCAAGTCCGTAGAGCGTAGCACGGCCAAGCATCACGCCGTCCGCACCCAGGGCGAGTGCCTTCACCACGTCGCTCCCGCGCCTGACGCCGCTGTCGAACAGCACGCTCATCCTCCCGCCTACACGATCAACAATGGCGGGCAGGGCATCGATCGCCGCAATCGAATGATCGAGCGACCTGGCGCCGTGATTGGATACAAGCACCCCGTCAGCCCCGATATTCAATGCCATCTCCGCATCATCGGGGTGCAACATGCCTTTCAGCACCAGTCTGCCTGGCCATTTGGCGCGCAAGAGTTTGATCGCTTCCCAGTCCAGGTCGCTCTGCTTGAACAAGGTACCGGGTTTGGAACCCTTCATGATGCTGCTCTTGAGGTAAGGAGGCAGATTGCCTTGGCCCGGCATGGCTCCTCCCAATGCATAACGCCCCATGACACCCAGCAGCCATCGGGGGTGCATCATGACATCGAGCATGTTGTTCTTGTTGAGCGCGAAGGGCATCCCATAGCCATTGCGGAAGAGATATTCGCGATTGGGCATCACCGGCAGGTCGAGCGTCACGAACAATGTCTCGCAACCGACGGCACGAGCACGCTCAAGCACGGTATAGGACAGCGGCTTGTCTTCCCACATATAGAGCTGGAACCACAGCGTACCGCCTGCCTTGGCAATCTCCTCCACATCCATCGTGCTGGCGCTGGAAATGGTGAAGGGGATGCCCGCCTTCGCGGCAGCACGCGCCAGATGCACATCGCCGCGATGCCAGATCAAGCCTGCCGCTCCCGTCGGAGCGATGGCGAAGGGTGCGGAGCTTGAGGCACCCAGAATGTCATGGCGGGTGTCGATATTCTCGACATTGCGGGCCACTCTGGGAATGAAGGCGAGGGCATCAAGAGCAGCGCGATTGCGCGCCATGCCAGTTTCATCCTCGACCCCGCGCTCGAGATATTCCCACACGCCCCGTGGAAGCCGCCTGCGTGCCTTTGCGCGCAGGTCGGCGATATTCCAGCAGCCGAGTTCGTCGGCCATGCGGTTTATCCGCGGCCGAGGAAGGGCAGCTTGTTCTGCACCATCAGCGCTTCGTAGAAATTGATGTAATCGGGCATGTCGCACATGTGGATGATGATGCCTGCCGCCTCTTCCGGCGTGGCCGCGAAATTGTCCGGCAATTTCACCGAACCCGGCATGATCTCGGTGGCGACGATACCCGGATGGAAAATCGACACGGCGATATTGTCATCACGACCATCCAGCGCCAGCGCATGGGTAAGGCCCGAAAGGCCGAACTTGCTGGCGGTGTAGGACGGGCACTCATTGCGCGGCACCTTGGCTGAAATCGACCCGACGTTGACGATGCGTCCGTGCCCGCCCTTCTTGAAGATCGGCCATGCGTGCTTGGAGCACAGGAAGGCGCTGGTAAGGTTGGTGCCGATCACCTTGTTCCAGTGGTCGAGCGAAGTCTCGTGAACGGGCGTGTTCTCGGCGATTCCGGCGTTATTGATCAGCACATCCACCGTGCCAAAACGGGCGACCGCTTCGGCAAACAGGTTCGCCACCGCATGCTCGTCAGTCACATCGGTCGCCACGGCCAGCGCTTCGCCGCCCATGCCCTCGATCTTTGCGACCAGCGATGTCAGGCGCTCGACGCGGCGGGCAGCCAGAACCACCTTCGCGCCCTTTTCGACAAAGCCCAGCGCGCAAGCCTCACCAATGCCCGAACTCGCCCCGGTAACAACGGCGACACGATCTTCAAGGATACTCACCACATTCTCTCCCTAGCTTGGTGCACCTCGCCATCCCTGCGCAGAGACGCGGCAAAAGGCAACGGAATGTAACACAGAAGCGCGGTGTTTTGTCTGTGACCTTCCGGCGGAAAGCCAGCGATTGCGCGGTTTTTGAGCGCATATTCGAGGAAAGAGTGTGACCTTTGGTGAACGGGCATGTGGAGGCGCACTTTCGCTTTGCTTTGCGCATGGACTAGACCGAGCGAGACTGTGTAGGAAAGTGGCGGATCGTTCATGAACGAGCGGGAGGTTTAGGCGATGGCAAGAGGAAACCTCAAAGGCCCTCTGGGTCCGTTGATGCTTGCACTATTGTTGGGGGTGGCAGCCTTCATGCTCTACGCCGTCAACAACCCCGAAATGGCCGTTTGGTTCGACCGCCCCGAAGGTTTCTATGACAACACCTTCGAAAAGGTTGGCATGGCGCTGCTGTTCGCCATTGCCGTGTCTGCGTTGGTCGCGGCTATATCCCGCAAACCGTAGGCGCAGATAAAATGGGTCCAGCCTGGGGCAGGGAACCATCAGCCTGCTGGTGAACCGGCGCGGGGCCTCGTTCTCCGATATGGGGCACGGATAGCTCAACAAATAGCGCGTTGGCCGACATCCCCCAAATCCTCATGCGCCAACTCCATCTGGATGAACTTCGGCGGCCTGCGCAGGCAATCATTTCGGTTTGCCAATAGTTCTCCCGCCGCTCAGGGGTCCCCGAAAAACAACAATTTGCAGGCCGATTTGCCAGCAAGGAACCCGAACGGCGGCATGGCCTTTTGGACATCTTGAGCCATGAGAGGCCGTCGGCGATGCTGTACTGAAGGAGACTTCACCAATGTCGATATGTTTTAAGTCCAAGCGCTTAACGCTTGCCGCTGCTTTTGCGATCATCGCCCATCTAGCAATGGTATCAGTTTCGAACTTTGTGGCAGTTTAGGGGAATGAAAATCTACTGGATCATACTGGCAGCGGTTGGGGCTGTCTTTCTTGGAGCGGTTATCTGGAGTGCGGTGGCAAGCAATGTCGAAACACCGGACTATGAAGTGCTCAGCAAGAGCGGGGATATCGAGATCCGCCATTATGTTCCAACGATTGTCGCTCAAGTCACTGTTGAGGGAGATCGCGCCGAAGCGATCAATCGCGGCTTTGGGATCATCGCGGCCTACATTTTCGGCTCCAATCTGACTTCGGATGAGGTTGCGATGACTGCGCCAGTCACCCAGCAATCGAGTGAAAATATCGCCATGACCGCGCCGGTCATTCAGCAATCCGAGGGCGCGGCGTGGAACGTGCGTTTTGTAATGCCAGCAGAGTACTCAATGGAGACTCTGCCAAAGCCGGCCAACCCGGAAGTGAAGCTGATTGAGGTGCCCGCAAAACGTTTTGCGGCCATTCGTTTTTCGGGATTCGCCGGTCAGAATTCGCTCGACCAGCACACGGCGCAACTGCAGGGCCATATCGCAGAGCAGGGTCTTGTTGCTCTGCGCGCACCTGAATATGCCTTTTACAATGCCCCTTGGACACTTCCTTTCATGCGACGAAATGAAGTCATGATTGAACTAGAAACGTAGCTGGCAGCCTGAAGGAGCGACCAGCCAGATTGGTCCGATAAAGATGGCTCAACTGGAAGGTCACGCACCTGAACCTGCGAGCTGCACGGCAGCTTTCCGCCCGATATCAGACATTCGCAATCGCCCTGCAGGCGCCGTCAAGGAATGTGTTGAGAGGCAATCGCCAAGCATACTCACGCCAACGCATCGGATGAGCAAGTTGTTCGATTGTAGTGGGGGAATGGTGGACGCACTAGGGCTCGAACCTAGGACCCGCTGATTAAGAGTCAGCTGCTCTACCAACTGAGCTATGCGTCCATTCCGGTCATTCCGGGGGCCCGGTGAAGCGCTCTGCGAATCACGGGGAGGCGCCCATATAGCGGATGTTTCGGCGGTGAAAAGGGGTTCAGTTGCTCGCCGCGCCGGATTGCTTGTTCCAGCGGTCCACCATCATCAGCGTGCCGATGCAGATCATGTTGGTCATCATCGATGATCCGCCGTGGCTCACGAAGGGCAGGGGGATGCCGACAACCGGGGCAAGGCCCATGACCATCATCAGATTGATCGCGACATAGAAGAAGATGGTGGCCGTGATGCCTCCGGCCAGAAGGCGGGAGAACCGGTCGGTCGCATCGAGGGCGACATTGGTTCCCCAGCGCAGGACGATGCCGAAGACCAGCAGCACGAAGATGCCGCCGACCAGCCCCCATTCCTCGGCCATGGTGGCAAAGACAAAGTCCGTATGCGGTTCGGGGAGATAATCCAGATGGCTCTGCGATCCCTGGCCGAAACCCTTGCCGTCGATTCCTCCCGAGCCGATGGCGATTTTCGACTGGGTGATGTGGTAGCCTGCGCCCAGCGGATCGCTTTCGGGATCGAGGAAGGTCGTTACACGGCGTTGCTGGTAGTCCTTGAGCGCGAAGAAATAGGCGAGCGGAACCATCACCAGCGCAGCGATGCCGCCACCGGCAAACCAGCTTGCCGGAAGCCCTGCCAGGAACAGCACGACCGCTCCGCCAAAAACGATCGCCAGCGCGGTTCCCAGGTCGGGCTGGAGCAGCACCATTGCCATGGGCAGCACCATCAGAGCTCCTGGAGGAACAAGCGCGCGCCAGCTGCCGATCATCCCCACAGGCAGAGTGTGGAAATAGCTTGCGAGCACCAGCACGATGGCAGGCTTCATCAATTCCGATGGCTGCAACCGCAGGAAGCCGAACTCCAGCCAACGCTGGCTGCCCCCGCCGATCTGCCCGATGATTTCCACGCCCAGCAGGAGGACAAGGACCACGCCATAGGCCGGATAAGCACCCCACAGGACAAGGTGGCGGGGGATGCGGGACATGACCAACGCCAATGTCAAAAACACGCCAAAGCGGATCAGGTGCGAAGTGGCATATGTATCGAAATCCCCGCCGGCTGCCGAATGCAGGACAGCTGCTCCGAACAGCACCAGCGCAAACAGAGGCAGCAGCATCCCCCACGGGATCTGGGCAAGAGGTGCGGGCAAGGTCACCGCGCGCTTCACGTCTGCACCTCTTCGCTGCGCGGGACGATGGCGTCGGTAATCGCCCGTTCGGGCCCGGTCGACGCAGCTCTCGCTTCCGCGTCGACCTCTGCCGCAAGGCGCACCGAATCGGGCGGGGGAGGCAGGTCAACGCCCGCCGCCGTAGCATAGGCGGCATAGCGGGCGCTGAGCCGCTGTTGCGCCGTGCCGCCCCACTGCGTTTCCAGTTGATGCAAAGCATCAAGGCCCTTCTGGGGATCGAACAGGAAAGTCATCACGTCGCGTGCGATCGGATAGGCCGAGCCGGAACCCCCGCCGTGCTCGATCACGACCGCGCCGGCATAGCGGGGACTGTCAACCGGAGCGAAGAATACAAATAGTCCGTGGTCGCGATACTTCCACGGCCCCGACCTGCCATCGGATATGCTGAGCGAGACGACCTGCGCAGTACCGGTCTTGCCGGCCAGCTCGATCCCTTCCAGCGGCAGGCGTGCGCGCCGAGCCGTACCGGGGCCGTTGACGACATCGCTCATGCCCTGGCGGATAAAGCCGATCTGTTCAGGATTGAAATTCATCGATGCGAACGGCGGATGGCCGTCCTGCTTGATCAGGCGCGGCTGCACGATCTGCCCAGTCGCCAAGCGGGCGGACATGACGGCCAGCTGCAGGGGACTGGCGAGATAATACCCCTGGCCGATCGCGGCGTTCACCGTATCGTAGTTCTGCCATTCCCTGCCGTATTTGCGCATCTTCCACGCCGCATCGGGGACTGTGCCAAAGAACTGGCTGGCAACGGGCAGATCGAATTCCTGCCCCATGCCGACCGTACGCGCGAAAGCGGCAACGGCATCGAAACCGACCCGCTGGGCAAAGTGATAGAAATAGGTGTCGCAGCTCTGATGGATGGCCCTGTTCATGTTGGTGACGCCATGCGTCGAATGGCAACGGAAAAAGCGGTTTCCGACCCTCAACCCGCCCGCACACACCACGGTTTCCTCGGGATCGATTCCCGCCTTGAGAAATGCCATCGCATGCATGGGCTTGACGGTCGATCCCGGCGGGTAAAGCCCCTTCAGCACCTTGTTGCGCAAGGGGACGCGCTCGTCATCGCTCAGCATGGCATATTCGACACGGCCGATGCCGGCAGAAAAGCTGTTGGGATCGAAGCTGGGCATTGATGCCATGCACAGCAGGTCGCCCGATTGGCAGTCCATCACCACCACGGAGCCGGATTCAAGCCCGATGCGCCGTGCCGCATAATCCTGCAATGGGCCATCGATGGTGAGGGTGACCGCGTCACCTTGTACATCCTCGCGCGTTTCGAGGTCGCGGATGATCTTGCCCGATGCCGTCGCTTCCACCCGGCGCGCACCGGGCTCCCCGCGCAATTGTTGTTCGAACTGCTTTTCCAGCCCGTCCTTGCCCATTTTGAAGCCCGGTGTCACCAGCAGCGGAACCGGCTCCAGCTCATATTCCTCGCGGCTGGCCGTGCCTACATAACCGATCAGGTGGCCTACGGATGGTCCGGTCGGGTAGTATCGCGAGTAGCCTCTCTGCGGGACAACGCCCGGTAGCTCGGGCAGACGGACGCTGACGGCAGCAAACTCTTCATAATCGACCCCGCTGGCCACCTGGACCGCACTGAAGCCGGCGGCCCCGTTCAGCTTGTCCTGAAGGTCCTGCTTTTCGGCCTCGGAAAAACTGAGTAGGTCGCCCAGCATGCCCACGGTGCGTTCGACGCCTTCGACCCTGTCGGGGATGATATCGATCCGGAATTCCGCGCGGTTGGAGGCAAGGGGTGAGCCGTTGCGATCGAGTATCCAGCCCCTGCGCGGCGGGATGAGAGACAGGTTGACGCGGTTGCTTTCGGCTTCGGTACGATAGCGTTCATTTTCAGCGACCGCGATATAGCCCATCCGGGCCGCCAGCAGCAGGCCGATCCCCCCTTGAACCGCGCCTACGATGAAAATGCGGCGATTGAAACGATCATGAAGTGCATTGGAATTGGGCGACTTCTCCATGCTTCACCTGATGCGCCTGACACGCAGCAAACGCAATCGGTCGAGCAAGGAAACGAGACTGACGACAAGTGGGAACAGCATGATCGACAGCAGGATTTGCGGAAGGCTGAAACCTGCCCGCATCAAGCCGAGATCGGCACCTGCGAGAAGGGCCGAAGCCAGCAGGAAGATGGTCAGGAACAGGCTTGCCACCAGCCAGTTCTGCCAGAAACCACGCCACGGAAAACGCAATTCCAGCAAGTCATAGGCAATCAGGGCAAGCGAATAGAGCAGTATTCCGCTGCCGAAGGGCTGACCGGAAAATAGATCATCGAACAACCCGAGCGGAAACCCTGCCCAGAGGGGGAGCAAACCCGGGCGCAGGCTGCGCCAGGCCATCATCACAAGGAAACCGAGCGGCGGAATGACCGGAACTGCAGCGATGATCGGAAGCATCGGCGACATCGACCCCAGCAGGATGGTGAACCACGGAAGACCATTGGCCAGAAGCGGCGAGTGGTCCCTGTTGATTGTCTTGCCAAACGCATCGCGGCGAATGTTGGGGTTGGCGAGTTCCATCACTCTGTCACGCCTTCAGACGCCGCCAGTTCGGTCGCCCGATCGATCAATTCCCGCTGCCAGATGGGCTCCACGATGACCACGTCGGTCGCAGCAGGGTTGCTGAGCAATTGGGCGATAGCGCCGTCCTCGGTGATCTGCGTGACCGTAGCAACTGCAACACCGGGGCGGAACATGCCTCCTGCACCGGAAGTTACGAAGACATCGCCAACTTCCAGTGGATTGATGCCCAGGTTGATCAACCGGATACGCAGCGAACCATCTGCCCGACCTTCGGCGAAGGCCACGACATCGTCGGTCGCCCGGCGCACGGGTACCATGCTCTCCGGATCGGTCAGGAGTATCACCCGCGCGGTTCTATTCCCGACCTCCAGCACGCGCCCGACCAGGCCCATGGGGGAGGTGACCGGCATGCCGTTGGTCACACCATCCGAAGAGCCGGCCGAGAGATAGGCAAACCTGCGCGTGCTGGATGATGTCGAGCCGATAAGGCGGGCGATGGCGACCGGCTGCACCTCACCCACAGTCAGGTTGAGAATTCCCTTGAGCCGCGCATTTTCCTGGCGCAGCGCCTCGGCCTCCACCAATCGCACGCGGGCGATGGCGATCTCGCGCTCAAGCTCCGCATTCTTGCTGCCGGCAGCGTAATAACCGGCAATCGATTCCAGTACATTGCGGCCCTGTGTGCGCCCGAGCGCACCTGCTTCACCTGCGGGAGAGGCAAGATCGCTGGCCATGGAACGCAGGCCCTGGAACGTCGCCGGACTGAAGAGGGAGATGGCAAGAAGGACCGCACCGATCAGGGCTCCGCTACCCGCAACAACATAGCCAGCAAACAGCCCGAGCTGTGCCCGCTTGTTGGAACCCGATCTGTGTGCATCCGGCGGTGCCATAACCGCCTCATCCTCCCTGTCTTTGCTCCATCATCAAGCGGTCATCAACACACCGCGATAGATCGGGTCTTCCATTGCCCGGCCCGTGCCCAGCGCCACGCAGGAAAGCGGGTCCTCGGCAATGCTGACAGGCAGGCCGGTTTCTTCGCGCAAATGCTCGTCGAGCCCGCGGATCAGCGCACCGCCGCCTGTGAGCACGATACCCTGGTCGACAATGTCGGCGGCGAGTTCGGGAGCCGTGTTCTCCAGCGCAATGCGTACGCCCTCCACGATGGCGCCAATCGGTTCCGACAGGGCTTCGGCGATATGCGCCTGGTTGATGGTGATTTCCTTGGGAATCCCGTTCACCAGATCGCGGCCCTTGATGGTAAGCGTCTCGCCCACACCGTCTTCCGGCACTGTTGCGCAGCCATAGTCCTTCTTGATGCGTTCTGCAGTAGCATCGCCAATCAGCAGATTATGGTGGCGGCGGACGTAGGAAACGATGGCTTCGTCCATCTTGTCACCACCGGTGCGGACCGAAGTGGTATAGGCCAGGCCGCGCAATGACAGAACGGCAACCTCGGTGGTCCCGCCGCCGATATCGACGACCATCGAACCAACAGGCTCGGTCACGGGCATATCGGCACCGATTGCTGCGGCCATGGGTTCAAGGATCAGGAAGACTTCCGAAGCACCCGCATTGCTGGCGGCATCGCGGATGGCGCGGCGTTCAACCGATGTGGAGCCCGAAGGCACGCAGATGGTGATTTGCGGATAGCGCAACAGCGTGCGCTTGCCGTGAACCTTGCGGATGAATTCCTTGATCATCTCTTCCGCCACGTCGAGATCGGCAATCACGCCATCGCGCAGCGGGCGGATCGCCTCGATATTGTCGGGCGTCTTGCCCATCATCATCTTCGCATCGTCCCCCACGGCCTTGACGCGCTTGACGCCATTGATCGTCTCGATCGCCACGACCGACGGCTCGTTAAGGACGATACCGCGGTCCTGGACATAGACCAGCGTATTGGCCGTACCGAGGTCGATGGCCATGTTTTGCGAACCGAATTTGAAGAAATTTGAGAAGAAGGAACCCATTGAAAAATCCGTATCTTGCTGCGTGTCGTGCAGGACGCACCCCAAACCCGACAGCCATTATGTGCTGGAAGAGCTGCTGTGTAGCGCGAAGCTGCATGAAAGGCCAAAATTATTGTGTCGAAAAGCACAAGGTTTTGCACCGCTCGCCTCGAATTTTTCGCAGGTGATCGCTAGTCTGGCAAAATGCCGCAAATTCGACGCCTGCCAGAGACGCTTATCAACCGCATTGCAGCGGGCGAAGTGGTCGAGCGGCCGGCATCCGCATTGAAGGAACTGATCGAGAATTCGATCGATGCCGGTGCCACGCGCATTGCAGTTTCGCTTGTCGATGGTGGCCTCGGCCGGATCGAGGTGACCGATGACGGCTGCGGCATGTCGCCGGAGGAGATGGAACTGGCGCTGGAGCGGCATGCGACCTCCAAGCTGCCGGACGACGCCATCGAACTGGTAGCCACGCTGGGCTTTCGCGGCGAAGCGCTGCCGAGCATTGCCAGCGTGGCGCGGCTAACGCTTGAAAGCCGCCAGCGAGGAGAGGCGCAGGGTTGGCGCAGGGTGATCGACCATGGCCAATTGGCCGAGGAAGTACCCGCCGCACTCCCGCCAGGAACACGTGTTCGCATGGAGCAGCTCTTCGCGAAGGTTCCCGCGCGGCGGAAGTTCCTGCGCACTTCTCGAAGCGAGTATGCGGCCTGCCTCGATGTGGTCAGGCGGCTGGCGATGGCGCGGCCGGATATCGGATTCAGCCTCGAACATGGTGAGCGCAAGATCCTCTCGCTGCAGGCCGGACAGGGGATTGAAGAACGCGTGGCCCAGATCGTCGCCCGCGAACTGGCGGACAACGCAGTGTCGATCGACCAGGAGCGCGGCGAGCTGCGGCTGACCGGCATCGCCGGGCTGCCCACATACAATCGCGGCGTGGCGGACCACCAGTACCTCTTCGTCAACGGCAGACCGGTGAAGGACCGGTTGCTGGCGGGTGCCGTTCGCGGTGCCTATGCCGACATGCTGGCGCGCGATCGCCATGCAGTGTTGGCCCTATTCCTCTCGATCCCGCACGAAGATGTCGATGTGAACGTCCACCCGGCGAAGACAGAAGTGCGCTTCCGCGATGCCGCTGGTGTGCGCGGGTTTATTGTTTCGGCCCTGCGCGCATCGCTGGCAACGGGCGACAGGCGCAGCGCGCAGGCCCCCGATAGCGGCGCAATGGGCAGGTGGCAGGCGGAACCCGTCGGTCGAGAAGATGCGCGCGAAACAATGCGCTCGATCTTCACCGGAAGGGACTGGAGCGCACCTGCTGCACGTGTCCAGTCACCGGTCTCGCCGTGGCGCAACGATGGCAGCGGTGTCTCGGCACTTCCGCATGGGCGTGCTGAACCGGCCGAAGCAATTTCCGCAGACGCGCTGCAGTATCCGCTCGGGATTGCTCGCGGGCAGGTCGCCAACACCTATATCGTCGCCGAGGCCGAAGATGGCCTGGTGATCGTGGACCAGCATGCCGCGCATGAGCGGATCGTGCTCGAGCGACTGCGCACGGCAGGGGCAGGGGACAAGGTGGCGGCGAGCCAGGCATTGCTGATGCCCGATGTCGTCGAACTGGACGAACCTGCCTGCGACCGGCTGGAGGAACAGATCGACCACTTTGCATCGCTGGGGCTGGTGATCGAACGCTTCGGCCCCAACGCCATGCTCGTCCGTGCGCTTCCCGCTTCGCTGAAGGGCGGCGATCCCGAAGCCCTGCTGACCGACCTTGCAGACGACCTTGCCAAGCATGGCGACAGCCTGCTGCTGGGCGAGAAGATCGAACATGTTCTCGCCACCATGGCCTGCCACGGCTCGGTGCGGGCAGGGCGGGCGCTCAACGTCGCCGAAATGAATGCCCTGCTGCGCGAAATGGAGGCGACGCCGCGATCGGGCCAGTGCAACCACGGCCGGCCGACATGGGTGAAACTGTCCATGGAAGACGTCGAGAAACTGTTCGGCAGGCATTGACGCGCAGTGCCATCTGCATCTCCGAATCCGCTCCTGTACCTTTCGCGCCGCCAGCTGTTGGCCGGATCAGCCAGCCTGCTTGCCTGTTCCTGTACGCATGCGCCGCGCGCGCCATCCGAAACCGAAATCATCGCGAGAACCGCCGCGCAGGAGTGGGCAGCGCGGCCTGACATCGTGTCCTATGAAATCCCCGGTGTCAGCGCGCCGCATTATGCCGAAGCCTGTACCGCGCTGGCTGTAGCGCGTCTTGCAAGGGCGTTGAATGACCCCTCTCTGCTCGATCTGGTTCGGCAGCGCTGGCGGCAGGCGTCAACGATGCCGAACACGCTCAACCACGTGGACGCGAACCTGATCGGCATCTGGGCGATGGCAACCGGTGAGGCCGAGAACATGGCCTTAGGAATCTCGATGGCCGATGCCCAATGGGAATCGGTTGGCGAAGACGGTTTGACCACGCAGGCCCGCTACTGGATCGACGATGTCTACATGATTGGTGCGCTGCAAACCGAAGCTTATCGCTTGGCGGGAGAGGTGCGCTTCATCGATCGAGCTGCGCTCATGGCGGAACGCTATCTCGCGCGATTGCAGCAACCCTCCGGATTGTTCCATCATGGGCCCGATGCACCGTTCTTCTGGGGCAGGGGCAATGGCTGGGTCGCAGCGGGACTGGGAGAGATCATTGCCGCACTGCCAACCGATCATGAACGGCACGCCGCGGTGCTAAATGGCTTTCGCAAAATGGCGGACGCCCTTGCCGAAACCCAGCGTCATGACGGTTTGTGGGGCCAGCTGATCGATGATCCGTCAGCCTGGAGCGAGAGCAGCGGCAGCGCCATGTTCGCCTATGCTCTGCTGCGGGGAGCCAATTCCGGCGTGTTGCCTGAGGGATATCGCACAATCGCAGACCATGCATGGGAGGGGCTGAAGGCCAAACTCGGCCCCGACGGTCGACTAAGCGATGTATGCGTCGGCACGGGCCAATCGCAGGACGCAAGCTATTATCTCGAACGCCCGCGCGTAACAGGCGACCTGCACGGGCAGGCCCCGCTCTTGTGGCTATGTGCGGAAAAGCTCAGCGCAGGCGCTTGACGAAAACGCCACCGTCGCGGCGCTCCACCCTGAACCGGTCGGCATTTGCTTCAATGAGATCAGACAGCCGCCGATAGCCGAAATTCCGCACGTCGAAGCTTGAACGATTGTTGGCGATATTACCAACCTCGGACAAGGAGGCAAATCCATGTTTGTCCCTTTTGGCAGCCTTCCATGCTGCGGCGAGCAATTCGATTACATCCTCGTCCACCGGCGTCCTGCCGCCGCCTGCCCCGGCGAGGTCGGGCGATTCCTCCTCATTCGCCGCTGCGGCAATCAGTTTGTCCACATCGAGAAAGCGCGAACAGGCCGTGCGGAATGCCTCGGGCGCCTTCTCGGTGCCAAAGCCATAGACCGTCATACCATCCTGGCGTAGGCGAGTGACGAGCGGGGTGAAATCGCTGTCCGAACTCATGATACCGAACCCATCGACCTTGCCCGTATTGAGCAAGTCCATCGCATCGATGGTCATGGCAATATCGGTGGCGTTCTTGCCTTTGGTCAGATCAAATTGCTGCACCGGCTGCAGGCCATAGCGATGGCTGATCTTGTCCCAATTGGACAGGGCGGCCTTGGCCCAGTTGCCATAGGTCCGGCGGATGTTGACCTGCCCGAGCTCTGCCAGCACGGTCAGCACCGGGTCGATCCCGGCAGGGCTGACATTGTCTGCATCGATAAGGAGGGCGATGTTTTTGAGTTCTTTCTCAGGCATGGTGCTGATGTGACCTCTGGCAAGGGGGAGTGCAAGGCGGTGTGGAACTTGTCACACGGACGACTGCCAGAAGCCATGCTTGAGTCATAGCGCCAAGATCCATTTGCCTTTTTGCGTATGATCCCATTATTTATCTCTTTCAATTGGTATTTTTTGACATCAAGGTCATGGGGATGAGATCGTTATGTCACGAAACGCGCTCATATTTTTGCCCGTTCTGCTTTGCATAACCGAACTTCCAGCGTTGGGCGAAGACAGTCCCCCAGCAACCAGTTTTCCGCCGCAAAAACCATATACAGAATGCGTGAAGGACCCGAAAAGCTTGCTGGCCCTGTCCTTTCAGGATTTCGACCAGGGAGTACGGCCAGATGGTGACGGGTCGCGCGAAGAGTGGGGCTGGCGGCCCATCGGAAGGCAGGCTGGTTGTGAAACCGCCACCGCCATTTTGATTTCAGAATGGCGCCAACGCCATGGCGCAGATCTTTCACCTGGTCTGCAAGGGTTTTTAGCCTTGCACGAAGGGATGTTCCGAGCGGGCGGTGGCGATTATGCTGGTGCGATCCCACTGATTGAGGAGGGTCGCACCATGACCAATGATGTCACTTGGCAGGCCTATCTCGATGCTATCCAGGCTTTCCTTCGTTCCGACCATGACGCACTGATTGCGGCACGCGAGCGGCTCCTTGCCGTTCCCGAGCCGCCCAACTGGCTCGAAACCCAGCGGATGTATCGGGAGCAGGCAGGCCAAGAGATGGAATGGCCTCAAAAT
>JAHEBH010000063.1 GCA_024642335.1 Erythrobacter sp.
GGCGCATCGACATCGAGCACCACATCCATGTCGCGCGTGATCTCAACGGCATCGCCTTCTGTCGGAACCTTGCCATCGGGCCAGGTCGACGCATCAGACCACAGCGACTGGGCCTGCGCGGTCGTGCCTGCTCCGATCAAGACCGAAGCAGTCGCAAGCATGGAAATACGTAGCAGGCGAGACTGCAAGCGCATGAAATGTTCCTCTCTCAGCGGACCGGTGAGTCCCCTGTCAATCTTGCGGCCGACTTTGCAGCGCGAAGGCAGGTTTGCCAAGCCGATATCAGGCGCACGAAGGTGACAATTTGTAATTAATTGTAATGGTTCCTCCATCTCCGCAATCGTCATTCCCGGCCGGATACGTCGCGCCAATTCCGGCAAGGTCCCGGCCAGCAACAAATATACCTCAGCGGAGCAAGAGGGCGCCGGAATTTCTTCAACAGGAAATGACCGGCCGTTCCTTTGGAAAACCATTTCATCCCGATAGGGTGCCCTTAGTTCGTTTGACCTTCGCGCCATTGGTGGGAGCGATGTTCGGGCAAACGGGAATGAAGAGAACGGGATTGGGAAGCCATCGGCAGACGATCGCGGGCCTCAGACCGAGCAGCCCACAGACTGGCCTTGGCCTTTCCCTCCGCCCTATTGTGCAAAATGCGCCAGATAGACCGCGATCTTGTGCATCCCGGCACTCAGCCTGCGCGCGTTCCAAAATGCACCACCGCATCGCAATCCCGGCGCCACCCCAAGACGGAAGCTGATATGAGAGCCACTCGATCTCGCTGCACATTTCCCATGTTTTTGCTTGCATGCTGCGCCTTTGCCAGCCTTCCCGCTGCGGCCCAGACATTACCCGAGGACGAATGTGCCCGGCTCGAGGATCCCGAAGCGGAAATCACCTGCCTGCGCGCCGTACTGGCTGCCACACGACAGGCGCAACAGGCCCCGCAACCCACTGCCGCGCCCGCAGCTTCCAACGCCGCTCCGGCAAACCCAGCAGTTCCTGCAGCGGCAGCCACGGTGGCAGTCGGTCAGGCTGCTGTTGCGCCAGCGAGACAAGAGCCAGCACTTGGCAGTGAACAACTTGCCGGCGCCGCCTTTGCCGAGCGCGATCCCGAAGATCGCGAAATGGTGGTGAGCACCGTCACCGATTTCAGGACGGACCGGAATGGCCGCCTGATCATGCAGCTCGAGAACGGCCAGATCTGGCGCCAGGTGGAAAGCGTGGCCCTGCCTGTCCGCTTCGATGCGGAAGACCGGGTCAGAGTCGAAATCACCCGATCAGGCTTTGGCGGCTATCGCATGGACTTTCCGGATCTGGACCGAAGGATAAGTGTCGCCAGAGAGAGATAATATAACAATAATATCAGTGCATTAAATGAGGGAGAAGTACAATGCGAAGGTATGATACACGTACAAGATTACGCACGACAACAGGACTGCTGGCCGTCTCCGCCATGCTGGCAATGCCCGGCTTGGCGCATGCCCAGGACAGCGCTCTGGATGAGGTAGCTGGCGAACAGGACCGGATTGTCATCACCGGTTCGCGCATCGCTCGCCGCGACGAGATCGCCAACAGCCCGATCGTCACTGTGGACCGGGCCAGTATCGAAGCCCGTACGGCGATCGGTGTCGAAGATTCTCTGAACGAACTGCCGCAGTTCCAGCCAGCAGGTTCGGACCAGGCTGCCAGTTCGGCAGGCACCGCCTTTGCGGGTGCAAACGCGGCCCCAGGTGCCGCATCGGTTGACCTGCGCGGCCTCGGCACCAATCGCACACTGGTGCTGGTTAATGGCCGTCGTGCCCAACCTGTCAATGCGACGCTTCTGGTTGACCTCAACACCATTCCGTCAGCCGCCATCGAAACCGTCGAAGTCATCACCGGCGGTGCAGCAGCGGTGTATGGTGCAGACGCCATCGCCGGCGTGGTCAACTTTATCTTGCGTGACGATTTCGAAGGGATCGAACTCGACGCGCAGGCCGGTATTGCTGAGCCGGGGGACGGCGAATCCTATCAGCTAAGCGCCCTTGTTGGCGGCAATTTCGGCGATGGTCGCGGCAATGCGATGGTCGGCGTGACCTGGGCGAAGCGCGAGGAAGCGCTCCAGCGCAATCGCGGCTTCTACCGCGATGGCTGGGCCGATCCGAACACGAGTGGCGGTTTCGGTGGTAATCCGATCAACCAGATCAACATTGGAGGCACCAGATACGGCGTGAACCCTGATGGGTCGCTTTTCGTAGCGAACAACGCAGGTAATCCGGCAGCACCCTACACCGGCCCGGTGCAAAACCTGGCAGGCGGTGGCGGCATCAAGCTCAACCCGGCGAATGCGAACGGACAACAGTCGATCGGCTACAACGACCCCGAGCAGTACATCAACATTCCGCTCGAAAGGTACACGATCTTCGGGTCGGCCCATTACGACTTCAATGACTCGCTGACTTTCTTCACGGAAGGCCGCTTCAGCCATTCTGACGCGTTCACCCTGGGCTTTGCCAATACGGCGCAGGATTTCTGGGCATTCTCCATCCCCTATGATCCGGCCAATGACGATCCTGACTCAGCTACATTCGGTGCCGACCAGCGAAACTTCCATCCGGTCAGCGCACAAGTGGCCGATGGCCTGAATGGCACCGGGCAGACTTCCTGGCAGCTCGTCCGCGGCATGAACTTTGCCGGCCAGCAGAACGTCGTCACCACCAGTGACGTCTTCCAGGTGACTGCGGGCCTGCGCGGGGAACTGCCGATCAAGGACTGGTCATGGGAAGCCTATGGCTCGCATGGCAGCACCACTGTTGTGGCGCAGCAGCCGCAAGGATCGCTCTCGCATGACAACTTCCAGCAAATCCTGACCGGAACGATCGATGGCGGTGGCCCCTCGATTACGGTCAACGGCCCCTATGGTGCCGGCTGGACGAACGGTGCGATCTTCAACCCGCAGACCTGTACTTCGGGCTTCGCATTCTTCAACGCAGATGGCAGCGTACCGGCGCAGATCCCGGGGACGAATGAAACCGTCGCCCCGTCGCAGGACTGTCTGAACTACGTCACGTTGGAGCTGAACAACGTCACCAAGGTCGATCAGGACATTCTTGAAGCAACGCTGCAGGGCGGTCTTGTCGATCTGTGGGCAGGCGAAGTTCGCTTTGCCGCGGGCGGCACCTACCGCAAGAACTCGCTGCGCTTTCAGCCCGACTCCGGCAACAGCGCGGAGCAGGCAACGGTCAACCTGATGGGCCAGATCGTTCTGCCGGCCCAGACCGAAGGCAGCACTTCGGTAACCGAAGTCTTTGGCGAGTTGCTGGTTCCCTTGCTCAGCGATGTTCCGCTGGTGCAGCAGTTCAATCTCGAACTTGGCGGTCGCTATTCGGATTACAAGAATTCGGGTGGAATCTGGACCTACAAGATCCTGGGCGACTGGGAAGTAACCGACTGGTTGCGTTTCCGCGGTGGTTACCAACGCGCGAACCGTGCACCGAACCTGTATGAACAGTTCGCGCCAGTAGCGGGCACCATCGGTTCCAGCCGGGACGCCTGTCTCAATGTCGATGGGTTCACGGCCGAATGGGGTAACCGTTCGGACAACCCCAACCTGGTCAACGTCCAGGTCGCCTGCGAAGCGCTCATCCTGCGAGACGGCGGCTTCGATTATACCACCCTGGCCGAAGATCCGACTGCAGTGGGACAGGATCCATCGCTCTATTTCACCAACCCCGCAGCGCTGGATCTGACGCGCCTGTCAAACCTGCGTACGTCGTTGTTCTACAACATCAACTTCCCGTTCTCGGTTGGTTTGACGCAGGGCAATCCGGACCTCAAGTCAGAGGTCGCGGACACGTTCACGGTTGGTGCGGTGATCAATTCGCCCTTCGATACCCCGGGCCTGGATCGCTTCTCGCTGTCGGTCGACTATTATAATATCGACCTCAGCGGAACGATCGGGCAGCCCAGCGGACAGGAGATCTACAGCCAGTGCTTCGATCCCCAATACAATGAGCGTATGGCATCTTCTCCAGGCACCTACAACGGCACGGAACTGCTTGAAGGAAACCCGTTCTGTGACCTCATCAATCGCTATCCGTTCGATCTGAATGGCGTAAGGGCGGTCGTCGAGAGCGGCACGGACCGTACCTACAAGGCACAATTCATCAACAAGGGCGGCACCAAGACCGAAGGTATCGACGTTGCTCTGAACTGGTTGAGCGACTTGAGGGATCTGGGCACGGGCACCGGTGGCTCAATCTCCTTGAACCTGCAGGCGAGCTTCCTGCTCGGCTATAAGGAATCTGCGATCACCGGCGCACCCTTTGTCGAGTACAAGGGCACGCTGGAAAACCTGTCTTACGACTACAAGCTGTTCGGTTCGCTCAGCTATCTGTGGGATGATGGCTCGATCGGTATTCGCGGGCGTTACCTGCCCTCGATCGATCCTTCGCCGTTTGCTGCTGGCGGAACCCTGGGCACACGGAGCTACTCCGAGTTTGCCCTGTTTGGTCGTTACCAGTTGAACGATGCGATCGAGATGCGCGCAGGTATCGACAATCTGTTCGATGTCCGGCCGCGTGTGGTTGGCGCAAACGCGCTGAACGCGGCAAGTAGCTCAACCATCCAGATGTATGACACGATGGGCCGTCGCTACTATCTCGGCGTTCGCTATCGCATGTGATCGACTGAAGTAGAAAAGGGCCGGGGCGCGGGGATTAACTCCCGCGCCCCGGCTTTTTTGGGCCTAAAGGGCATCGGCAATGTGGTCCTCGAGAAGGAAAGCCGCGAATATGTCCTGGGGCGCATGCATACCGGCAAGCTAGCGCACGTGATGCGCGAAGCGCAGCGCGCCAATCGCATGATTGCCGTAGACGTCGCCTTGCACTTTCTGACCTCCGATGCCCCTCATCTCGGCTATCGCCATGGCGGCGAGGCGTGAGGAGCAGATCAGTAATCGCGGCGATATTCGAGCGAGACGTGCTCTCGGCCAAGCGACGAAGCCGATGCAAGGAGCGTGAGCCAGTTGGTCAGGCGAAATTCCAGCTGCGTCGCAGTATATCCTTGGCCGTCCGTAATCAGTTCTGCATAGATTCGTCTGGTGAAGTACCGACCGGCAGCTATCGCAGTGCCTCGATCGAGCAACGGATCAGGTGCCAGAAATCGCAGGCGATCGAGCCCAGCGGCCTGACGCAACCGGTTGATCGGCCCAATCCCTCCGCCGGACCTGAGAGATGCGACGGCAGAACCCAGCTGTAGCGCATCGAGCGGAGACAACTCGCTTATCGGCCCGCCAAAAAGAATGCGCGAGAGCACCTCATCTTCGGGCAAGCGTGGTGTGGAACGAAATTCGATCTGCGGGGCAGTAGCCCTACCGGTCACCGCCACGGTGACATCAAGTTCGTCAATCTTCGAATTGGCAAGGATATCGAGCTCAGGGTCAGGCGCGACCATTTCGTCGAAGCGGATGTCTCCCCTTTCCAGCGCAAAATTTGCTCCTGCAAAGCTATATTCGCCGCGCACCAACTCTGCCTTGCCGCCAATGCGCGGATCATCAACCGTGCCTCTGAGCCGGATGTCTGCGCTCCACTCACTGTCCAGCCCCATGCCATCAACTTCGAGCTGGTTGATCGCCCGCGCATCGACAAGATAGGTCCAGGGGCTACTCCTTTGAGTGGATGGAGCCCGGTTGCTGGGCAGATTGATTTCGGTGACCTCGATTTCCGGCAAGGCTTCCGCCACATCGGCGCGGCCCAGGCGCCACCGCCCCCGATCGACCTGCACGCGGCCCGCAATCGTCCCGCCGGATCCGTCGGACAATATTCGCAAGGGACCCGTCAAAGTTGCACCAATGTCCGCTCTGTCGAGCAATTGTGCTTGCCTTGCGGCAATCCGGATATCGATTGTCGGCCCGATCTCAAGAAGGTTGGCAAAGCCGATTGTCCCGCTCCCGCTCACCGCGCCGTTTCCGGAGGTCTTTCCCGAAAAGCGCGTCAGTTGCAGGTTCGATCCGGCAAAACGTCCACGCAGGGAAATCTCCTTCACGTCGGTTCCGGTGATCCCGCTGTAGAAGCGCATTCCTTCCCCTTGGAGGGAACCGGAAATTCTGGGTTCGGCCGGCTTTCCACTGAATGTTGCTCTTGCAGAGATTGGCCCTGTCACATCGAACATGTCCAGCTGGGCGAGCCGCCAGATCGACGCCGCCGGTCCATCGTATTGCACGTCTCCTCTCAGTTGCCCCTGATACAATCGTTCCAGCAAGCTTCCCTGGGAAGGCAGGCGGGAGATCGACAGATTCAGATGACCAACTTCCTGTGCATCCTGCTGTGCCAGAAGATTGATCCGCAGTTGCCTTTCAGAAAGGGCCGCAGTGACATCGATATCGACCGGCCGGGACGACAATGTCAGCCCCGAGCGGCTGAAGTCGACAAGCTCCAGATTCATGGTTGCAACCGGGGCGCCAGCTGCTGGAACCGACCATGCAAGATTGCCAGATACAATACCGTTCAGCCCGGTATCCGGCCTGATCATCCCGATCTCGGTCAAGGGCATGTCGCTAAGCCGCACCCGCCCGCGCATGGATCCATCCGCGGCACCGCGCACGTCTGCGGACAAGAGACCGCCATCAAAGCTGATCTGGAACGGCTCAACGCGCCATGCACCCTCTTCCTGCCATGTGACAATCGCAGGTCGAGGCATTGCGATCGGCTCACCGAGATATCGCCCGCGTGTCTCGATTACGGCGCGACCGGGTTGAACCCGGGCTTCGACCTGAAGATTGAAATCGCTCCCGGCCCTTCCGACGACGAGCAGGGAAGCCCTTCCACGACCTCCGGTAAGATCGGCGCGACCGGCCAACCGACCAACGAAGAATTCTTCGTATCCGATACCCTGTGCTTCAAGCGTGCCCTGCAATCTGTTGTCTTCGCTTGCCAGGTCACCTGCCAGCTCAATCTTGGCTTGAGCGATCGAAATGTCCGCGGTCCCACCGAAATGCGCGTTCCTGGCGGTAACATCTGCCGAGTACCCCTGTACACCGTCGCGGCTGCGGGCGAGTTCGATCGAGCCGTCGATACCGCCTCCTGCCAGATCGATCTGGCCCAGCACCAGCCCTTCCACGATCTGAAGTTGCCCGGACAGGCTGGTCCGCCAAACGTCGATCCGATCGATAGCGATCTGCGGCGCCTGCCCATCGGGCAAAAGCAGGCGCAACCGGCCATCGAACGGCCCGAGACGGGATTGCCCCCTCGTTTCAATCCTGAAACCATCTTCGATCGACGAAAGCGCAATTTCGACGTCTTCAAGACCAGCAGGAGCATAGGGCCTGTCGAGGGTTATGTTGGCCTGGCTGTTCTCGCCTTGTGTGCTCGCGACAAACCGCAGCGGCCCATAGCTACGATGTTCTCCCGAACCGGATACCGCTAGCCAGTCGCCATCGATCTCTGCATCAAATGCGAGGGCAAGGTGCTGACCGGACAGACGCGAAACCACCAATGCAATTGGTCTCCCCTCGCCGGCGGAGAGCGATCCGCCAAAGGCAAGTTCATTTCCTGCGACCTGTTCTATCGCACCAATCGCAATGTTCGTGGCGCGGCCTGTAAAATCCGCATCGAGGGACCATGGCCTGTCGTTGGCTACCGCGAAATCGAACCTGCTGCTGCCACTGAAACGAGCGAGTTCGGGCATATCCAGCCGCTTGATCTCGGCTCTGCCGGACACCGCATAATCTGCACGCGTAAGATCGCTGTCGAGGGCAAATTGCGCCGCCAGAGCTGGAGAGTTGAGCACCAGCCTGTCTGACTGAAGGAACGAACCCTTGACGCGCAAATCCCCTCCAAGATGGGACCGCGCGAGAACCCGGTCAGCATCGTCAAACCCGGTTCGGGACCTTGCCACATCTGCATTCAGGCTGATCGTCCAGCCAGCCTCTTGCCTCCGGGCCATGCCCGTTTGTGTGACCTGCTCAAACATTGCAGCTTCCACAGCGACCCGGGAGATCTTCACGTCGTGGTCAATCGCAAGTGCTGAAAATTGCCCATCAATGGTGGCTTTGACTCGCGCGCCCTCTAACATGACCTCGGGGCCAAACAGGCCCGGCTCGAGCAGAGCCAGTGCTACGCCAAAACGGTCAAATCGATTGTCGGAAAGATCGATCCGGCCATTCCCCTGCAATTGCAGGGCCTGGCTTTCAAGTGCGATGTCACCATCGAAGGTGCTGTCTTCGAATGTCCCTCCGATGCCCACCGACACCGCATCGCCTGCGGCCCGCGCAGCGAATTCGTCGAGCTCGCCAAAGGGTCTGACTTGCCCTTGCGCGCCGTACCTGCCGGAACGATTGGAAAGTTCAAATGCGGCCACATTCTCCGCCGCGCGTTGCGCCGCAAACTCTCCGTCCCAGGCACTCCAGCTCCCCTCGCCGCTGGCGCTTGCGTGCCAGTCCACCTCCGCTCCCGCCAGGCCTGCGAGCAAACCTCCTGCTGGCGCATTATATTCGAGTTCGAGCGCAAAGCGGTCTGCAACCGGTTCGGCCTCCATTTGGACAAAAAGCCGGTCGGTGCCACCCAGATCACCGTTTGCTCCGAGCTGGACGATGCCATCATCGATGCGGGTGTGGGCTCGAAAGCTGACCTCGCGCCGATCGCCGACCAGCCCTTCCACGATCTCCAGCCGGTCGATCTCGAAGCGATCGACACGGATATTGAAGCCAGGCAGAAGCGGGCTGTCAGGGTCACCCTCTTCAAACGCCGGAAACCGGGAAAGCGTGCCCTGCCGAAACGAAAGCTGGCGAATGTCGAGGCCATAGGTGAACCAGTGGAGGGGACGCCAATCCAGTTCGGTCAGCGGGACCTCGAGGAATTCTCCTTGCGGATCGGACAGCGCCAGCTCGTGCAGTTCGACTTGGCTGTAGAGCGAACCTGTAATCTCGCCGATCCTGATCCTGAGTCCGGATTCTGGCTGCAGGCCGGCGATGTAGCTGGCCACCAATCGGTGACCGAACGAGGTGTCGATAAGCACACCAATGGCCAACACGAGCGCGAGGATCGTGACCACCACCCGTGCAGCCCAACGCTTCCAAGAAGCAGAGAACCAGCTCTTCCAGCGGGACCTGCCGAAACCCTCTTCCACGTCCCCGGTCATCAGAATGCCTGCCCCAGGGAAACATAGACCGCGATCTTGCCATCCTGCGGTCGCGGGTTAAGCGGAGTTGCGATGTCAAACCGGAACGGCCCGATCGGCGTGTCATAGCGAAGGCCCAGGCCAGCTCCGAAGCGAAAATCATCGAAAGTCGGATATTCTTCCGGATATACAGCGCCCCCATCTGCGAATGGTACCACTGAAATTGCGCCATCGAGCAGCTTGGTCGGAATTCGCGCTTCGAGGGAGAATTCGGCCATGGACCGTCCACCAACAACATCACCCACGCTGTCGGCAATCCCTACCTTCTCGTAACCGTAACCTCGGATTGAGCCGCCCCCACCTGCATAGAAGCGACGGGAGGGTGCTATGTCATCCGTCGATGCACCAAAAATGCTGCCCAATGCCGCACGTGCAGCCAGAACCGTGCCGCTTCCGACACGGTGATAGACCGACCCGTCCCAGCGAGCCCGAACATAGCTGGTGGCATCTTTGCCCTGCAATGAGAGTTCCGGGGAGAGCTTCAATCCAATCCTGAAGCCATCCTTTGGATCCAGCAGACTATCGCTGGTATCCAACAGGGCATGGAGCGGGAATGCACCAACAAGGTAGGTCTGCCGCGCAGTCCGCACATCAGCGAACAGAATCTCGCGTTCGTCGGTCGCCAGCAACTCGGTGCCGACACCCCAGTTGAACCGGTAGCGGTGGAGCGGAGTGCTCTTGAGTTCATAGTTCGCAAGCAGCGTGACAGTTCGTGCATCGTAGGCGTCACGTTCCTCATGACTGGCGCTGGTATCCAGTGTCAGAATGCGGTGCCTACCGCCAAGGTTGCTCCGCTGGAATGTGACACCGGTCAGCATCTCGCGTGTGCCCAATATGCTGCGAACCATGAGCATGCCTTCCGGCGGAAACAGGTTGCGGTGCTCCCAACTACCGGAAATCCTGAATCCCTCCCCGGTGCCATAGCCGGTCCCGGCCTTTATCGTGCGCAAGGGAGCAGGTTCCATCGCGATATCGATATCCACCCTGCCCGGCCCTTCTGCTTCGGCAGGAACCACCTGCCTGGGCGTGATGGAAACCCCCGTAACAAGGCCGGTTCCCAGGATCATCTGGCGCAGGTCCTGAATTTCGGTTGCCCGATAGACGTCGCCGGAGGCAAATTTCGCGAGCGAGGCCAGGTGCCGCGATGACAGCAAATCCGGCGCACCACTCACCACCCCGGCTATGCGATATTTGCCGTTGGGACTGACAGGCATTTCAAGGTCCGCTGCGAAACGCGCGTGGTCAACCGTCAATTGCGGATCCTCGATACTGGCAAAGACATAACCGTTCTCGCCAAGCGCAGTCATCAGCCTTGCTTGTCCTTCGACGATCAGGTCCGTGCGCGCAGGATCGCCCGACCGTATTCCGAAGGCATTGTGCAGCAGGTCGAAGTCGGTTCCGACCTCGGCCAGCTGGCCCAGATCTGCGCCACCGATCAGGAATTGCCTTCCTGGCTGGATATCGAAGCGGACGTTCGCCGCTCCATCGGTAGATGACCCGTTCTCGACCTCGATCGCATGGGCAATACTGCCCCCGTAATATCCGTACAGGCGAAGCAGGTCGCCAAGAAGTGCCTCGTCCTCCGCTACCCTGACTGCGACTTGCGCCAGATTACCGTTGGAGTTTCCCAGTTCCTCCAGCGTCGAAAGCGTGGAAAACCGGCGAATGAAATCCTCGCGCTCGGGAAATTCGGAACGATCGACCGGCAGGCCCAGTGCGAGTTCGCGAGAAATCCGCACGGTCTCCAGATCGACAAGCGAACTTGTATCCGACACACCAAAATCGGTGAATTCGAAGGGTTCGTAGGCATCGGGCGGTTCGATCACGTCCAACCCATCTGCTTCGATGAGCGAGAGGTCGATCTGCGGTTCCGCCAATTCTTCGGCGTCCAGAACCTCGTCCACTGCTTCAGCTTCCACAACGCCAGACTGCGGGATCTGCCCGGCCCAGGCTTCCGGGTTCTCGACCGCTTCATCGGGAATGAGTTCATCGAGTGACTGGGCGCTTGCCCTGGGGGGCATGAGAGACTGGAACAGAACCAGCGCGGCAATGACCGGGAACCATCTCTGTCGGCCGCGCCACCCAATTCCGGATAAGGGGTTGTTCACCATCAGAATCTCTTTAGCGCGGAATGCAGGCACATGTGAAATCAAAGATGGCCGACGCATTCCCGTTCACGGGGTTCGGTCGACGCCGTGATTTACCCCCCTGCTACGATCACAAACGGTTAGGGCACTTTGGGTTCATTTGCGTCCCGTTGAAAGCCTGTCCAGCCAGGCC
>JAHEBH010000017.1 GCA_024642335.1 Erythrobacter sp.
CGTTCGCCACGACCGGCGGAAGCGATACGCCATCCTTGAGTTCGGTGAACAGGGTGCTTTCACCGGTCATCACATCCGCAGAGCGAACCTCGCCCTCGCTGCTGGCAACCCACAGGCGGTTGCTGGCGAGAACCGGCCCGGTCCAGAAGATCGGGCCTTCACGGTCTTCGGGATCGCGATAATTGGCCAGTTGCTGGACCCAGCGCACGCGGCCTGTTGCGCGCGCAATTGCCAGCAGGCGTGCATCGTCGGTCAGCGTGAAGATCCAGTCACCCGCGAGGGCAGGCGTGGAAATACCCGCCAGCGTCAGGTCCCAGATACGCTGGCCGGTGGTCAACTCGTAGGCGGCCATGCGGCCACCCTGGCCCAGCGCAAAGACCTGCCCGTTCGAGATGATCGGATCGGCATCGACGTCTGTCAAAGTGCCGACACGCGTGGAAATCGAAGTGCGGGAGAGAGAATCGGACCACAGCACGCGGCCGTTCTCGTAACGATAGGCCACGACCTCGCCCGAGGAATAGCCGGCGATCAGCGAGCCCTGCGCCGCTGCGGGCGCCGCGACGCCGAACACACCTGACTGGCCCGATGCCGCAGCATCCTGCCAGATCTGTTCGCCATCGAGGATATCGAGCGCGTGGATCTGGTTGTCCTGCGTCATCACATAGACGGCGTTGAATGCCAGCGTGGGCGAACCGCGCAGCGGGCCTGCGGGCTTGCGACGCCAAAGCTCATCGCCGGTCTCGGCGTCGAGCGCCACAACGTCGCCAGTGCCGCTGGTGGCAAAGACCTTGCCTTCGAAATAGGTCGCGCCCCCGCCGAAAGTGGCATCGCGCAAATCGCCAGACACCTGGATGCGATGTGTCCAGACACGGCTGCCCGTGTCGGCGTTGAAGGCATGGATGACACCTGTTGTATCGACCGCATAGAGCTTACCGCCACCAACCACGGGAGCGGCTGCCAAGCGGCGTGTATTGGTCGTCCCGTCGATCTGAGTAGACCATATGCGCGTGGGCGTGGCCGACAGCGTGACATGGCCGGAAACCTTGGAGGCGGTGCGCCCTGCCTGCGGCCAGTCTTCATTGGTCTCTGCAGTGGGCAGGATCACGTTGATGTTGGCAAGGGTGGGGTCCGCGACAATCTCCGTCGCAATGCGCGAAAGGATCGGCGTGCGATTGCCGATGGTCGGCGTGGTGGGATCATCGTCGCCACCGCCAAAGGCTCCGCAAGCGCTCAAAGCGAACATGGCCGAAGCTGCCAGGGTGGTTACCCCCACGCGCCGGAAACTGGCAAATCTGGTCATCATCTCTTCCTGCATTATTGTGCTGCGCCGCCCTCGCCCTGCGTCACTTGCATGCCTTCCAGCGTCACTTCGACATCCTCGATCGCATCGAAGCCATAGGCACCCGCAAGCTGGCGTGTGCGGGCGCGCAAGGGATCGGGTACGCCTTCATCCTGCGCGATTGCCACCAGCAACGGTCCGGCAAGGTCTTCCTTGCCCTGGTCGAGATAGGCATGGGCGACCAGTTCACCTGCGCTGCCGAACCAGGCATTGCCCGGCACTGCCAGCGGACCGAGCCGGTCGATCACGTCCTGCGGGTCCATATTGTCGAAATTGGCCGCCACCAGCCGCACCAGCGAAGCATCGCGCATCGGCTTTGGCGCACCTTCCAGGGCGATAACCTGCTCGTAGAAGGAAACCGCATCCTGCGTGCGCCCTTCCATCAGGGCGATACCGGCACGCGTCATGCGGGCAGAAGCCTGCGCGCCCGGGCTGGCATCGCCGCCAATCATGGCAAGTTCTGTATCGGCGGCCGTCAGATTGCCCGCTTCGAGCTCATCCATGGCCAGTATCAGTGCCTCGGACTGCGCCTCCAGCGCCTGTTCCTTGCTCGAATCCCAATAGAGGTATCCGCCAAAGCCGAGCAGGCCGAGCACCAGCAGTATCCCCACGGGCCAGCCATATTTGCGCAAGGCACCGGTAACCTCATCGGTGCGGACGGCCTCGTCCACCTCGCGCATGAGCATTTCCTGCGACAGGTCGCGCTCCGGGGCTTCCTTGCCGCCGTTTTTCGGATCGTTTGGTGTAGTTGCCACGTGCTTCTTGCAGATCTTGCCTATTGGAGTGTGCCGCGCTGTTTAGCGAAAGGGCGCGGCAATTCAATTCTCGATTGCGTCCTGTCCCCCAAAGGGTGAACTGCTCATGAAGGACGATTGCTGTCCATCAGCCCCCAGTAGAGCGCCCGATAACGCTCCGTCATGCGCAGCGCGTCATATTCGGACCGTGCCTTGTCCCTGTTGGCATGACCTATCCGCTTGCGATCCCGCGGCCTGCCGGTGATGTCGAACAATATGTCGGGCAACGCATCGCGATTGTCCGGCACGGACAACAAGGGACCATTATCGGTGGAGAGCATCTCCGCCACATCGCCTGTACGGGGAGCAACAACGGGCAATCCCGCCGCCATTGCTTCCGCCACAGCCAGCGGAAAATTTTCGGTCCCGGATGGAAGCGCAAAGATATCGAACAGGCCCATGACCTTCTCGTGCCGGGCAATGTCACCGGGCAGATGCACCCTGTCCTCGACGCCTTCCTCGATGGCGAGATCGAGCAGCTTCTGCCTTTCCGGCCCTTCACCCACGATCACCAGCTGCCATTCGGACGGCAGCTTGCGCATGGCGCGGACCAGCAGGTCCAGATTCGCTTCCGCCTGCAGCTCAGCCACCGTGCCGAGCCAGTACTCACCCTTGCGCTTGATCAGTCCGGGAAGGATATCGCGGGCTGCAGGTGCGGAATACGCGCGCGAATCGATCCCGTTGGCGATGCGTTGAACGCGCGTGCGCGGCTGCTGCCATGCTTCCAGCGCAATGCGTTCCAGCCTCTTTGACGGCACCACCAGCGCCGCCGTGCGACCTAGCGCGATCCGGCGATACCATGTGCGCCCGGTCTTGAGCCGAACGGCCTCTTCATCTCCAAGATCGTCCTCGTGATGCACCAGTGGCGGCAGGGCATGGAGATCGGCAAAGAGCGTATGCGCCATCACCGCATCGATGGCGCCCCAATCATAGGTACAGATCAAGTCATAGCCCGCCATGGCCGCAGCAATCTTCTTCAATCGTCCGGGCGTCGGCCTGCCTGCAAGCGAGGGAAATTTGGGCCAGCTGATCCTGAACTTCGAGGATATCGCATGCGCCGCGCCGCGCCGCGCCAGATCGCCGGAGACGATGGCGTGGTGCGCCTCTCCACCCCACTGGTTTATCAGGCGCACACAGCGCATTTCCTTGGGTCCGGCATCGAAGGTGGAATGCAGGTGCAATATGCGGGGCGTTGTGTGGTTCATGCCAGGCGGTCCAGCAACTTCCTGATCGCGGCCTGGACTTCGGGTTCATCCAGAGTGGGCACATGGCCGGTGCGCGCCACGGTAAGCGTCTCCAGACCTGCAACATCCGCTTCCATCCGTTGCAAGGTTTCCGCCGAGAGTATGTCAGAGAGTTCCCCGCGGATCACCAGCTTGGGAATATCGGGAAGTGACTTCCAGGCATCCCAGAGGTCAGAGGGCGCCGCCTCGCCATGTTCTGCCAGCCGATCGGCGATGCGCATGTCGTAGTCGTAACCGATACGCCCGCTGTTGCTCACCACCATCAACCGTTTTGCGACCCGCAACCAGTCGGAAATCGTGAAGTCGGGATAGGCATCCGCCATGGTCTCGCGCAGTGCGCGGGCGGCGTGCATCCATGTCGGGTAACTACCGCCCTGGCCAACATAGCCGCGGATGCGGGCGATACCCGAAGGCTCGATCACCGGGCCGATATCGTTGACGATCATGCCGACGAACTTTTGCGGCATGATGTTCGCCAACAGGACGGACAGTATGCCGCCCAGCGAGGTTCCCAGTGCTACCACACGGCCCAGGTCGAGCTGGCCGAACAAGGCCAGCAGGTCCTGCACATAGGTTTCGGGCACATAGGTGGAGGAATCCCTGGCATAATCGCTCTCACCACGTCCGCGCAGCTCGACACAGATCACACGCCATTTTCCGGCAAAGGCTTCTGCAACGGGCTCAAAATCGCGCGCATTGCGCGTCAGGCCGGGGATGCACAGGATCGCGGGTCTGCCTGCAGGCCCCGCATAGTCGCGGTAGTGGAGCGTCAGCCCATCTCCGCCTTCCCAAGTGCCGTCCTGCCACGCCTGATCGCTCATGATGGAGAATTCGCGTCCCTGAATTTCCGCGCTGCCTTGCGCCGCGCCTGTTCGCCCGCCACTAATGCCAGATGCGCGACGAACCGCAACCTGCTCCCTACCAGCCAGACCCGCAAATTTCGGCAATTTCCGGGTGGATTGGCGATGAAGTGGCTGCCGTCGCCTTCCCAAGGCATGAATTGCGCTTCCGCAACCGGCGCTGGGACAAGGCTGTAGGGCTGGATTCGATGAGCGATAGGGATTGGGTCGACCATTTTGGCCGGTTCCTGCCGCTGCCAGACAACCTGCCCCGGCCGCTGGCGCTCAAATATCACGGCCACCAGTTCCGCGTGTACAATCCCGAAATCGGCGACGGACGCGGTTTCCTCTTTGCCCAGATGCGCGATGCAGGCGGGCGTTTGCTCGATTGCGGGACCAAGGGCAGCGGTAAGACACCCTATAGCCGCCAGGGCGACGGGCGGCTGACGTTGAAAGGCGCGGTGCGCGAAATTCTCGCCACCGAATTGCTCGAAGCTTTGGGCGTCAACACCTCAAAGACCTTCGCCGTTGTGGAGACGGGAGAGGAATTGTGGCGCAGCGACGAACCTTCCCCAACTCGCTCCGCCGCGCTCACGCGGCTCTCGCACTCGCACATCCGCATCGGCACATTCCAGCGCCTCGCCGCGCGGGGCGAGACGGAACATCTTGCCGCGCTGGTTGACTATTGCCTCGAACAATACCCCGGTCCGCCTCCCCCGGAAGATGCCCCCGGTCGTGACGAGCCGGCCATCCGCCTGATGCACCAGGCGGTAGAACGCCTCGCCGATCTTGCCGCCAGCTACATGGTCGCGGGATTTGTCCACGGTGTGCTCAACACGGACAATATGAACATCACCGGGGAGAGCTTTGACTACGGGCCGTGGCGCTGGCTACCACGCTGGGACCCGAGCTTTACCGCCGCCTATTTCGACGAACACGGCCTCTATTCCTTCGGTCGCCAGCCGGAGGCAATCCGCTGGAACCTGGGCCAGTTGGCCATTTCCTTGCGTGTGCTGGTGGAGGCCGAACCGCTGATCGCCGCGCTCGATCGTTTCGGCCCGTGCTATCAGGAGAACATGGTCCGCCGTTTCTGCTGGCGGTTGGGGGTAACTGGTCGGGGCCTGGAGCATGATACAAGGCTGATCGACGCCGCAGAAGCCACCATGCGCGAAGGCGTGTTCGGGCCGGACGTCTTCTTCCATGTGCATCGCGGGGGACGCAATGCGACCGGCCCGCTGGCAGAGGCGCTGGACGGCTATGAACCGTCCGCAGACCCGCATGCCTATTGGGATCGCGACAAGCCGGAGAGCATGTTGATCGAAGAGGTGGAAGCCATCTGGGATCGGATCGACAGGCACGATGACTGGACAGTCCTGAAGGCAAAAGTGAAAGCCATCAATGCATTGGGCGCGGCTCTGGGCAATGCACCGGTGCCCGCAGGCGTCATCGCATGAATACGGAAATTGAGGTTACATAAGTAACCAGGCATAGCAATGGGGCGATCTTGCCCCTAAGGATAGCACGGCAAATGACTTATCGAGAGGCCTCCCTCAGGTGACAGAACTGGTATCCCACGAACCTGCAACCGGGGCCGAGCTATGGCGCGGAGCATTCGGCAATGTGGACGATGCCGTGGCGCGCGCGCGCAAGGCCTGGCCGCAATGGGCAGCGCAGCCACTGGCCAAGCGTATCGAACTGGTCCGTCGCTTCGCCAATGAAGTCCGCAAGGAACTGGATGAGTTCGCGGAGTTGATCGCGAAAGAGACCGGCAAACCCTTGTGGGAAGCCCGCACCGAAGTGGAAGCCGTTATCGGCAAGGTAGAGATCTCCGTCAGCGCCTATGCCGAACGCACGGGGCAGCGAAAGCTCGACAGCGCACTCCAGGGAGCGGCAGCGCTGCGGCACAAGCCGCATGGAGTCATGGCGGTCCTTGGCCCCTACAATTTCCCCGCGCACCTGCCCAACGGCCATATGGTTCCTGCCCTGATCGCAGGCAATGCGGTGATCCTGAAGCCGAGCGAGAAGACTCCCGCCGTTGCCGAGAAGCTGGTCAGCTTCTTTCACAAGGCCGGTATTCCCCAGGATATCGTGCAATCGCTCATCGGTGGCCCCGAAGAAGGCAAGGGCCTTGTGGCGCATGACGGGATAGACGGCGTGCTCTTCACCGGCTCTGCGCAGGTGGGTATCGCCATCAACCGCAAGCTGGCGACCAATCCTGGCAAGATCCTGGCGCTGGAAATGGGCGGCAACAACCCGCTGATCATGTGGGACACGCCAAAGATCAACGATGCCGCCGCGCTGATCGTGCAATCGGCCTTCACCACCGCCGGACAGCGCTGCACGGCCGCACGGCGCCTGATCGTGAAATCGGGCATCTACGACGAGGTCGTTGCGGCCGTGAAGGCGTTGGCGGACCGCATCATCGTCGGCGCGCCCTTCGACGATCCGCAACCCTTCATGGGGCCGGTGATCGATAACAACACCGCCGACAATCTGACGGAGAGCTTCCTCTATTTCCTCTCCAACGGGGGCAAGCCGATCAAGCACATGCGCCGCCCGGACGCGAACCTGCCTTTCCTGACCCCTGCCATCATCGACACTACCGGGATGAAGGATCGTCCCGATGTCGAGCTGTTCGGCCCGCTGCTGCAGGTCATCAAGGTGGACGAATTCGACGAGGCGATTGCGGAGGCGAACAACACGCGCTTCGGCCTCTCTGCCGCGCTGATCGGCGGGAGCCCGCAGCAATATGGCCAGTTCTGGGCGCAGATCCGGGCGGGCATCGTCAACTGGAACCGTCCTACCAATGGCGCCTCCTCCGCAGCCCCTTTCGGCGGCATCGGCCTGTCGGGCAATCACCGCCCCGCTGCCTTCTATGCCGCCGATTATTGCGCCTATCCCGTGGCGAGCACCGAAATGGAGCAGCCACGAGCAAGCGTGGGTGTGGGTTTCAAGGTCTAGGCCTGCACGGCCAAGCTTGCCGGACTTCACCTGAAGGCGTAGCTCTTCCAAGATATGGATGCGGGCAATCAGGGACGGGGCACTGCACTCGCTTATGCGCTGGGTGCCCATGTGTTCTGGGGCCTCATGCCCGTCTACCTGCTGTTTCTGCAGGATGTGCCGAGCCTGGAGTTTGTCGCCTGGAGGCTGATTTTCACGCTGCCGCTCTGCCTGGCGATCATTGCAGCCTTCTCCAATTTCAATGAGTTGAGGCGGGTACTTCGCAACCGGAAGGTCATGCTCACGCTGACGGCAAGTTCCGCCATTATCGCGAGCAACTGGTTCCTCTACATCTTCTCGATCCAGCACGGATATGTCTACGCGGCCAGCCTTGGCTATTACATCCTGCCGCTGACCATGATGCTGCTCGGCCTTGTCTTCCTGAACGAACGGCTGACCCGCCTGCAATGGGGTGCGGTTGCGCTGGCCACCATCGGTGTCGCCGCATTGGCGACCGGAGCGCTCACCACCATGTGGCTGAGCCTTTCCATGGCCGTCTCATTCGGCATCTACGGATTGCTGCGCAAGACGGTGGATGCAGGTCCGCTGACAGGCCTGACGGTGGAGGCCATGATCCTGGCGCCCCTGGCACTCGGCGTCATCGGCTGGTTCTGGCGATCGCCGGAAGGCCTGGCCATCGGGCAAGGCACTGGCGTGGCGCTGGCGCTGGCCGCAAGCGGACCGATTACGGCCGCCCCGATGATGATGTTCGCCGCTGCCGCACGGCGCCTGCCCTATACCGTGATCGGCTTCCTGCAGTTCACTTCCCCCACCATCGTCTTCGTGCTGGGACTGTTCGTTTTCGGCGAGGAACTGAAACCAGCCCAACTGGCCTGCTTCGTCATGATCTGGGCCGCCGCCTTGCTGTTCAGCTGGAGCCTGTTTCGCGGCGCAGACCCTGCGCCCGCAGACGAAATCACCTCACGCGGCGCAGGCCACTAACCGGCAAAGCGCCAGCGCAATGTCTCTCCGGCGTGGAAGGGCACAAGCTCTGCCGCGCCGGCATCGATGCTGGCAGGAACCGTGCATTCCACCCGCTCCAGCGTCACCGTCTCTTCATTGACCGGCATGCCGTAAAAAGCAGGGCCGTGCAGCGAGGCGAAGCCTTCGAACCTGCCGAGAGCGCCCTCCTCCTCGAACACGGCCAGGTAACTCTCCAGCGCAAACGGCGCATTGAAGATCCCCGCACAGCCGCAAGCGCTCTCCTTGGCCTCACGCGCATGCGGTGCGCTGTCGGTGCCGAGGAAAAACTTCGCACTGCCGCTCGTCGCCGCCTTGCGCAGCGCCAGGCGATGCTTTTCGCGCTTGGCCACAGGCAGGCAATAGGCATGCGGGCGAATCCCGCCCACCAGCATGGCATTGCGATTGATATGGAGGTGCTGCGGCGTGATGGTGGCGGCAACATTGGCACCTGCCCCCTCGACAAATTGCACGCCTTCCTCGCTGGTGAGGTGCTCGAAAATCACCTTCAGTTCGGGCAGATCGCGGATCAGCGGCGCCAGACTGCGGTCGATGAACACCGCCTCGCGATCGAAGATATCGACATCGGCGCTGGTCACTTCGCCATGCACGCACAGCGGCATGCCCGCCTCCGCCATCGCTTCCAGCACACCGCGGATATTGGCGACATCGGTGACGCCGCTATCCGAATTGGTGGTCGCCCCGGCGGGATAAAGCTTGGCGGCGGTGAACACGCCTTCGGCATGGCCGCGCACCAGTTCTGCCGGATCGGAATTGTCGGTGAGATAGGCCGTCATCAGCGGCGTGAAATCCATGTCCGCAGGAACCGCTGCCAGTATCCGCTCGCGATAGGCGATGCCCCTCGCCACATCGGTCACCGGCGGCGTCAGGTTGGGCATGACGATGGCCCGCGCAAACTGCCGTGCCGTGTAGCCCACCACGCCCTGCAACATGGCCCCGTCGCGCAGATGGACGTGCCAGTCATCGGGACGGCGGATGGTGATGCTGTTGGTCATTTCTCTATCCGGCAACAGGTGGGTCGGGCGCGGTTTGCTTTACACATTTTACAAGGTCCAGAAGAAGAAAATCCCGCCGTCACATCGATTGCCAAGAGCTGCGCAAGAAATATGGCGTCGCGAGTGTTCATGCTGCGCGCCATGCCATAGTCCGACATTGTAGGACAGCCCGCCTCTGGCGCCATCCCGCGGGCAATCCCCCTGCTTGATTTCACATTGAGACCTGCCAAACCAGATTGCATGAGCCAACCACTGCACAACAGGGCGGTCATCGCCATATCGCCGGCATCGCCAGATCAGGACGTGCCCGCTTTCCTGCAGGGCCTTGTCACCAATGACGTTATGCAGGCGAGCACGGGGAGGCTGGTATATGCCGGTCTGCTCACCCCGCAAGGCAAGACGCTGTTCGATTTTTTCGTCTGGCCAGCCAGTTTTGACAATGGCCCGGGTTTCCTGATCGATTGCGAGAAGGAACTGGCGGAAGAACTGGTCAAGCGCCTCTCGCTCTATCGGCTGCGTCGGAAGATCGAGATCGCCCCAGCGTCCGAACTTGTGGTCTACTGGAGCGCGGAGCCAAAAGATGGCTATTTTCCCGACCCGCGCCTGCCTGCCCTCGGTTTTCGCAAGATCGCCATCGCCGGAGAATCGGACCATCCCGCCGACGAACAATATCTCGCCCATCGGCTGTCGCTGGGCGTGGCGGAGGGCCGCGCGGAGCTGGGCGATGTCTTGTGGCTGGAAACCAACGCCGGAGACCTCAATGGCGTCAGCTTCTCCAAGGGTTGCTATATCGGGCAGGAAAACACCGCGCGCATGAATTGGCGCGGCAAGATCAACCGGCGGCTGGTCGTGGTCCCGATAGAGTTATCCCAGCCTGATCGCTGCAAGGCGAGCTATCCTGGACTGGGACTGGCGGTGGACCACCTGCGGGTGGACGACATCGCGGAATCGGTCAAACCCGCATGGATGGTGCTGGCGAGCGAAGATGGCGAATAGCGGCGGAAGGCGAGGCTTGCCTCCCGCCGCCTATTCAAGCGGCCTTGCTGGCGTTTGAAGGAACTACTTGCCCTTCGGCCATGTCCTCCACCTCTTCGAGATCGAGCGCATAACGGCGAGCGAGGACGAGCTGCCCGCCCCGCCCCAACGCATGGGTCGGATGAATTTCGCCCGTTTCCCGGAAACCCACCTTGCGCAAGACCGCGCCGCTCGCCGGATTATCGACGTAGTGGCCGGCCTGCAGGCGGCGAATGCGCAGCGCGCGTGCGATCTGCACCAGGCCGTCCAGCGCCTCGCTGGCAAAGCCCTTGCCGCGGTAGCCGCGGGCGATCCAGTAACCGACCTCTGGCACATCCTTGCTGCCATCCATGCCGATCTGACCGATCATCGGCGCGCCATCGACGCCCGGCAAGGTGATGCCCAGCCGCAAGTCCAGCGGGTCGCGCCTGGCGGAGCAGAACTCCTGTGCGTCTTTCTCGCGATAGGGCCAGGGTGCGCTCGCCAGCATGCGCACCACGCCCGCATCGTTGATGCCGCGATAGAGCTCGCGCCAGTCTTCGGGGAATGTCGGCCTGAGAAACAGGCGATCGGTGCGCATGAACATGACGATACTCCTCCATCGCCCCGCCGCGCTCCTGACAGCGGCGCGTGACGAACATGTTGCGAAGGAGAAATAAAAAAGGAGACGGGTGGCCCCATCTCCTTCCAAGCTCCGGTCCTTGCGGGTTCCGGCGGGGCCATCCTGTGGATGACCCCTTTATCGGATCATCCGGTTATTCGGCGGCTTCCGCCATGGCATCTACGGACACATACTTGCGACCTAGCTTGCCATCGTGGAAACGCACGCGGCCGGCATCGAGCGCGAACAGCGTGTGGTCCTTGCCCATGCCCACATTGGTGCCCGGATAGAACTTCGTGCCGCGCTGGCGCACGATAATATTGCCGCCGATCACTTCCTGACCGCCGAACTTCTTTACGCCGAGGCGACGGCCAGCTGAGTCGCGACCGTTACGCGATGAACCGCCAGCTTTCTTATGTGCCATCTCGTCTTACTCCGTATCCGTAACCGGCAGTGCCGGATTATTCCTTGTCAGCCTTCTTGGCAGCGGCCTTCTTGGCCGGTGCCTTCTTTGCGGCGGGCTTCTTCTCGGCAGCAGCCTTGGGCGCAGCGGCCTTCTTGGCCGGAGCCGCCTTCTTGGCCGGAGCCGCCTTGGCTTCTTCAGTGGCCTTGGGCGCAGCTTCCTTCTTCGGAGCTGCAGCCTTCTTGCCTTCGCCAACGCCGGTGATGCGCAGCAGCGTCATCTGCTGGCGGTGACCAGCCTTGCGGCGATAGTTGTGACGGCGACGCTTCTTGAAAACGATCACCTTCTCGCTCTTCGCCTGGGCGATCACTTCGGCCGAAACCGTAACCTTGGACGCATCGGCCAGCTTGCCGGCTTCACCGGCCAGCAGGACGTCTTCCAGCACAACCGTGTCACCGGCTTCACCAGCCAGCTTCTCGACTGCGATCTTGTCTCCTTCGGCGACGCGATACTGCTTGCCGCCCGTGCGCACTACTGCGAACATGGTGCTAATTCCGTTCTTCAAGTATGTCCCTGCCGCGGGGCAACCCCGCTTCAACGACAAAAAAGGCGCCCACGAGGGCACCGCCAAGTGGGCCGCCCGATAAGGCAGGCAGGCCACTGTGTCAACAAGCAGAAGCGCCTTTTTGGGCGGGAACATGCAGTAAATGCATGGCTGGAAACTGCCGCTGGTGGCGGCTAAGGCTGAAGGCGATGAAATTGCTCCGCACCTGCGCCATCATATTGCCCGCCGTGCTCCTGCTGCAAGCCTGCAGCACGCGCGATGGCTACCCCAGCCTTGCCATCCGCGATTCGGAACGCGTGAGCATGAGCATGGCGACTCCGGACGGTGGCGGTTTCACGCCCGCACCCATGCCGCCTGCAACTATCGAGAACCTCGATCAGCTTGTGGCCAGCGCCAGGGCGGCAAACGAGCGGTTTCTGGCTGCGACAGGCGAGGTTGAGGCTTCGGTGGGTCGTGCTGCCGGTGCCGTGGTCGGCAGCGAGGAATGGGCGGTAGCGCAGGTCGAGATTGCCGGGCTCGAGTCGCTGCGCAGCGATACGATGCTTGCCCTCGCCGGGATCGACCAGGTCTTTGTCGGCTCGGTGATCGATGGCGAGGAGTTCGAGGCGGCCGAGCGGGCCAGGGACGGGGTTTCCCGCCTGGTTGCGGAACAGGACCGCATCATCGCGGCGCTTCTTGCCACTCTGGGTTCGTAACCAGCCAAGATAAATGCGCGGGACCGGCAGGGACCGATCCCGCGCATGCGAGACACAATCTTCCGGAACCGCATCTTGGATCAGGTTCGGCCCGGACGTGGCGGTCAATGGTCACAACCGACACACCACCAATAACAACTGCGCTGGGAGGATCAGAACCGGCACCGTCGCAATATCGGCAGCTTTGCGCCTCGAAAGGCAGATGCGAGAATTGACCGCATCAGCCCGAGTCGCCTTGATTCAGGTCAAACTGATACGATTGTCTTCAGCCCCAGCGCGCCAGGTCCGCATGATCGCGTGCGCGCGGTTCGATCCAGTGCCAGCCGTCGCTGCGCTTCTCGCGCTTCCAGAACCAGCTGTCTGACTTGAGGTGGTCCATGGTGAAATCCACCGCATCGATGGCGTCGCGCCGGTGCTTCGCAGCAGCGGAGACCAGCACGATCGGCTCGCCCACGTGCATCACGCCGGAACGATGCACCACCAATATGCCCATCAGGTCGAATCGCTGCAGGGCCTGGTCGGCCAGTTCCTCCATGCCCTTGAGCGTCAGCCTGTCATAATGCAGCAGCTCGAGCGCCTCGACTTCCGCATCTCCGCGCACTTCGCCCACGAATGTACACACACCTCCCAGCCCCGGATGGGCGTTGGTGAAGGGCCCGACATAGGCACCGGGATTGAAAGGTTCGGTCAGCAGGTGAACGGTGCGCGCCACGTCAGCCGCCGCTGACAGGTGGCAGCAGCGCCACTTCGGCCCCGTCTGCGGCGTTGAGCTGCGCCTTGTCGGCCAGCAGGGTGCCATCCACCGCAATGCGCGTGCGATCCTTGCGCAATTCTTCCGCCAGCGGGGCTTCGATCTGGCCGAGCAGGCCCTGCCAGTCGAGCGGTGCTGGGACATCGCGTTCGTCAGCGCCTGCCAGATCGGCCAGTCTGCCGAGGAACACCAGCTTCACCGCCATGTCAGCCGCCCGTCATCGACATATGGCGCGGCTGCGCCGGGAAGGAACCGCGGGCGATTTCGAAATGATGCCGTTCCGGCTTGATCCTCATCGCTTCGTCCAGCGCAGCGGCCAGATTCGTTTCGGGATCGGCTGAGCGTAGCGCGCTGCGCAGATCGACCTTCTCCGATCCGCCCAGGCATGCATAAAGCTCGCCCGTCGCGGTCACGCGGATGCGGTTGCAGCCAGCGCAGAAATTATTGGTCAGCGGCGTGATGAAACCGATCCGCCCTCCGGTCTCGCGCACGGTGACATAGCGCGACGGGCCGCCGGTGCGATAATCGCTCTCTTCCAGTGTCCACATCGCTTCGAGCCGGTCACGGATAACCGGCAGCGGCAGGTAATGATCGACCCGTTCGCCTTCGACCTCGCCCAGCGGCATGACTTCGATCAGCGTGATGTCATGGCCATTGGCATGCGCCCATTCGACAAGGAAGGGAATCTCCCCCTCGTTGGTGTCCTTGAGCGCCACGGTGTTGATCTTGACCTTGAGGCCTGCCTCCTTCGCGGCGGCGATCCCCTGCAGCACCTGCACCAGCCGGTCGCGGCGAGAGAGCTGCTGGAACAGCTCGCCATCCATCGTATCGAGGCTGACATTGATGCGCTTCACGCCCGCTGCCGCGATATCGTCGGCGAACTCGGCAAGGCGCGTGCCATTGGTGGTGAGCGTGAGTTCCTCCAGCCCCTCCCCGATCTTGCGGCCCAGAGCCTTGATCAGTTGCACCATGTCGCGGCGGACCAGCGGCTCACCGCCCGTCAGGCGGATCTTGGTGATCCCGCGATCGATGAAGGCGAGGCCGAGCTTGTGCAGCTCCTCCAGGCTCAGCACGTCCTTCTTGGGCAGGAACTCCATCAATTCCGGCATGCAATAGGAACAGCGCAGATCGCAGCGATCCGTCACCGACAGGCGGAGATAGGAAATGCGGCGATTGAACGCGTCCACAAGGGGGGCTGAACAGGACATGCTGCCTATCTAGTGCCTTTCGCCTGATTTTGCATCCACCGTGAGGATTTGACCGGTGATGCCGGGAGCTGAATCGAGATAATTGATGGCTTCTCCAACTGCTGCATCGTCACCACCAGTAACTGCATTCACTCTTCTTGGTGCAGACTCGCGCGCCAATTCCTGGACCATTGCGCGCCGCCAGCCGTCATGCCGGTGGTCAGCCGCCGGAAGGCAGATCGTTACATCGCCATCTCCCATGCGCCGCACTTGTGGAACCCAGCGCTGCATGAATTGTGCCGCGGCCGCCAGCGGCTCATCCGGCAGGGAACCAACGTGAACCAAGCCGTGGTCCGCCCTCATCGCCGCTCTCGCGTCAGCGTGATGCCGATCCGTTCATCCGCCTCGGAGAGAGCCAGCTTGACGATCTTGACGCTCACCTGCTCGACGCGGTGATCCTGCAGGAACAATGTCTCGCACACGTGATCCGCCACGGCCTCGATCAGCTTGTAATGCGTATCGCCCAGCGCATGAGAACAGGCGAACTTGAGATCCATGTAGTTCTTCGACGCATCGAGCGGCGTATCCGCGTCGTAATGGTCCTGCACCTTCAGCTTCACCTGCACGGTGAACTTGAGCGGCTGCGGCTGGCCGGTTTCCTCCGAATAGATGCCCGTATGGACATCGTGCACGAAGTCGGCGAGTTCGAGGATGAGGCTGTCTGCCATGCCCGCCCCACTGGCAAAGGCAATGCCTCTTGGCAAGCAGGCATCGCAAGTCCAGTCGAGGCCACTGTTGACCTCAGCGCCAGAATATGAGTTCTTCCCGCGAAATTAGAATTGGGAAGGGATCAGGACATGGCAAGTTTGGGAGGGCCAGCCGAATCGCGCTGGATCAAATGGGGCGGCAATTTCGTGCTTGGCGGGGCGATCCTCGCCATGGTGATCGCATTGTGCGGGTTGACCCTCGCCCGCTACGACATGATCGACAAGATCCAGGGCTTCTTCGCCTTCGTGATGATGCTCAATCCGGCACGCGTTCTCGCGGCTGTCGGGGTGGTCGTGCTGATCGCCGCCTATGCCCGCAAGACCGGACCGAAACGCAATGCCGCCATTGGCACCGTGCTCGCTGCCGCGCTGCTCACAGTCATCTATACGCAGGTGATCATCCCCGGCGGCAAGGTGCCGCCAATCCATGACATCACCACCAACATCGACAACCCGCCGCAGTTCGCCACGCTCGACGTCGATACGCCGGTCAGCACCGGCCCCTTCAGCGTGGAGGAATGGCGGGCCTTCCATCAAGGGGCCTACAGCGACATCCAGCCAATCATCGTCAACAAGAGCCCGGTTGAGGTTCTGGCCGATGCCCGCGCCTTGATGGAAAGTCGCGGCTGGGATGTTGCCGCGTCCGACCCCCAAGCCGGGCAGCTGGAAGGCACTGCCTATGCCGGTTACCTCAAGTTCCGCGACGACGTGGTGATCAAGGCTACGCCGATCGAGGATGGCTCCACCCGCGTCGACATGCGTTCGGTCAGCCAGGTGGGCGTAAGCGATCTGGGTTACAACGCCGCCCGCGTGAAGGCGTTCCTCGCCGATCTGCAGGCGCGGTAGTCGCCTAGGCGTTTTTCCAGCGGGCAAAGATGGCGGTGGGCAGCAGCCTGCCGCCCTCGCCCTCTTCACGCACTGCCAGTTCGCCATGCTCGATGGTTCCTGGCAGGCCAGCAAAGGCCTCTGCCAGCAGACCGCCAATCGCCAGCGATGACATGCGTACCGCATAGACGGTCAGGAACAGGAAGCGGCTTTCCGCATCGAGCAGTTGGCGGCAATCGCCGATCAGGCCGGGCAAGCTTTCCTCCAGCCGCCAGGTCTCGTTTTTCGGCCCGCGACCGAACTTGGGCGGGTCAAGAATGATCCCGTCATAGCGCTTCTCGCGCCGAACCTCGCGCGCGGTGAACTTGGCGGCGTCATCCACCATCCAGCGGATCGGCCTGTCTTCCATGCCCGAGAGCGCTGCATTCTCGCGCGCCTGCGCGACAGATTTCTTGCTCGCATCGACATGGGTCACCGGGCCGCACTGGCTCAATGCCAACGATCCGACACCGGTATAGCCGAACAGATTGAGGGTGGAATATCCTCCCCCTTGGGGGAGGGGGACCGCCGAAGGCGGTGGAGGAGAGCCTGCCCCAAGTACCCCTCCACCATGCTGCGCATGGTCCCCCTCCCCGTTTCGGGGAGGTAACTGCGCTCGCATCCATTCCCAAACGGGAGCCATGTCGGGAAAGAAGCCGAGATGGCGGAAGGGCGTACATTGTGCGGTGAAGCGGACTTCGTTCCACGCCAGCGGCCAGCCGTCGGCCGGGACATCACGGGAGAATTGCCAGCGCCCGCCGCCATCCTCGTCGGAACCCGGCACGAATTCACCATGCGCCTGCCAGTCTGCCAATCGCGGTGCCCACATGGCCTGCGGCTCGGGCCGGATGAAGCGATAGGGTCCGTAGCGTTCCAGCTTGCGGCCATGCCCGCTGTCCACCAGCCCGTAGTCAGCCCAGGCCGCGCCTTCCATGACCACAGGTGATAGGTTGAGTTCTGCCATCAGGCGCTCTCGGTAGCATGCTCCGCGACATAGGCTGCCACGGCATCGTAATCGCCCGGCAGCTGGTCATAGCGTTCCGGCCGTTCGAACAGATCGCCCACGCGCGAAGGCAGGCCCGGGCGGGTGCCTGTGGCGCGTTCCACCGCGTCGGGAAACTTGGCCGGATGCGCGGTCGCCAGCGTCACCACGGGAATGGCGGGATCGATGCCGGCATTGCGCGCGGCATGCAGGCCGATGGCAGTGTGCGGATCGATCACCTCACCGCATTTCTCGTTCGCCCAGGCCATCGCGCGGTTCGTGTCGTCAGCATCGGCACGGGCAGAGGTGAACAGCGCGGCCGCCCCTTCGCGCTGGGCGTTGGTCAGCTGCATCGCCCTGGTTGCCTCGAAACCGCGCATCTGCTCGGCCAGTGCCTTGCCGTCCCGACCGCCGCAATCGAACAGCAGCCGCTCGAAATTGGAGGAGACTTGGATATCCATGCTCGGCGCCGCGGTGGGCGTGACCTTTCCGGCAGAATAGTCACCGGTGGAAAGCGCACGGTGGAGGATGTCATTCACATTGGTGGCGACGATCAATCGCTCGATCGGCAGCCCCATCTTCGACGCGACATAACCGGCAAAGACATCGCCGAAATTGCCCGTGGGAACGCTGAAGGCGACCTTGCGGTGCGGCGCACCCAGTTGCAGCGCCGAGGCGAAGTAATAGACCACCTGCGCCATCAGCCGCGCCCAGTTGATAGAATTGACCGCACTGATGCGGAAGCGCCCGGTCATGGCCGTATCGCCGAACATGCGCTTCACCATGGCCTGCGCATCATCGAAAGTGCCGTCGATGGCGATATTGTGGACGTTGGGCGCGCGCACCGTGGTCATCTGGCGGCGCTGGACATCGGATACGCGGCCATTGGGATGGAGCATGAAGATATCCACCCGCTCGCGTCCCGCCACGGCGTCAATGGCGGCGGAACCGGTATCGCCGCTGGTCGCGCCGACGATGGTCAGATGGTCGTCGTTCCTGGCGAGGAAATGTTCGAACAGGCGGCCGAGCAATTGCAGCGCCACGTCCTTGAAGGCGAGCGTGGGGCCGTGAAAGAGTTCGAGCAGCCACTGCTGCTCGTCAAACTGCTTCAGCGGCGTGACGGCGGCATGGGCAAAGCGGCCATAGGCACGCGTGCACAGATCGCGCAGTTCGTCTTCGGTGAGGCTGGGCGTGACGAAGGGCAGCATGACCCGCACGGCCAGCTCGACATAGGACAGGCCCGCCATGCCCGCGATCTCGGCTTCGCTGAAACGCGGCCATTCGCGCGGCACATAGAGCCCGCCATCGCCGGCAAGCCCCGCCAGCGTGACACCTTCAAAATCGAGCGCTGCTGCGCTGCCCCTGGTCGAAATATATTCCATATCGCCAGCGCGGTTAGCGGGGGGAATGGACGGCTGCAAGCAATCTTGCCCCTACTGGGCGCGCAGGCCGGGTTCTAACCCCTCGTGAGTTCCCGCGCAGGCGGGAACCTTGTGCGTTCCTGCTGGAGGTCCCTGCCTGCGCGGGGACTCACGATTGTTCGCGCTGCCTGCGTCGCAAGGCGAGCACATAGATCGCCAGCGCAGTGAATGCGAAGAAGAACCACTGCACCGCATAGGCGAGGTGGTTGTTGGGAATGTCTCGCGGATCGGGGGCGGCATTGGGCTCGAGTTCGGCCTGTGGTGGATCGGCAATGATACGCCAACCGCTCTCCACCGAAGGACCGATCGTGCCAGTGACCTCGCCGCCCAACCACTCCGGCTCTTGGGGCGTCTGCGACCAGCCAATCACCACATTCCCTTCCGGACAATGCGCGACATGGGCAAAGCCGGATGCATCTGAGTTGCTGCGGCCTGCAACAGCGCGCCAGCTCGTCACTTCGCTGCAAGTGAATGGTGTGCGGCGATAAAGATTGTCGAGCGGCTCAGCAGGAAAGGTGGAAAGGATCATCGGATTTTCCGCTGCCGCCTCGTACTGTGCCAGCAGCGCCTCTTTCTCCGCCAGCCGGTCAAGCTGCCAGAAGCCCAGCCGCACCATCACGGCAACGGCGGCCAGCACGACCAGCGTGGGTATGATCGGGAGCTTGCGGATCACGATTCGCCCCGGTCATGGTCCGGGTGGATCACGTCCTTCGTATTGGCGGGCTTGGCCTTGCGCCAGTACTCCGCCTGCAGCAGCCAGCCCTTGGATATCCTCAGCCCATAGAGGGTCGACCCAAGGATCAGCGGCGTGAGCAGAACCGCGAGCAGCCACAGCGGCGGCTCGAAGGTGAAATGCACCCACAGGCCCAGCAGCACCGCCAGCGTGCCAATGCCCATGGTGAGGAAGACGGTCGGCCCGTCACCTACATTGAACTGCCCATAGTCGAGCCCGCAATTGCTGCATTTGGGTGCGAAGTCGGCAAAGCCGGCGAACAGCGTCTTCTCCCCGCATTGGGGGCAGAGACCACGAAGGGCAGCCTGGAATTCTCCGGGCTGCCCTTCTGGTTTCGGATCTTCCGAAGTCATCGACTAATCGATCAATGGATCGGTGCGCCCCATCCGCCCCAGACATAGACGACGACGAAGAGGAACAGCCACACCACGTCAACGAAGTGCCAGTACCAGGCCGCAGCCTCGAAGCCGAAATGCTGCTTGGGCGTGAAGTGGCCCTTGTAAGCGCGGCGCAGGCATACGGCGAGGAAGATGGTGCCGACCAGCACGTGGAAGCCGTGGAAACCGGTCGCCATGTAGAAGGCGCTGGAATAGGCCACGCCGCCAAAGCCGAACGGGGCATGGCCGTATTCATAAGCCTGGATCGCGGTGAACAGAGCACCAAGCGCAACCGTCAGCCACAGGCCCTTCTTGAGGCCGTCGCGGTCGCCGTGGATCAGCGAGTGATGCGCCCAGGTAACCGTGGTGCCCGAGCACAGCAGGATCAGCGTGTTGAGCAGCGGCAGGTCGAACGCGTCGAGCACATGGATACCCGCATTGGGGAAGATGCGCGCGGCGGCTTCCCCGTCTTGTCCTGCAATATTGGTCCAAAGGCCCGCGGCTTCATCATAGGTCAGCGCCGCCGGGAACAGGGCGAAATCGAACCAGCTCCAGAACCATCCGACGAAGAACATCACTTCCGAAGCGATGAACAGGATCATGCCGTAACGCATGTGCAGCTGCACGATGGGCGTATGGTCGCCGCTATGCGCTTCATTCACGATCTTGGAAAACCAGCCAAACATGGTGGCGATAATCCCGGCAATGCCCAGGCCCAGCACCAGATGGCCGACAGAGGACCACTCCGGGTGCATGAACAGCACCATGCCGGTGGTGAAGGTCAGGCCCGAAATGGCACCTATCAGCGGCCAGATGTCGGGCGGGAGAATGTGATAATCGTGGTTCTTGGCGCCAGCCATTTTCTCATTCCTGGTTATTCGTTTCAGGCACTGCCCTTAGAGCCCCCTGCCCCAAGGGTCCAGAGCCTATCAGTCGGTTATTGCACGGTGGAATGTGTAAGACAGTGTGATCTGTTCCACACCTTCCATGTTGGGATCGTCCATCACCTTTGGATCAACGTAATAGAGCACCGGCATGCGGACCTCCTGGCCCGGCTGCAGCGTCTGTTCGGTGAAGCAGAAGCACTGGATCTTGTTGAAATGAATGCCCGCCTGTTCCGGCTCCACCTTGAAGGTGGCGGTGCCGGTAATCGGCTCGTCGGAATTGTTGCGGGCGATATAGGTCGCCATATCGCGCTGGCCGACGGAGACCGTATCGGTCACCTGCACCGGGCGGAATTCCCACGGCATGCCGACCGCCGTGTTGGCATCGAAGCGAATCGAGAAGGTGCGTCCTCCCGCGCTGGAGGCCAGGCGTTCGGCCAGATCGGCTTCGGCAGCACTCGCCACCTGCGTGGTGCCGCCAAAGCCGGTGACCTTGCAGAACAACTCGTAGAGCGGCACCGAGGCATAGCCCAGGCCAAGCATGGAGAGCGCAATGGCAAAGGCCATCAGCATGGTCCGCCGGTTGCGGTCTTCCAGTGCCAGCGTGCTCATCAGTCGCCCATCCTGACGATGGTGATGAAGTAGAACAGCACCACGAAACCGAAGATCGCCAGCGCCACAGCCAGATTGCGGCCCTTGCGGCGGCGGATGAGTTCCTGTTGTTCTTCAGGGGTCATGCCAGCACCATCCGATCCAGAACAAGCGCCGTAAACAGCGCAAAGAGATAGAGCACCGACCAGGCGAAGAGGCGCTTTTCGGGCTTCATCGTGTCGCCCTCGCCCGAGATGCGGAAGGCAACGGGCAGAGAAAGCGCCAGGAAAAGGCCCGACAGCGCCAGCGCCGCCATGCCGTAGATCGCTCCGGTTCCGCCGATCGCCCAGGGCAACAGGCTGACGCCGAGCAGGGCCACGGAATAGGCAAGGATCTGGCGGCGGGTCGACTTCTCGCCCGCGACGACGGGCATCATCGGAATTCCTGCCTTGGCGTAATCAGTCTTCACGAACAGCGCGAGCGCCCAGAAATGCGGCGGCGTCCAGATGAAGATGATCGCGAACAGCAGCACCGGCATGAGCGTGATGTCGCCCGTCACCGCAACCCAGCCGATCAGCGGAGGAAATGCCCCGGCCCCGCCGCCGATCACGATGTTCTGCGGCGTGCGCGGCTTGAGCCAGATTGTATAGACCACGGCATAATAGAAAATGGAGACGGCCAGGATCACGGCGGAGAGCCAGTGCACGGCCACACCCATGACCATCACCGAGAGGCCCGAGAGGAACAGGCCGAAATCGCGCGCATCCTCCCGCCCCAGCCTGCCCATCGGCAGGGGCCGCTTGGCAGTGCGTTTCATCTGCGCATCAATGTCAGCTTCCCACCACTGGTTGAGCGCGGCAGCACCGCCGGCGCCCAGCGCAATGCACAGGATCGCGGTGAAGCCGATTACCGGATGGATGGAGCCCGGCGCAGCCAGTAGGCCACACAGACCGGTAAACACCACCAGGCTCATCACGCGCGGCTTGGTCAGCGCGAAGAAATCGCGCCAGTCGGCGGGCATGGTGACAGCAGGGGCAGCAGTACTGGCCATTGCGGTTCTTGCTCTATCGTCCTTTCGCGCGACCTCGCATTCGGTCGCCATCTTGAGGAACAAGGGGCGCAACCGGTTCCGGCGCGCCCCTCGACCTTATCCGTTCAGTCCGCCGGGGACAGCGCGATCAATGATGATCCTTGTCCTCGATCACCGGAAGCGTCTCGAACTGGTGGAACGGCGGCGGGCTGGACAGCGTCCATTCCAGCGTGGTCGCGCCTTCGCCCCAATAATTACCTTCAGCCTTCTTGCCCATGGTGTAGGCATAAGCGATGTTCACGAACCAGACGAGCACCGACACAACGGTGATCTCGTACCCCAGCGTCGAGATACCATTCCAGTAGGCAAACGCTTCAGGATAGTCAGGAATACGCCGCGGCATACCATTCAGACCCAGGAAGTGCTGCGGGAAGAAGATCAGGTTCACGCCGACGAAGAATATCCAGAAGTGCAGGTGCGCGAGAAACTCGCTGTGCATCTTTCCGCTCATCTTCGGGAACCAGTAATAGAAGCCCGCGAACAGGCCCGTCACAGCGCCCAGCGACAGCACGTAGTGGAAGTGCGCCACCACGAAATAGGTGTCATGGACATTGTTGTCGATGCCGCCATTGGCGAGATAGACGCCCGTCACACCGCCAACGGTGAACAGGAAGATGAAGCCGATCGCCCAGACCATCGGGCTCTTGAACTCGATCGAGCCGCCCCACATGGTGGCGATCCAACTGAAGATCTTGATGCCGGTAGGCACTGCAATGACCATGGTGGCCGCGGTAAAATACATCTTCGTGTTCACGTCCATGCCCACCGTATACATGTGGTGCGCCCAGACGATGAAGCCGACCACGCCGATCGCGACCATGGCATAGGCCATGCCGAGATAGCCGAACACCGGCTTACGGCTGAAGGTCGAGATGATCTGGCTGATGATGCCGAAGGCCGGCAGGATCATGATGTAGACTTCAGGGTGACCGAAGAACCAGAAAAGGTGCTGGTAAAGGATTGGGTCACCGCCGCCGGCTGCATCGAAGAAGGTCGTGCCGAAGTTGCGATCGGTCAGCAGCATGGTGATCGCTGCGGCCAGAACCGGCAGCGCCAGCAGCAGCAGGAAGGCGGTAACCAGCACCGACCAAACGAATAGCGGCATCTTGTGCAGCGTCATGCCCGGCGCACGCATGTTGAAAATTGTGGTGATGAAATTGGTCGCGCCCAGGATCGAACCCGCGCCCGCGAGGTGGAGCGAGAAGATCGCGAAGTCCATCGCCGGGCCAACCGAACCGGTGGTCGAAAGCGGTGCATAGACCGTCCAGCCCACACCGGCGCCAAGGCCCGTACCGCCCGGCACAAAGGCCGATGCCAGCAGGCTGCAGAAACCGGCCACGGTGAGCCAGAACGAGATATTGTTCATGCGCGGGAAGGCCATGTCCGGCGCGCCGATCATCAGCGGCACGAACCAGTTGCCGAAACCGCCGATGATGGCAGGCATGACCATGAAGAACACCATGATCAACCCATGCGCCGTGATCAGCACGTTCCAGGTGTGCAACGCCTGGTCCATGGTCGGGTTCTCGGCACCGAACCAGGTGGCGAAGGTATGAAGATACTGGATGCCCGGCTCGGCCAGTTCCATGCGCATCATGCCCGAGAAGGCACCGCCGATGATCCCGGCGAAGATCGCGAAGATCAGATAGAGCGTACCGATGTCCTTGTGGTTCGTGGACATGAACCAGCGGACGAAGAAGCCCGGCTTGTGATCGGCGTCGTGGTGATGCTCGTCAGTGTGAGCCTGGAAGGTGTCGGCGGTGGTTGCCATGATTGTTCGACCTTACCCTAAATAATCTGTTCGTTCGCTCAAGCGACCGGAGCTTCTTCAGCTACCGGCGCTTCCTCGGCCACTGCTTCTTCTGCAACGGCTTCTTCCGCACCGGGCATGGAACCGCCCTGCGCAGCAACCCACTGCTCGAATCGCTCCATCGGCACGGCTTCGACCGCAATCGGCATGTATCCGTGGCGCGCACCGCACAGTTCGGAGCACTGGCCGTAATAGATGCCCGGCTCGTCAACCTGCATGGTGGTTTCGTTGATCTGGCCGGGAACCGCGTCAAGCTTGGTCCACAGCGATGGAACCGCGAAGGAGTGGATCACGTCCGCGCCGATGATCTGCAGGCGGATCGGAACGCCGACCGGCACAACAAGGCGGTTATCGACTTCCAGCTGGGCGGGGAAACCGGCGGCGCGCGCCTCGTCTTGCGGCATCATGTTGGAGATGATTTCACCCACCCCGTGGTCGGGATATTCATAACCCCAGTACCACTGGTAGCCCTTGACCTTTATGGTCACGGCATCTTCGGGCGGGCTGGCATATTGCTTGGAGATCAGCGCGATCGAGGGAACGGCGATCACCAGAAGAATCACGATCGGGATACCCGTCCAGATCACTTCCAGCAGCGTGTTGTGGCTCGTCTTCGAAGGCACCGGATTGGCGCGCTTGTTGAAACGGATCATCACGAACAGCAACAGGCCAAGGATCAGCAGGCTGATCCCGAACATGGTGTACATCAGGATGCCATTGTGCATCCACGCACCTTCCTGGCCGATTGGCGAATATTGCGGCTGGATGTTGATCGCGCCGTCCACCGGCTGACCCTTGATCATGTCGGGGCCGTAATATTCGTAGGCCGGAACCTCTGCAGCCACCTCTTCAGCCACGGCATCAACCGATTCTGCATCCTGCGCCAAAGCGGCACCAGGAGCGGCAAAGAAAGTGAGAGCTGCGGCAAGGATTGTCAGGATATGCAGCCGCTTAAGGGCGTTCTCGCCGAATTTCATCTGTCCAACGCTTTCCGTTCTGTTGCGGGCGTTCGAAGGGCCCCGTTAGCCTCGCATGAGGCCATATCGGGCGCGCCTATACGCCCGCTTGCCCCATGCCTCAAGCGCTTCTAGGGAGATTTTTCAGAAAGTGCGATGCGTTTGAGCGCGTTGCCTGTTGATGATCCACAAAAAGGTTTACCGCAAAACCATGACTGACGAAGAAGTCCTGGCCGAATTCCGTAGCTGCCATGCCCTGCTGGAAGGACACTTCAAACTGTCCTCCGGCCGCCATTCCGCCCACTATCTGCAATGCGCGCGCGTGCTGATGAACCCGGAGCGGGCATCGCGCATGGCGCTGGCCATCGCCCAGAAGATTCCGCGTGATATCCGCAGCCAGATCGATCTCGTCGTCTCCCCGGCGATGGGCGGCCTCATCATCGGCCACGAGATGGGCCGTGCCCTGGGCAAGGACGCGATTTTCGTCGAACGGCCAACCGGAACATTCGAACTGCGCCGCGGTTTTTCGATTCCCGAAGGCGCCAAGGTGCTGATGGTGGAAGACGTCGTCACCACCGGCCTTTCGAGTCGCGAGGCAATGGAGTGCGTCCGCGCGGAAGGGGGCGATGTCATTGCCGAGGCTGCCCTGGTCGACCGGTCGGCCGGCAGCGTCGATCTGGGCGTGCCCTTCTTCCCCCTGGTGGAGATCAAGTTCCCCACCTATGCCGAAGACGAATTGCCGGAAGAACTGGCCGCGATTCCCGTCACCAAGCCCGGCAGCCGCGCCGAAAAGAAATAGCATGACGCAGGACCTCCGCCCCGGAAAGCTCCGGCTGGGCGTGAACATCGATCACGTCGCCACCATCCGCAATGCCCGCGGCGGGGACCATCCCGATCCGGTGCGCGCGGCGGAAATCGTGGCGCGTGTGGGCGGTGACGGCATCACCGCGCATCTGCGCGAGGACCGCAGGCATATTCGCGATGATGACCTCAAGCGCATCCAGGAGGCGACCGACCTGCCGCTCAACCTGGAAATGGCCGCGACCGAAGAAATGCTTGCCATCGCATTGGCCCACAAGCCGCACGCCGCCTGCATCGTGCCCGAAAAGCGCGAGGAGCGGACCACCGAAGGCGGTCTCGATGCAGAAGGCCAGCACAACCAGCTCGCACCGATCGTCGCTCGTCTCGGCGATGCCGGCATTCGCGTCAGTCTGTTTATCGAGGCGAGCGAGCGGCAGTTGGAAGCCGCCCGGCGCCTCGGCGCACCCGTGGTGGAATTCCACACGGGCGAATATGCCCATGCCCATCTGGATGGCGATTCGGAACGTACTCTCCGCGAATTGCGACGTGTCAGCGAGATGGCGGTCCTCGCCGCACAAATGGGAATCGAACCCCATGCCGGCCACGGCCTCACCTACGTGAATGTCCAGCCCATTGCCGCCATCCCCCAGCTCGCCGAACTCAATATCGGCCATTATCTGGTGGGTGAGGCGATCTTCTGCGGGCTCGAACAGGCCGTGCTGCGCATGCGCGAACTGATGGACCAGGCCCGCCCTTCGACAGGCTCAGGGTGATCGGATGATTATCGGCATGGGATCGGACCTCTGCAATATCGAGCGAATCGCCAATTCGCTGGAGCGATATGGCGAGCGTTTCACGCAGCGGGTCTTCACCGATATCGAGAACGCCAAGGCCGCGCGGCGTCCGCACACGCGCGCTGGCACCTATGCCAAGCGATTTGCCGCCAAGGAGGCGTTCAGCAAGGCGGTTGGCACCGGTTTCAAGCGCGGCGTCTTCATGAAGGATATTGGCGTGGTGAATGCGCCATCAGGTGCGCCCACACTTCACCTGCAGGGCGGCGCGGCGGCGCGGCTGGCCGAGCTGACGCCCGAGGGGTATGCGGTGACAATCCATCTGACCCTGACAGACGATCACCCCTGGGCGCAGGCCTTCGTCATCATCGAGGCGCACCGGCTGTGACTGTCACGGAGACCCAGGCAGAGATTCCCGGCCAGGAGGACAAGAGCGTCAACTGGGTGGCGGAAATCCGCGGACTGGCGCTGATGCTGTTGGGCGTGCTTGCCTTCCACACACTGATCGCGAAGCCCTTCTACATTCCTTCCGCCAGCATGGTGCCCAATCTCATGGTCGGTGACCGGCTGATCGTGTCCAAATATCCCTATGGCTGGAGCTGGGTTTCGGCGAGCTTCCATATTCTGCCACGCGCCAACTGGCGCATCGCACCGGCGACGCCCGAATATGGCGATGTAGTGATTGTCGTGCCGCCCGACCGGGCGGAAGATTACATCAAGCGCGTGGTTGCCCTGCCGGGCGACACGATTGCGCTGGTCAACGGGCAGATCATCCTCAATGGCGAACCGGTTCCGCAGTCGGTCGAACCACCCGTGCGCCTGCCTGCCGACAACGACAACCTCTGCCTGAGCGCCGGCGGGTTCGAGCATTCCTGCCTCGATGATTTCGAAGCTTATCGCGTGCGGCTGGAGGATGGCAGCGAAGTTTATGAGCCGCCGACGCTGCGCGAGACTCTGCCCAATGGCGCCACCTATCTGATCATCGATCACATTCCGGGCAACGCATACGACAATATGGAACCCATCACCGTGCCCGACGGCCAGGTGTTCCTGATGGGCGACAATCGCGACCATTCGGCCGACAGCCGCGCACCTTCCGCGTTCGACTTTCCCGGTGGCAACGGCCTGGGTGGCTCCGTGCCCATTGCCGATATCGGCGGCCGGGCGGAATTCATCACCTTCTCGCTGGACGGCAATGCCACGATCAATCCCTTGACTTGGCTACCCGCGCTGAGGCCTGATCGCGCCTGGACCAGTCTGCGGCCCGCATTGGCGGGGGAAGGATCGCGCGATGAGTAACGACACACCGGAAAACCAGCCCGACCTGGGAGTGGGACCTTCGCGCATTGCCAATGCGGAAGTCCGCCACGAGGTTGCGCGCGCCGGGGTGTGGATCGCCATGGTCAGCCTCGCCTTCCTGGCCATCTACATTTCGCAAAGCCTGCTGGTGATCTTCGGCGGCATGGTCTTTGCTACCATGGTCGATGGCGGCGCACGCCTGCTGGGCCGCGTGCTGAAGATCGGACGCACATGGCGCATTGCCATAGTGTTGGCAGCTGGCTTGGCCTTTGCGCTGTGGCTGGGCTGGTTTGCGGGCTCCACCCTCTCGCAAGAGGCAGCGCAATTCCCCGCCATCATCGAAGAACAGGCGCGGCAGTTCTTTGCCTGGCTGCGCGAACAGGGCTTTCAGATCGAACTGGGCGATGTGCAGGGCCTGATCGGCCAGGCGTTGAGCGGGTTTGGCACAATTACCCGCGCATTGGGCGGCATATTGGGCGGCCTCGCCACATTGCTGCTCATCGTCATCATCGGCATCTATGTCGCCATAGAGCCTCGCCTGTACGAGCGAGGGATGGCGTGGATGTTGCCCCGCGAAAAGCGGCGCGACTTCCATATCCTCCTCGCCCGCATGGGTTTCACCATGCGGCGGCTGATGTTCGGGCGCCTGGTCGGCATGGTATTCGAAGGCTTCTTCACCTACGCCATGCTCGCTCTTTACGGCGTGCCGATGGCGGCGCTGCTGTCCATCCTGACCGGCCTGCTCGCCTTCATTCCCAATGTCGGGGCCTTCATTTCGGGCGTGCTGATGGTGATGGTGGGCTTTTCGGGCGGAACCGACATGGGGCTCTACACCATCTTCGTCTATTTCCTGGTGCAGAACATCGACGGCTACATCATCATTCCGATGATCGCCCGCAAGACGGTGGACCTCGCGCCTGCGCTGGTGCTCGCCGCGCAGCTCGTCATGGGCATATTGTTCGGCGTGCTCGGCCTGTTCCTGGCCGATCCGCTGCTCGCGATGATAAAGGTGGCGCTGGAGCGCCGGTCCGAACGAAATGCGGAAGACGATGCCGCAGCCGTTTGCGAAGCCGAACGCCGCGCGCAGGAGGAAGTGGCAGCTGCAAGCGCCAGCACTGCCAATGCGTAGGTTCCTCTATGCCATTGTCGCCGGAATCGTGCTGGTCGCGGCGGCGCTGTTCGCCTTGCGCCTTTATGGTGACGAACTGACCCGGATCGCGCTGGTCCCGTCCACTCCGTTCGAACCGCAGGCGGCGCTGGCGGACAATGCCTTCAGCGATCCTGCCATGTGGTTCAGCCGCCCGGGCATGGGTGCAATCAATGATCCCGCGCGCTGGCAGCCTGCCTATCGCGAGGGGTATACGGCCCCGTCCCGACCGGACACAACGCCGCCCCCGTTCGCGGTGTTCTTCGTCCACCCCACCAGCTATTTCGAAAGCAGCCACTGGAATGCGCCGCTGGGCGATGATCAATCGCAGCAATTCGCGGGCATTTTCGTGCGCGGCATGGGCAGCGCCTTCAACCGGGCGAGCGAAATCTGGGCACCGCGATACCGGCAGGCCACCTTCGGCTCCTTCCTCGACAATTCGGACGACGCGCGCCTTGCGATGGATGCCGCCTACTCGGATATCGGACAGGCCTTCGACTATTTCCTGCTCAATGTGGATGCGGATACGCCCATCGTCCTCGCCGGACACAGCCAGGGAGCAATGCATGTGCTGCGCCTGCTGCGCGAAAGGATTGCGGGCAGCGAACTCTCATCGCGCATCGCCACGGTCTATGCCATCGGCTGGCCGATCTCGATCGAGCACGACTTGCCCCAATTGCCGCTACCCGCCTGCACCAAGGCCAGCGAAGGCGGCTGTATCGTCAGCTGGGCGAGCCTTGCCGACGGAGGCGATCCCGGCATGATGCTGCGCCCCTTCGCTGCGAGCACCGCCTTTGACGGACAATTGCGCGGGACAGGCCCGATCCTCTGCGTCAATCCGCTGAACGGCGTGGTCGGCGGCAGCGCAGAGGCGGTGCTCAACCTTGGCACGCTGGTACCATCATCCGATCTCACCACCGGCGATCTTGTGCCCGGTGCAATTCCCGCCCACTGCCGCGAGGATGGCATGCTGATGATCGGCGATCCGCCCGAAATGGGCGCGCACGTGCTGCCGCAGAACAATTATCACGTCTATGACATCCCGCTGTTCTGGGCCAATCTGCAGGCCGATGTCGTGGCGCGCGTTGCCGCGTGGGAGGCTGCCAGGTGATTACCGAGGTCGCAGAGGAATTTCGCGACGCCCTGCCTGATGGCGGCGTGCTGCTGGGGCTGGACCTCGGCACAAAGACCATAGGCATCGCCTTTTGCGATGCCGGCTGGAGCTTCGCCACGGCGGGCAAGACGCTGGCCAAGGGCAAGTTCGGCAAGGACAAGGCCGCGCTGGAGGCACTCATCGCCGAACGCGGGGTGAAGGGGCTGGTGATTGGCCTGCCGCTCAACATGGATGGCACTGCGGGCCCGCGCGCGCAGGCCAGCCGCGCCTTTGGCCGCAATCTGGCGGTGCTCAATCTTCCCGTGCTGCTGTGGGACGAGCGCTGGTCCACCACCAGCGCCGAACGCGCCATGATCGCGCAGGATTTCAGCCGCGCCAAACGCGCCGAGAAGATCGACAGCCACGCCGCCGCGATCATCCTGCAAGGCGCGATCGACCGGCTGGCAGGGGGTATTCTCTAATCGGTCTTGAGTCCCCGCGAAGGCGGGGACCTCGTGATGCAGGCCTGCGGTCCCCGCCTTCGCGGGGACTCACGCCTCAACAGGCCTCGGCAAGCTCTCGCCTCCTTCTGGTCGCCTCGCCCGCAATCAGCCGGCTGCCATTGCCCTCGGCCTGCCGCCACAATTCATCCCGTTTCTCCGCATCGAGAATGCCCGCCTGTGCATCAAGCGCGGCCAGCCGCATCCGGTCGCTCACATGGCTGCGGGCGAAATTCTCCGCCAGGTCGCGCGCATCCTCACCGCCCAGGCCCACCGCCACGCGCAGGAAAATCTCGCCGCAACCGGGGCTGACAATGCCCGAAATCTCGTCCATTTCGACATCGAACTTGTACTGGTCGAGCCAGCCCTGCGCCCCGCCAGAATGCATGATGTTGACCGAAACGGAGAGGCTTTCGGGCGGGATTTGCGAATGGACATCCACATGCGCGCGGTAGTGCATCAGCTTTCCGGGACTTAGCGTGGATCGTTCGATAAAACGCAGCCCTGCCTTTTCGCCGACCACGCCGTCCACCGCAGCGTAATCGTATTCGTAATAGTCCGAAGCATAGCCCGGGCCGAAGTACCCCACCGTCAGAAAGTGGAAGTTATGGTCATGCGGCAGTTCATAGGAGAATGCCGAACGGCCCGAGGCGCGAAAGGCATATTCGTCGCGGCTGGGCCAGACATTGGCGCGCATGAAGAAGTCCCGGCCGAGCTGCGAAAGCATGATGACCTGGGCGCCATAGGCGCTGGCATCTTCCGCACCGCCTGTCCCGCTCTTCAATTCGTCGAGCATGATAGCGGCCAGGAATTCGCGGTTGTTGCCCAGGCGGCGCAGCCATTGCGCGGCGTGGAGCAGGCTTTCTTCCTCGGCGGGATCAAAACCGTGTTCTGCCAGCGCGGCTTCGCAGTCGCCCAGCGAACAGGCCGTGTCATCCAGATATTCGATTACCCTCGGCATGGGGCTGCCTCCACTTGCAACAATTGGGGATGGTCATCGATCAATTGCGTGCGCAGGGCACGCGCCGGATCGCCCAGCGGATCGATCCCGCTTGCGGCTATCGCGGACAGCGCCGCGAAACCTGCTTCGCTATCGAGTGCGAGGCATTCGCGCAGGCATTGCCACCTGAGCGATTCGTCGCTTTCGGTCCGGACCATGACGGCCATGATTGGCGCCGCTTCGCCGCACTCCATGCGCCCGAGAAGCGCCACCATCATCTCCCGTCGGCTGGTCGCCAGCGATCCGGCGGACTGGTGCAGGAGCTCGCCAGTCTGGCGGCAATATTCACGTCCGGGTTGCGGATTTTCGCTGGCCTGCAACAGGCGCAATGTGACGAGGCGCCTGCTCACCTCGTGCGCCAGAACAGTCTCGCTCGTGCAATCGAAGCCGAGCCGCACTCCCGGCCGCAGCACGACCTCTTCCTCGGCAAACCGCACCCGCTCGCGCGGTCCGCGAATGCGCAGGATTCGCGCCTGCGCCTCACCCGCCAGCGTGGCATCATAGCGCAGCGCATCCGAGAAGGTGGCGCAGGGAAAGTCGAATCGTCCCGGTTCCCGCGCCTGGAGCAGCAATTGCGCCCTGCCCGATTTGGCCAGCAGCAGCGTGGACGCCCGCCCGTCGAAGCCGTGACGGAAGGGCGGGTGGGCGAACGGCAGCCGGGCCATGGCCGCGCACAGGTGCCGCGCCAGCGATTGCGCCAGCGTTTCGGCTCGTCCCTGTCCCGTGAATATTTCGTCCAGTGCCGGGCAATCTTCCAGCGATGCGCCGGTGCCGAACAGCTGGAACTGCTCCAGCACCTGCGCAACACTCGCTTCGCCGCACCAGGCATCGCAGGCCTGTTTCACCGCGGCCTGGGCCTGGCGCTGCGGAGCACGATCGCGCCGCAGCGCCGCGATGGCGGGATGAACTCGCATCGCTGCCAACAGCCTCAGATGATGCCGCCGCCCGGAGGCGCGGTTTCGTAGACAACGGTGGCAATCACCACCACTGTGTCGTCATGTCCGGGGTTGGGAGTGCGCAGGGATCCGAACAGGCCGGTTACGGTGTTGAGATCGGGCAGGCTTGTCAGATCGATCTTCGGAAATTTCATCAACAGTCTCCTCTTACCGGCAGAGCACAACGCTCCACCGGCCAGAAGAGATGCCGAGGCACCTGCCTGTTTTGAAATTAAACTATTGTAATCGTCATTATTTCAATGGGTTGACAGATTTAGAAGGACCACAAGCCCGTCCCATTGCCGCCCGTCTGCCGGCAGCAAAACGCGCTGCGCATCGGCCCTCGCGCGGTCCAGAATGGCCGCTGGAACCGCCGGGTCATGCAGCACCACATCGGCGCTTCCCAGCAGACGCGCCTGACGCAGGGTCAGGTCCTCTGGATCGGTGCTGGTGAGGATAATCTCGACCGCTCCGAAAACCGAGGCATCGGCCGCGCTCTCCAGCCATGCCTCGATGCGATCCGCAGCACCTGCCTGCAAGGGATCGAGCACACCGCCACTGGTCAGGGCCCTGTCGAGCGCCTGCCGCCGGTCCGCCATGTGCGGGAACTTCGCCTTGATTTTCCCGCGCAGTTCAGCAAGCCGCGAGGCCAACGTGCCGAGATCGGCGGGCAGCAGAGCTTCCAGCCGCAGCCGCAACTGCTTGACGAGGCCTGCCGACGCTCCGCCGGTCCCGATGGCCACGATCACCGGATCGCGCTCGAGCAGGCTGGGGGTGGTGAAATCGCACAGGTCGGGGCGGTCCACGACATTGACGAGCAGCCCCAGGGCGCGGGCCTTTCCGGCATCAGCCTCGCATCTGCCAGCGTCGTCATGGGCGATGAAGGCCAACTGCGCACCCCGGTCAATCCCCTGCTGGAGGTCGGTGACCACCACGCCACCGGCACGCTCCACCAGCCGGCGCTTGGGTTCGGCCATGCCGCCCTCCCCCAGCACCACGACCGGCTTTCGGGCAAGGCGGTGGAAGAGGGGGAGGCTGTGCATCAGTCGTCCAGCCAGTCCGGTACGCGCTCGGCAGCGTAGATTTCTTCCGGCAGGATGCGATCGGCCACGCTGGCCACCTTGTCGCCATCCACCATCACCTCCGCCACGAAGCCGCGCGAGTTGTAGGAGCTGGCCATGGTCGCGCCATAGGCCCCGGCCGTGCGGAAGATCGCAAGATCTCCGCGTTCCACCGCATCCATTTCCCGGCCCATGGCGAAAGTATCCCCCGTCTCGCAAATGGGGCCGACAATGTTTGCCGTCATCCGATCACCTTTCGGCTTCACCGCGTCGAAATCATGCCATGCGCCGTAAAGCGCGGGCCGTGCCAGATCGTTCATCGCCGCATCGACGATGACGAAGGGGTCGCGGTTGGCATTGCGCTTCACGCGCACCACCTCGGTCAGCAGCACGCCGGCATTACCCGCGATCACGCGGCCCGGTTCGAACATCAGCGTCACGTCCCAGCCCTTGGTCACGCGTGCGACCATGCGGCCATATTCGGCCGGGCTCGGCATCACTTCGCCCGCCTTGTAGGGCACGCCCAGGCCGCCACCCAGATCGATATGCGTTACCGTGCCGCCGTGGTGACGGATCTGGGAAAGCAGGGCACCAACCTTCTCGAACGCCAGTTCGAGCGGCCTCAGGTCGGACAGCTGGCTGCCGATATGCACTGCGATGCCGCGCATGTTCAGCCCCGGCAGGCCGGCAAGGCGCAGGTACATGGCCACCGCCCGGTCGATCGGCACGCCGAACTTGTTGTCGCGCTTGCCGGTGGAGATCTTTTCATGCGTTCCGGCATCGATATCCGGATTCACGCGCAGCGCGCAGTTTGCCGTCCGCCCGGTTTCCTCTGCGAGCTGGGCCAGCTCCTCGCCTTCTTCCTCGCTCTCGATGTTGAACTGGCCGATGCCTGCATCAAGCCCGGCGAGCATTTCGCGCCGCGTCTTGCCCACGCCCGAGAACACGATGTCCTCTGCAGGCATGCCTGCGGCCAGCGCGCGCGCCATTTCGCCGCCGGAAACGACGTCTGCACCAAAGCCCTCGCGCTGCATCACGCGCAGAACGGCGAGGTTGGGGTTGGACTTGACGGCAAAGGCAAGGTGGATCTTGCCCAGCGGCAGCAGCGCCTCGCGGAAAACGCGCGCATGGCGTTCCAGCGTGGCGCGGGAATAGATGTAGACGGGCGTGCCGAATTCCTCGGCAATGCGCGTCATCGGCACGTCTTCGGCGTGGAGTTCGCCGTTACGGATTTCAAAGTGGTCCATTGTCTGTTTTGTCAGCCTTCAGGAGGAAGATCGAAGGGATCGTCCTCTCGTTCTTCGGATTCTCGCCGCAATTCGACGCTGCGCTCGGGCGCAGCCTGCGGATCGAGTTCGAGCAATTCTTCGGCGGAAAGCGGTTCGCTGGCACCATAGGGCGCTTGCGGCAGGCTGGCCCCCTCCTCGGGTTCCAGATCGCCCATGCGCCCGCATGCTGCCAGTGGCAGGGCGAGCGCAAGAAGGACCAGGGCCCTTCTCACTTCTCGCCGTCCAGCGCAGCGCGCGCTTCCGCCACGCGTTTTCGTACCTCCGCCGGCGCAGTGCCGCCAAAGCTGGCACGCGCGGCGACAGATGCTTCCACCGACAACGCGCCGTAGACACGCTCGTCCAGGCGCGGATCGATAAGCTTCAGGTCCTTGAGATCGAGTTGGTCGAGCGCAACGCCCTTTTGCTCGGCAAGCTTGACTGCGGCGCCGGTAATGTGGTGCGCCTCGCGGAAAGGAATATCCGCCTGCCGTACCAGCCAGTCAGCAAGGTCGGTGGCAGTAGCAAAGCCCAGCTCTGCCGCTTGCCGCATGCGGTCGGTTCGGAACGTGCTGTCCGCGACCATGCCGGTCATCGCGGCGATAGACAGGCCGAGCAGGTTGGCCGCCTCGAACACGGGCGGCTTGTCGTCCTGCATGTCCTTCGAATAGGCGAGCGGCAGGCCCTTCATCGTCACCATCAGGCTGGTGAGGCAACCGACGATGCGCCCTGCGTGGCCGCGCACCAGTTCCGCCGCGTCGGGATTCTTCTTCTGCGGCATGATGGAGGAGCCAGTCGAAAGGCTGTCCGCCATGCGAACGAAACCGAAGGGCTGGCTCGCCCAGATCACGAACTCTTCCGCAAGCCGCGACAGGTGCAGGCTGCACTGCGCGGCAGCTTGCAGGTAATCGAGCGCAAAATCGCGATCGGACACGGCATCAAGGCTGTTCTTCGTCGGTCCTGCAAAGCCGAGCGCCTGCGCGGTCATTTCCCGGTCGATGGGAAAGCCCGTACCGGCCAAAGCCGCGCTGCCCAGCGGGCTGAAATTCATCCGCAGGCGGGCATCGTGGAAACGGGAGCGGTCGCGCGCGATCATCTCGTAATAGGCCATCAGGTGATGGCCGAGCGTCACCGGCTGCGCGGTCTGCAGGTGGGTGAAGCCGGGCATGATGGAATCCGCATGCGCTGCGGCCTGCGTGACCAGCGCATCCTGCAATGCCTTGAGACCCACATCCACCTGGTCGGTGGCATCGCGCACCCAGAGGCGGAAATCGGTCGCCACCTGGTCATTGCGGCTGCGCGCCGTGTGCAGGCGCCCTGCCGCCGGACCGATCAGTTCGGCCAGGCGGCTCTCGGTGGTCATGTGGATATCCTCGAGGTCCCAATTCTCGGGAACGCCATTGGCTTCATATTCGCCGGCAATTGTCTCCAGTCCGCCCAGGATCGCCTCGGCATCCGCCGCGCTGACGATATCGCAAGCGGCGAGCATGGCGACATGCGCGCGTGATGCGGCGATGTCCTGCCGCCACAATGCCTTGTCGAAGGGGATCGACGCATTTATCTCTCGCATGATGGCAGACGGTCCTTCCGCGAACCGTCCACCCCACATGGTGTTGGAGGCACTATTGCTCAATTCGACCTACCGTTTCACTGCCATCGCCTGCCTTTTCGCGGGCGTTCTGGCGGGTTGCGATACGCAAGAGGGCGAAAGCGCGCAAGGCGGCGAAGAAATCTCTTCTGAAAGCGGGACGCATGCCTTCACCGGCTTTGTCGACCGTACCTTTGCCGGAAAGGCCATTCCCGAGGTGGAACTGGTCGATCCGGCGGGCATCACGATGGCGCTGGCGGATACCGGCGGAAAGCCCGTGCTTCTCAATCTCTGGGCAACATGGTGCGCGCCCTGCGTGGTGGAGATGCCGCTGCTCGACAAGCTTGCAGGCGAGATTTCATCCAGCGTACGCGTGCTGACCGTGAGCGAGGATATCCAGGGCGCGGACAAGGTGGTACCCTTCTTCGAGAAACACGGGTTCACCAACCTGCCGCGCTGGATGGACCCGCAGAACGACCTTGCCTTCTCCTTCGGCGGCGGGGGTGCGCTGCCGCTGACGATCCTCTATGATGCAGGCGGCCGCGAAGTCTGGCGCGTGATCGGCGCCTATGACTGGTCGAGCGAAGAGGCGCGGGCACTGGTGGCGGAAGCAGGAGGCGGTGATGACTGATCGGATCGTGTCGCAACTGGCACAGGACATCGAACGCAGGCGCTTTCTGACGGGAGTAGCGAGTGGCTTGGGCGGCCTAGCTCTAGCCGCTTGCGGAAGCAGCGCGGGCGCACAAGTCGCTGGCACCGGCAATTGCCGCGCTACGCCTTGGGAAACGGACGGTCCATATCCCGCAGATGGCAGGGGCGGGCGCGACCGGCGCATCAACGTGCTCGCCAACAGGGACGTTGTCCGCCGGGATATCCGCCCGAGCTTCGGCGAGTTCGAGGGAGTTGCGGAAGGCGTGGCTCTGGCACTTGAACTGCAGATCGTGGACGCGGGCTTGGGTTGCAGCTCGCCGCTGGCCGGATATGCGATCTACCTGTGGCAGAACGATGCGGCGGGCGATTACTCGCTCTACAACCGACGCGACGTCAACTATCTGCGCGGCTTGCAGGATTGCGATGCGCAGGGAACGGCGCGTTTCACATCCATCCTGCCCGGTTGCTATGGCGGCAGAAGCCCGCACTGCCATTTCGAGGTGTTCTCCAGCATGGAGGCCGCCCTGTCCGGCGAACAGAGCCTGCTGACCGGGCAATTTGCCTTCCCCGAAGCGGAATGCCGGCAGGTCTACCTGTCGGATGCACGCTATGGGGACAGTATCTCCAACCTCGAACGCTGGCCCATCGCGCGCGACTTCGTGTTCAGGGATGGCGATGCGGAAATGCGCGCCATGCAGACGCTAACCCTCGAAGGATCGCAGGATTCAGGGTTTCGCGGCACGGGAAGAATTGCCCTGCAGGGCTGACAAGCGCCGCAGCAATGGAGTCCTGGTGGGCGGTGACGGGCTCGAACCGCCGACCCTCTCGGTGTAAACGAGATGCTCTACCAACTGAGCTAACCGCCCCAGCACTCTGGCAAGGGCGCGCCCCTAGACCATTTCCCGCCACAGCGAAAGTGTGAAATCGCAAAGATTGACCTCGATCACAACCAAGGAGGAATTGTCGGGCTATCATGCTATCATCTGGCAGTTCAAGGAGATGGAAATGCGGATCAGCAAAGGAACGGTAATACTCGTTGCCAACGGGGCGAAGGCGGTATTTTACCGCAACGATGGCGGGGTCGACGACATCGCACTGACGGTTTTCCACCTGGCCGAAATCGAAAACCCTGCGACCCACGAGCAGGGCACGGATACACCAGGGCGGACGCAGGCCTCAGCCGGAACAGGCCGCAGCAGCTATTCGGAAACGGACCTGCACCAGGCGCAGGAGGACGCCTTTGCGAAGACGACTGCCGAAATGCTTGAGAGCGAACTTGGACGGAGCCCCGATGCGGGCGTCATCGTTGTCGCTGCACCGCGCGCCTTGGGCGTGCTCAGAAACCATTATGGCCGCCTGACGCGCGAGCAGCTTGTAACGGAGATAGACAAGGACCTGACCAACTCACCAAAGGATCATGTTGGAGAACTGCTTGCCGCCCACGGCGAAGACTGAGCTTTCACCGTGACAATCAGGGGCTGCCCTTGCCCGTCTCATTGAAATAGCGGGCCATCGCATCCACAGCCTTGTCGGTCAGCTGGATGAAGGCGCGGCGACGATCGGTGTCGTCCTCCACCCTTTCGAGCAGGCCAGCCTCGGTCATCTGGCTGATCCAGCGCAGCGCCGTGGTGGGCGGAACGCCCGAGGCGATGCACAGCGAGGTGACCGACACGCGGTTATGTTCCACCCGCGCGGCGGTGAGATCGAGCAGCATGTCCCACGCCGGATCGGCAAACAGGTCTCCATCGAAGAAGCGTGCGCGCAATTGCCGTTGCTGGATGATCCGCCGCACCAGGCGCGGATCGGGCAACGGCGGGCGCGGGGACCGCACCAGCCTGTCCCCTGGCTGGCGCAATGTGCCGCCTGCCTCCTCGCCAAAACGAAACGCTGCGGCTGGGCTGCGCACAAAGCCATCGTCCTGCGGATCGCCCAGCCGCTCAAGCTTCTGGGCAATCTCGTTCACCTGCTCGGTCAAACGCAGCAGGCTCAGACGGTCTTCCTCTGACAGTTCCCGCAGCCGCATGTTGGGCATTCTGGCTAACAAACGGCCAAGCGCAATTACGCGTTCCGACCTAGTCGGATTGACCAATATCTGCGGGTGAGACTGCGAACAGCAGGCAAAGACATCCTCCAGCCCGTCAACCGTGGTGGAGATTACCAAATGCGCACCCGATCGCGCCGCGCGCGTATCCAGCCGTATCATGCCGGCCAGGGCCGCAGCATCGGGCAGCGGGCAGTCAATGAGAATGGCCTCCCCCAAGGGACGAGGACCGCCTTCCATCACCGATGTCAGAGATCCGCATTCACGCAAGGTCAGGCCAGCCGCCTCCACATCATCGCGCATCTCGCCCCGCACATGGTCCAGATCGGCCAGAATCGAAACGGAAAGTGGCAGCCCAACCGCATCGGCCACCGCTGCATATGCGAAATTGACCTGTGCCATTGTTCCCGCCTCCTGATTCCTTGTGGAACAAGATGGGAACAAATGGGGATCGTGTCAAGAATATCCTGCTTGTGGAGGGGCAGGATCAATCGGCAAACGGATCGCGCACCAATATCGTGTCGTCGCGTTCGGGGCTGGTCGAAACGCTTGCCACCGGGCATTCGATCAGTTCCTCGATGCGGCGAATGTATTTGATCGCCTGCGCGGGAAGATCGGCCCAGCTGCGTGCGCCGACAGTGGTGCCTTCCCAGCCGTCCATTTCTTCATAGACCGGCTCGACCCGCGCCTGCTCCTGCGCATTGGCCGGCAGGTAATCGATCGGTTCGCCGTCGAGCATATAGCCGGTGCAGATCCTGATCGTCTCGAAGCCGTCGAGCACGTCGATCTTGGTCAGCGCGATGCCGGTGACGCCGGAAATGGCGCAGGTCTGGCGCACCAGGACCGCATCGAACCAGCCGCAACGGCGCTTTCGCGCGGTGACTGTGCCGAATTCATGGCCGCGCTCACCCAGCTTCTGGCCAACCTCGTCTTCAAGCTCTGTCGGGAACGGGCCGGAGCCGACGCGCGTGGTGTAGGCTTTCACGATGCCGAGCACGAAACCGGCACTGCCCGGCCCCATGCCCGATCCGCTCGCCACCGTGCCGCTGACCGTGTTGGAGCTGGTGACAAAAGGGTAGGTGCCGTGATCGACATCGAGCAGCACGCCCTGCGCGCCTTCGAACAGGATGCGCTGCGGACCGGCTTTCTTCAGGTCGTTGAGCCGCTTCCACACAGGCTGCGCATATTTGAGCACCGAGGGAGCGATTTCCTTGAGGTCAGCAATCAGCCGCGCCCGGTCAATCGGCGGTTCGTTGAAACCGACGCGAAGCGCATCGTGGTGCGCGCACAGCCGGTCGAGCTGCGGATCCAGTTCGTCGAGATGGGCCAGGTCGCACACGCGGATCGCACGGCGGCCGACCTTGTCCTCATAGGCCGGGCCGATGCCGCGGCCGGTGGTGCCGATCTTGCCGGCTCCAGCCGCTGTCTCTCGCATGACGTCGAGATCGCGGTGGATCGGCAGGATCAGCGGGCAATTGTCGGCAATCCCGAAATTGTCGGGAGTGATCGACACGCCCTGGCTTTCCAGCTTGGCGATTTCCTCGCGCAGATGCCACGGATCCAGCACCACGCCATTGCCGATGAGGCTGAGCGTGCCGGTGACGATTCCCGACGGGAGCAGGCTGAGCTTGTAGGTAGTGTTGCCCACAACCAGCGTATGCCCGGCATTATGCCCGCCCTGGAAGCGCACCACCGCATCTGCGCGGCTCGCCAGCCAGTCGACAATCTTGCCCTTGCCTTCGTCACCCCACTGGGCGCCGATCACGGTTACATTGGCCATGGATACACTCCTCCACCTGCCAGGCGGATCCGCAGGCGCCCTTCGACAGGACTCGACGCCGGGATGGGACAGAGGGGATTCGCGTCCCCGGATTGCGAGGGCGGACCTAGCGCTGCTGCGTGCAATGTCAACCGGACAACGGTGGATTAAGCCGGCGCTCATCTGATCGATGTCAAGCTCGGGCGATTCTTACAAAGGACACGAACCTTGCGCCGGATTGCCATTGCCCTGCTTGCTGCCAGCATCATCGCCCTGCCTGCCGCCACATTGTCCGCGCAGAGCGGCACGGCGCAGATGGATATCGCCTATGGCGCAGACCCACTACAGCAGCTGGATTACTGGCCCGGCGAGAACGCGAATGCGCCGCTGGTCGTCTTCGTCCACGGCGGCGGATGGAAGCGCGGCGACAAGAACATGATGCGCGGATCGGACAAGCTCGAACACTGGCAGGAGCAAGGCTATGCCGTCGCCTCGGTCGACTACCGCCTGGTGCCGGACAACACTGTGGAACAGGAAGCGCAGGATGTGGCCGATGCTGTGGCTTACCTGCGTGACAATGCGCGCACTTTGGGCTTCGATGCCGAGCGGGTTGCGCTGGTGGGCCATAGCGCGGGCGCGCATCTGGTCGCGCTGGTTGGCACGGACCCCACCTATTTCCGCGATGCCGGGCTGGCGATGGATGATGTTCGCGGTATCGTCCCTCTCGACGGGGCAGCCTACAACGTTCCCGACCAGATGGAGGAAAATGCCAGGCTGATGGGCGATACCTACCGGCAGGCCTTTGGTGACAATCCGGAGCGGCAGCGCAACCTCTCCCCCAATCTCCACACCGCCGCGCCCAACGCGCCTGAATTCCTGATCCTGCATGTCCAGCGTGACGATGCCCGCCGCCAGAGCAACGAGCTGGCGCGCAATTTGCGGCGCGACGGCACGCCTGCCGAGGTGCAGGGCTTTCCCGGACGCGGATTGCGCGGCCATGCGCAGATCAACCGCAGACTGGGCGAAAAAGACTATCCCGCCACGCCCGTGGTGGATGATTTCCTCGCCCGCATCTTCGCGGACTGAGCCAGCTAGGATTTGCCGCGCATCGTGCTAAGGCGCGCGGCATGTCACAGTCCACATTCTGCGTTGCCGCGCTCTACCAGTTCACGCGCTTTGACGATCCGGCCGCGGTCCAGGGGCCGCTGCTCGCCGTGTGCGAGGCTAATGGCGTGATGGGCACGCTGCTGCTGGCGCATGAAGGGATCAACGGCACCATTGCCGGTTCCGACGAGGGCATCGCTGCAGTGCTGCAACATATCCGCCGGATTCCCGGCTGCGCCGATATCGAGGTGAAGTTCTCCCGCGCCAGCGAAATGCCCTTCCACCGCATGAAGGTGCGGCTGAAGAAGGAGATCGTCACGCTGGGCGAACCGGGCGTCGATCCCACCAGGGACGTCGGCACCTATGTCATGCCGCAGGACTGGAACGCGCTCATCTCCGACCCCGACACCATCGTGATCGACACGCGCAATGACTATGAGGTGGCGATCGGCACGTTCGCAGGCGCGATCGATCCCGCAACCCCCACCTTCCGCGATTTTCCCGCCTGGTTCCGCAAGCAGCGCGGCAGGCTGCTGGGCAATACCAACAAGCCCAAGGTGGCAATGTTCTGCACCGGCGGAATTCGGTGCGAAAAGAGCACCGCCTTCCTCAAGGCGGAGGGGATCGAGGATGTCTATCACCTCAAGGGCGGGATATTGAAATATCTCGAGGACATCCCCGAGGAAGAGAGCCTGTGGCGCGGCGAATGCTTCGTCTTCGATGAGCGGGTGAGCGTGGGCCACGGCCTCAAGCAGGGCGAATACGCGCTGTGCCGCGCCTGCCGCCATCCGTTGACGCAGGAGGAACTTGCCTCCCCGCAATATGCAGACGGCGTGTCCTGTCCGCATTGCTATGCCCAGCGTTCGGCGGAACAGCGCTCCCGCTATGCCGAGCGCGAGAAGCAGTCCCGCCTCGCCCGCCAGCGCGGGGAGCCGCATGTCGGAGCAAAGCAGGCGGAGCTTCGGGCGGAGAGGCGCGCCGCGAAACTCGCCCGCAAGGAGGCCGCAAGGCAGGCCGCCGGCCAGCAGGATGACAGCTAAACCGATCCTCTACAGCTTTCGCCGCTGCCCCTATGCCATGCGGGCACGGCTGGCGCTGGCGGTGAGCGGGGTGGAGCTGGAACACCGCGAAATCCTCCTGCGCGACAAGCCCGCCCACATGCTCGAAATCTCGCCCAAGGGGACGGTACCGGTGCTGCTGCTTCCCGATGGCACGGTGCTGGAAGAAAGCCTCGACGTGATGCGCTGGGCGCTGGAACAGAACGACCCCGAAGGCTGGCTGAGGGGCACTGACGAGGCGCTGATCGCGGCCAATGACGGCCCGTTCAAACACCACCTCGACCGCTACAAATACGCCAACCGTCATGACGGCGCCGATCCGATGCAACACCGCGCGGCATGCGAGGAGCATGTGCGCTTCCTCGATGCGCGGCTGGGCGAGCAGCCCTTCCTGTCAGGCATAACCCGCGGCTTCACTGACGCGGCAATCGCTCCCTTCGTCAGACAATTCGCCAATACCGACAAGCAGTGGTTCAAAACCCGCGACTGGCCTCAATTGCAGAAATGGCTGGCGAACTATCTCGCGTCCGAACTGTTCGAACAGATCATGCAAAAGCACGATCTCTGGCAGCCAGAGGAATAGGCAAGTCCGAATGTCC
>JAHEBH010000064.1 GCA_024642335.1 Erythrobacter sp.
TGTCGGATTAAATCGAACTGGTACCTTTTCGGGAGTGATTTTGGTGCCGATTGCCTTCATCAGCTCGGCTTAGACCAAGAAAACAAGAGAGATTTTGCTGTGGTCTACTTCAGGCGGGCGGGTAAGAGCCTTCACCCTCGGTTAGTCTGATATCCCCTTTCTATGATGGTGGAACAGCACATTTTTGCTACGCTGCTCCACACGATCAGGCCGAGGTCCGAAAAGTCGAAGCATGCATTTGATGCTGTCGAAGAGATTCTAGGAAAGAATTGAGTTCGAGTTTGGGATGGAGAATATCGTCAGGGTATATTTCTTAAGTCAGGATAACCCTTTGGTGTCAGTCCAGACGCTTTTGATCGGCCTGCTGTTTGCCACCTCGGTGGCAGCTCATTCACCGGTTTTGAACGATGCGCGTCACGAGCTAACCTTGGAGGATCCCTACCCCGTAACACATCCCGAAAACTCGCAAGCCTTCTATTTCGAGCTAGTCAGAAAACCGCAATGGTTTCGCATCGAAAGCGATAGGAACTTCCGGTTCTATGTCGGGATCCTGCAGCCCAAGATCGATGGCTGCGCGCGCGTGAATTTCAGCTTCGAAGTCTATACCGACGATTTAGTGCCAGCAGACGGCCGCGACGGGCCAGCGCACACTTGGTCGCCTTTCTTTGAGCCCGTGGGCCGAGACTGGTACTGGAAGGGTCCGGAGATCGGCGAGAACAGCCGCTCGGACCGGATCTACAGAGCGGGCACCTATTACATCAAGGTCTTTAATCAAGCGAACCTGGGCAGATACGTTCTTGCCATCGGCGATCGCGAATGGTTCGGGCTGGGCACTCTACTCTCGCTTCCGAAGACTATGCGCTGGATGGACGAGGTGTTTTGGAGTGCCGAGGGGTGCGGTGATCCTTGAAAACCGCGCACCAAGGCGGGGCCAACCTACCAAGGCTCGCCCTTTCTGGCCCAACAAAGCTGATAGGTGACCAAGGGTCTTCTTTGGGCTCAACGACGGCACATCGGTATCGATGGTTAAGGGCCGCTCCCCGGATCAAACCGGCCGCTTGGACACATGTTCACCCACTGCACTCGTCGCAACGATGACCCGCCAAAACGGTCACAACTGCGCGTGCCAAGCACAAAGTCAAGGAGACGCTGCGTAGCATCATGGTTGACCCGTTTGTGGCAGCAAATTCACACGAAATAGCTTGGGTAAGGTACCTCGGCTTTCCGGCCTAGATCAGCGCAACAAAGACCGCAGGCAGGCCAAGCATTCCGCCGATGATCAGTACAAGGGAAATTCCTAGTCCTTTGAACATGCTGTATCTTGCTCCTTCATTCGCTTGGTTACATGCGGTGACCTAGATCGCGGTCATAGGGCTTCCATGCGACATCTCGCCACGCGTCAGGACCCACAAATCGGGGCAACCTCAACGGCAGCCACTACCAACAGCGGACGTTCGGAAAATCCTGCCTATGACAGCTTCGCGGACTTTCCAGACTTCCGCTGTGTTCGCACCAAGGGCAGCTATCTTTGCATTTCGCGGTTGCGGCGAAAATATCAATGGCGGATGGCCGAAGTATGCTGGGCTTGCAAGATCATCAGGCGTTTGTACTGGCGGCGGATGCGTTTGGTCGAAAACACGTCGTGGCGCTGATGCGAATTGGCGTTTCAATAGTTCCGCTTTGTGCTGATAGCCGTTTGCCAGAAAATCTTGCCGATAGATTGCACCCGACAGGTTTCAGAATTCTGGCCAGGTCTGCAATCAATGAATCGGAAACAATCACGCAAATGACAGTCCCTAGGCTCAGGACTCATAACCAGAAGATGACGGTTGCGGCGATGCATATGGCGCTCATGAACGTGTGGGCGCATCGGTCGTAGCGGGTTGCGATCCTTCGCCAGTCTTTGAGCCTTCCGAACATCCGCTCGACCAGGTTTCGCTGTTTGTAGAGTTTGGTGTCGTAGGCGATCGGTACCTTGCGGTTCTTGCGCCCTGGAATACAGGGCGTGATATCGAGATCGGTCAGGGCTTCGCGGAACCAGTCGCTGTCGTATCCGCGGTCCGCGATCATCGCCGCCGCGTCTGGCGGCAGCACCGGCAGGACGGTCGCGGCACCGCGATAATCGCTGACCTGACCCTCAGTGAGAAGCAATATCAATGGCTTGCCATCGCCGTCGCAGACCGAATGCAGCTTGGTGTTCAGGCCGCCTTTGGTGCGTCCAATGCGCCGGGGAACAGCCCCTTTTTGAGCAGGCTGGCGGCGGTGCGGTGGGCTTTGAGATGCGTCGCATCGATCATGACAGTGTCTGTGGCCGTGCTTTCGGCGGCCAGCGTCGAAAAGATACGGTCGAACACGCCGATCTGGCTCCACCTGACAAAGCGGTTGTACAGGGTCTTGTGCGGGCCATAGCGTTGCGGCGCATCCCGCCACATCAGCCCGTGCCGGATGACATGGATGATCCCGCTGATGACGCGGCGGTCATCGACGCGCGGCACGCCCCTTGGCTTGTTCGGTAAAAGCGGCTGGAGGCGGGCAAACTGGGCATCAGAAAGCCAGAAGTGGTGTTCAGACATGGCAAACTCCCAACATTTGGGAGTTTGAATCACATTTCACCTGATTTGGGAATCCTGCTTATGGGTCCTGAGCCTAGGTAACGTCAATTGGCTTGCTGCGCAGCAAACCGACCGTTTCGCGTTCTGCGCGGCGGCAAGAGACGGGCGGCAGGCCGCGCGCAATCTGCGACAGATCCTCGAGCACAAGCGCACCGATCTGTTCAAGTGCGGATGTCAGGGCACCGGCGCGGTGGGCAGAGAACAACATGCCGGGCACGCGCCTGATCGGATCGTCGGGGGAAACCGGCTCTTGCGGAAAGACGTCGGTCGCAATCCGCAGCCGCCCGCTGCCGGCCTCATGCGCCAACGCGTCAAAGTCGGCCAGGGCAGCGCGGCTGAGCAGAACCAGCATGGCGCCGTCGGGCATCTTTGCCAGCGTCTTGCGGTCGAAAAGATGGGTGTTTTCCGATGTGACCGAGGCCACGACGAAAACGACGCGGCTGTCGCCAAGAACCGCGTCCAGTGTCGCGGGCAAAACGCCTTGGCGGCGCAGGTAGTCGTCGGGCAGCCAGGGGTCGTAGACGCGGATCGTGGCCGCGAATGGCCGCAGCAGCGCATGCAGGGCGCGCCCAAGATCGCCGAAACCGACGAACCCGATCCGGCTGTGGCTGAGAAGTTCCGCTTGCCCGTTGCCTTCGAGCCCGTAAGCCTCTTGCCCGGCCACGAAATCCGAGTGCGCGCCGTGGATGTTGCGCGCCAGCGACAACGCCATCCCCAGGCCGATTTCGGCAACCGGAACGGCAAAGACCGACGCCGGGGTCAGAACGTGGATGCCGCGCGCGAAGCAAGTCTCATAGTCGATGTTGGGCAGAAAATTCGTCTCGACGTTAAAGATGGCACGCAGGTGCGGCGCCAAATCCAGCCGGTCGCGGCCCATGGGTTGTTGGCTGATCAGAACCTCGGTCTGTGGCAGGTGGCGTTCATAGACCCCCGCCCGAGCCATGGGATCAACCTCGACCACGTCGTGCCCGGCAAAAAACGCGTCGCGATGCTGGTCCGAGAAAATCTCTTTGGTGGTACGTGGCGATGGATCAAAGAGAATCTTCATGTCAGCCCCAAAAAACGATTTACAACATAAAACGTTTTTCCTAGCCTAAAAGCAAGGAGGAGCGATGACCGTCAAGCTTCAGGTTGCAACGACCGGCGCAAGGCCCTCGATCCGTGATGTCGCACGTCGCGCAGGCGTTTCGCCTGGATGCGTGTCCAATGTCATCAACGAGCGGCGTCGCCAGGATGATCCGATCGGCCGCGCGGTCCTGCAGGCGGTGAACGAGCTGGGCTATCGGCGCAATACCATGGCCTCTAACCTGCGCCGCAGCCAAAGCCGGATCGTCGGTCTGGTGATCCCCGATTTCCAGAACCCGTTCTTTGCCGAACTTGTCGCCCGGCTGGAACAATGCGCGGAAAAGACGGATTATCGGATCGTTGCGACCTCCAGCAGGGAAAGTCCCGACATCGAGGCGCGCGAGATCGACGAACTGGTGGGGTGGCGGGTTGCCGGCATCCTGCTGATCCCTTCGTTCCGGTCGCGCGCTCCAAGCGTTGTCGCGCGCAGCGAAACACCCTTTGTCCTGCTTGATCGGGTCATGCCAGATGCCGACCTTGATGGCGTGGGTGTGGACAATGCCGAAGCCAGCCGGGCAGTCGTCCGCCAATTGGTCGACCTGGGGCATCGCCGCGTCCTGGTCGCCTATATGGGCGAAGGCATCGATATTGTGGCCGAGCGTTTGGACGGTGTCCGCAAGGCTGTAACCGAGGCTGGCGACAGCCTCGAGGTGGACTATCTGCCAACGGGCGACAGCGTGCAGGGCGCGCGTGCGGCGCTGGCGGCGTATCTTGACACGCACCCTGCACCCGACGCGGTCTTTTGCCTGTTCAACACCGCGACCCTGGCGGCCTATGGGCTGTTGCAGGAGCGCGGGCTGGGGCCGGGCACCGAAACCGCGCTGGTCGGGTTTGATGACAGCGCCTGGATGGCCCATGTCCACCCGCCGGTCGCGGCCATCGTCCAGCCGGTGAAAGAAATCGCGGAACGCGCCTGGGCGCTGCTTCTGTCGCGGGTCGAGGGCGAAGATGCGCCCAGGGGAATTGAACGTGTAGCCTGCAAGCTGGAGCCGCGCAGTTCACTGGCGCCCAGGCGTCAATCACAGGAAGCGAGAGGGGGAGCGGCGGCGCATAATGCCACGCCCCAAAACTGAAGCGCCGAAAGAAGCGCTGACGACAATTTGAAACCCAATGCGGAGGAAATGAAATGTTCAAGACACTGACAACGACAGCCGTGGTGGCCATGCTTGCCATTCCGGCCCATGCCGAAACCTATGGTGTGCTGATGAAAACGCTCGCGAACCCATTCTGGGGCGCGATGGAACTTGGCGTTCGCGAAGGTGCGGAGGCCGCCGGGGTGGAATATTATCTGCAGGCGGTCGAAAGCGATCAGGCCGCCGAGCCACAGCTGAACGTGTGCAACGCGATGCTGGAACGTCAGCCCGACGCGATGATCACGGCGGCGATCAACTCGACGATCCTGCTGCCCTGCCTGAAGCGCGCAACCGATTTGGGCATTCCGGTCGTCGACCTTGACGGCAACCTTGACCACCAGATCGCTACTGACGCGGGTGTCAAGATCGCCTTTTCCATCGGCTCTGACAACGTCGCGGCCGGGGCGCAGGGTGCTGAATGGCTGGTCTCGAAACTGGGTGCCGATGCGTCGGGTCCGGTTCTGGTGATCGAGGGTCTGTCGGGCAACGTCACGGGGCAGAAACGCGCCAGCGGCTTCGCCGACAAACTGGGCGAACTGGCGCCGGGGCTGGAAATCGTGGCTTCGCTGCCGGGCGACTGGGATCGCGGAAAGGCGGCCAACATCACCAACGACATCCTGACCGCACATCCTGGTCTGGTCGCAATCTTCGCGGCCAATGACGGCATGGCGCTGGGGGCAATCGAAACGGTCTATGCGGCCGGGCTTGAAAGCCAGGTGACCGTGATCGGCGTCGACGGAAACTCTGACGCCGTCAAATCGATCATGGCGGGTCGGCTGAACGCCTCGGTTGCGCAGTTGCCCTACCTTGTCGGGAAACAGGCGGTCGAGATGGTCAAGGCCGGTGGCGATCATCCCGATTGGATATTTGTGCCGACCATGGTCCTGACCAAGGACATCCTGGATGCCGGTACCGATCCGATGCTTCAATACGTCAAGTAATCGTCAGGCATTCCAAAAGAGCGGGCCGGTCTGCGCCGGCCCGCACTGTCCGGGAAGGATACAATTTGCGATTTCTGGAACGAACGCACGTGCGCGTAGAATCGCTGGCGGTGCTTTTTGGGTTGGTCGTCATAATGACGATCCTGTCGCCGGTGACCGGGGACGGCGTTCGGGTGTTCCTGACAACCAGCAATCTGTTCAACATCATTCTCGCCAGCGCCACCTTCGGCGTTCTGGCCATCGGAGCGACATTTGTCATCAGTTCCGCGGGCATCGACCTGTCGCTTGGATCGGTCCTGGGGCTGGCATCGGTCAGCGGTGCGGCCCTTGTGGTCACACTTGGCTGGCCCTGGTACTTTGCCATCCTGGGTTCGCTGGCCGCTGGTGCCGCCGCAGGGGCCGTCAACGGATTTATCATTACCCGTGGACGTGTTCCGGCGTTCATCGTTACGCTGGGGATGCTGGGTATCGCGCGCGGACTGGCGCTGATCATTTCGAACGGGCGTGGCATCTACGGGCTGCCGGATGAGATCCTGTTTCTGGGTCAGGCGCGGCCCTGGGGCGTTCCGACTCCGGTTTTCATTCTGCTGATCGTCGCGCTGGTTTCGCACTACATTCTGGCGCACACGCCTTTCGGGCACCACACGCTTGCCCTTGGCGACAACGAAAACTCGGCCCGCGCGACCGGTATCAATGTCCGCCGGCAGCGTATGATGCTTTATACGATATCCGGTCTGATGGCGGGCATTGCCGGGCTGATCTTTACCGCCCGCGTCAATACCGGCGATCCGACGGCAGGGTTGAATTACGAACTTTTGGCGATCACTGCGGCGATCATTGGCGGCACCAACCTGTTCGGCGGGCGCGGATCGATCCTGGGCACGATGATCGGCGCGCTGATCATGGGGGTCTTGCAGAACGGTCTGAACCTGATGGCGGTCCAGGCCTATTATCAGCAGATGGCTATTGGCGCCGTGCTGATCGCGGCGGTCTGGCTTGACCAGTTGCGCACCCGGGGAAGGTCAGCGCAATGAGCACCCTTGAACTTTCCGGCGTCGAGAAAAGCTTTGGCGCCGTCCAGGTGCTGAACGGCGTCGATCTGAGCGTCTCGGGCGGTGAGGTTGTGGGCCTTGTGGGCGACAACGGTGCCGGCAAATCCACCCTGATGAAGGCCATCACCGGCGTCTATTCGACCGACAAGGGTCGCATCACGTTCGACGGCATCGACATCACCAACCTTGACCCCGGCAAGCGCCGGGAAATGGGGATCGAGATGATCTATCAGGATCTTGCCCTGGCGCCACAGCAGGATGTCGCCAACAATATCTTTCTGGGCCGCGAACCGACCAAACGGCTGCTGGGCCTGATCCCCTGCTTTGTCGACAAGTCCCGGATCGATGTCGAGGCGCAGGAAATGATCGACCGGCTTGGCGTGCAGATTCCGTCGATTCATATCCCCGTCGGGATGCTTTCGGGCGGGCAGCAGCAGACCATCGCCATCGCCCGCGCGCTGACGTTCAAGCCCAAGCTGGTGATCATGGACGAACCCACCGCCGCGCTGGCGGTGCGTGAGGTCGAAAGTGTGCTGAACCTGATCGAGCAGATGCGCAGCGAAGGCATCGCGACGATCCTGATCAGCCACCGCCTGAATGACGTGTTTGCGGCCTGCGGGCGCATCGTTGTGCTGCGCCGGGGCAATGTGATCGCCGATCTCAAACGCGACGAGACCGACATGTCCGAAGTTGTGTCCTATATCGTCGGCGCCCATGGATAGAGGTTTATTCTGATGCCCCGCCTCGGATTGCACGGCCTTGCCTTCACCCCGCTGTGGAACCCGGCAGAGGCTGACCGGCTGTTGCCGCCGATCACCGCGCATGGCGTCAGCGTGATCGAAACGCCGCTGCTTGACCCCAGCAATTACGACAGCATCGGCACCCGCCGCGCGGCGGACCGCCTGGGCGTGGAAATCGTCTGTTCGCTTGGCCTGCCCGCCGAAATGGATGTGATGACCCGTGGCAACGATGTCGCCGACTATCTAGCGTTCGCGCTGCGGGTCGCCCGTGATGCCGGGGCATCGGCGCTTTCGGGGGTGACCTATGGCACCATCGGCAAGCGTTCGGGCAAGCCCGTGACCAGGGCCGAGCAGGACGCGCTGTGCCGACTGATCGACCGCGCGTCGAAATCCGCCCGCGATCTGGGAATGCGGCTGGGGATCGAGCCCTGCAACCGCTACGAAACCCATCTGCTGAACACCGCCCGGCAATGCGTCGAACTGATCGAACGCGTCGGGGCAGACAACGTATTTGTCCATCTGGACACCTATCACATGAACATCGAAGAGGTGAGCATGGCGCAAGGGTTTGCCGATGCGGGCGACCATCTGGGCTATGTCCACCTGTCGGAATCCAATCGTGGCGTGCCCGGGCGCGGGACGCTGGACTGGCAGGGCACGTTCGAGGGGCTGAAGTCGGTCGGATATGACGGAACCATGACGCTGGAAAGCTTTGTCTATCTGGCGCCTGAAATCGCCTCGGGTCTGGCGGTCTGGCGCCCGGTGGCCGAGCGGCCAGAGGATGTCATTGAAGTCGGCCTGCCATTTCTGGCCAAGGGTGCCCGCGCGGCGGGTCTTGCGCTGGCCTAATCGGCCTTCATCAAATCAAGGATTACAACATGAGCCAAATGGCCAGCGATATGAATGTGGTGGAAGCTACGGGTTTTTCACTGGACGCCCTGCGGATGGCGCGTCGTCCGCTGCCAGCGCCGGGACAGGGCGAAATTCTGGTCAGGGTCAGAGCGGCAAGTCTGAACTACCGTGATCTGGCCGTGCTGTCCGGCACTTATCTGCCCGACCTGAAGCTGCCTTATATCCCGGTGTCCGACTGCGCCGGTGAAGTTGTCGAGCTGGGCAAGGGTGTCAGCCGCTTTGCGGTCGGGGACCGGGTGATCCCGTGTTATATCCAAGGGTGGCGGGATGGTGATCTGACCCAGGAACAGCGCACGTCCAGAACGCTTGGCGCGCCGCTGGATGGCGTCTTGCAGGACTATATCGTCGTGCCTGCCGAAGATGCCGTGCCGACCCCCGCAGCACTGAGCGATGAAGAGGCCGCGACCCTGCCCATTGCGGCGCTGACGGCCTGGAATTGCCTGCAGTCCGGTGGCGTGGCTGCGGGAAAATCCGTGCTGGTGCAGGGCACCGGCGGCGTCGCGCTGTTCGCGTTGCAATTCGCCAAGGCGCTTGGCGCAACCGTGGTTGCCCTGACCTCCTCGGCTGAAAAGACCGACCTTTTGACCCGCCTCGGCGCGGACCATGTGATCAACTACCGCGATGTTCCGGAATGGGCCGATGCGGTGCGCCAGGCCACGGGCGGCAAGGGCGTCGACATCATCGTCGAGACCACCGGCACGTCGATGCCTCAGTCGCTGGGCGCCTGCGCCTTTGGCGGTTTCATCGGGGTCATCGGGTTTGTCGGCGGCTATGAGACGACGCTGAACATTCGCCAGTTGATCGGCCCCAAGATCCGCATGGAAGGCATCGTTGTCGGGTCGCGGGCGATGATGGAGGCGATGATTGCCGTCATCAACACCCACGACATTCACCCTGTCATCGCCGACCGCTTTTCGCTGAACCAGATTGCCGATGCCTTTGCCGCCCTGAAAGGCGGATCAAAGCCCGGCAAGATCGTCATCGGGATGGGATAGGTTCTATCGCCCCTGACCCGGCCGCCAGTTGAACTTTGGCTCATAGCCGAGAACCCGCTTGGCCTTTTCGATCGAAATCAGCGTCTCGTTCGGGCCGATGGCGCCCTTGCGCGGGGTGCCCGGAAACACCTCGTCCAGCAGTCCGTCGTTGTCGCGGGTCATGACCGTATCGTCATTGGCAATGCCGAATACGTTGTGCCCCTTAAGATCGGATTCCAGAGCCAGCCGCGTCGCCTGTGCGCCGTCGCGGGCATCGATATAGCACCAGGCGTTGAAATGCCGCTTGTGCGGGTCGTCGTCGAATGACGGAAAGGCGGCATAGTCGGCCTCTTCGATCACGTTCGAATAGCGCAGGCTGACGATCTTCATCTCAGGCTCCCAGCGGCAGTATTGCTCGGCCATCTCCTCGCCCAGCGACTTGGCAAGGGCATAGGCGGAATGCGGGGCCGAAACATCTTCGTCCAGCGGCACGTAATCTGGTTGGATACCGTCAAAGAAAGGCACACCATAGACGGTTTCGGACGATGCCCAGACGACATTGCGGATGCCATGCTGCCGTGCGGACTCGAAGATATTGTAGATGGACATCAGGTTCAGCTCAAAGATCACCTGGTTCGGTGCCAGCCCGGGGGCGGGGATCGCCGCCAGATGCACAACCCCGGTGACACCGCCGATACGCTCGTCGACCGAGTTCAGAACCGCCATGACCTGGCCGAAATCCCGCACATCCGCACGCACGAAATTGCCCGGCTGATCCGCGGGCGGCGATGTCATGTCGATATTGACCACGTCGTGACCATGCGCGGCCAACTCGGCCACCACAGCCTTTCCCAGTTTCCCGCTTCCGCCGGTGACAACGATCATTCCCTGCTCTCCTTGCTCGCTTTGACCAATGTGTTCACGCCCTGGCCGGTCCAACGCCGCTGCGCTCGATCAGGCATGTCGGTAGTTTTCGGCGCAGGGTGGAGGTGGTTTCCTTGGTTTCCAGGACCATCTCCATAGCGACCCGCCCGATGTCGTCATAGGGTTGTGCCACGGTGGTCAGCGGCGGCGAAAGAAACCGTGCCAGGCTGTCGTCGTACCCGATGATTGAAAGGTCTTCCGGAACGTGCAGGCCAATGGAATATGCGGCTTGTAGGACCCCGGCAGCCAGCACATCGGAACCCGTGATAATCGCGGTGGGCCGCTGCGGGCTGCGCAGAATCCCGTCTGCCCAGACCTGCCCCTGCAAGCGGCCGGTCATATCCTTGCCATCATAGTCGACAATGGCACCGCAGGCCTGGCTCGGGTCCAGTCCAATGTCGAGCACCGCCTTCTGAAACGCCTCAAGCCGTCCGGTTTCTACGTTGTGAAGGGGCTTGGGTCGGCCCGCCGAGGTTCGACCGCCCAGAAAGGTGATTCTGCGGTGCCCATGGCGTTTCAAAAGCTGCAGAGCGGCCAACAGGCCCGGCAATGGGTCGATGTCCAGGTGATGGCCGTCAAGGAATTGCCGTTCGACCTCGATGATCGGAACCCTGGCATCGATCAAAGGGCGAAGATTGGCCGGATCGAACGCATGGCACAGAATGACCGCTTTTCTTGCTGCGATGCAGCTGATGGCTTCCGACGATTTCATGCTGCATCAGCTCGGTCGGCAATCGGGGCATGTCAGCTTCGGGCTCGGAGCCGCCTTTCGGTAATGCAGCGGAACGTGCTCTATCCGTGATCTGAAAGCAGCCGTTCCTACATCGGAGATAATCCATACTTTTCGGCAGGGTGGAACGATTGCCAGACATTCCGC
>JAHEBH010000102.1 GCA_024642335.1 Erythrobacter sp.
CGCGCCGACAATGGCGCGAAATTGTGGGAGATGGATATTGACCAGGCGCCCGTCGCCGGGGCGATCACCTATATGGCGGGTGGCATGCAATATATCGCCATCAATGCCGGTTGGGGCGGATCGCCCGTCTACAACCTTGGCCCGTTCGAGACCTCGACCGCCAAGCTGCTGGTCTTCCGCCTGGGTGCGCAGGGCGTGGAACTGCCCCCGCCCCCACCGCCCAGCGCACTGCCGCGTCCGCCGTTCCTGACAGCGAGCGAAGCGCAGGTCGCGCGCGGGCGTGAACTCTATGGCGAGAACTGCATGCGCTGCCACGGCGCCAATGCCGAGGGCGGAGTGAAGGACTTGCGCTGGATGACGCCGGAAGTGCGCGCCCAGTTCAACCAGATCGTGCTCCAGGGCCTGTTCCAGGAGCGGGGCATGATCGGCTTTGGCGATACGCTGAGCGAAGAGGATGCCAATGCGATCAACGCCTTCCTGATCGCCCGCGCCAATGAGGATTACACGGACGCCGCCGCATCGGCGCATCCGTAAGGGAAAAGGACAAGAAGATGACCAAGCTGAAAACCGCGATCAGCGCCATTGCGCTTGCCGCCACCCTGCCCGCAACTGCACTGGCGCAGGCGCCGGGAGAGGACAGCGCCGTTCCCGATGCGAGCTGCGCGTATGACTGCCTGATCGCCATGGTCGGCGCGCATATGGATGCCCTGGCGCAGGGCGATGCCAGCCGCCTGCCCCTCGCAGCCGATGTCATGTTCACCGAAAACAATGTCGTGCTCCCGCTGGGAGAAGGTCTGTGGGCCACTGTCAACGAGGTAGACGACAACGGCCTTGCCGTGGCGGACGAGACCACGGGCCATGCCGCATGGTTCGGGTCCGTGCGCGAGAACGGCACGCCCGTCTTCTATGCGCTGCGCATGCATGTGAAGGACGGGTTGATCGACGAGATCGAAACGGTCGTCCACCGCCGCACATCGCTGCCCGCGCCCTTCGGCGATTGGGAAAACATGGAGCATTTCGCCGAATTCTATGAAGTGCTGCCCGAGGAAGAACGCCGCCCGCGCGAACGCCTGCTGGCGATTGCCGATGCCTATTTCGACACGGTCGAATTGAATGACGGGCAGGTCTTCGCGCCATTCTCGGAAGACTGCAGCCGCCTTGAAAACGGTATCATGACCACGGCCCCGCGCCCGGGCGAACAGCGCAGCGCCGCGGCCATCGCTTCGGGCTGCCGCGCGCAGTTCGAACTCGGCCTCTACCGCATCAACAAGCGCATCCGCCGCCATCTCCCGCTGGTCGATGTCCAGCGCGGCGTGGTGGTCGCCAGCGGTTTCTTCGATCATGCGAACGAGTTCGACCGCTATCTGCTGACCAATGGCAACGAGATGCGCACCGCGCTCAAGTGGCCGAATTCGATCACGCTGATCGAGGCCTTCCGTATCCGCGATGCAGAGATCCAGCGGATCGAGGCGACCTTCACCTATGTCCCCTATTTCATGCACAATCCCTTCTGGAGCGAGACTGCGCCCATGCCGCGCTTTGCGGCCGATAGCGGGGCTTGCGGCACTTCCTGCCTGACCGGCCTTGCCAATTCGGTGGCAACCAGCATGCAAGATAACCGGTGGCAGAACGTCCATTGGGGCGAGCAGGTCGGCTATTCCGAGAACAGCGTGGGCATCCGCATGGGCGAGAGCATCTGGCGCACCGTTACAGCAGTGGACGCCGCCCCGCTGGTGGTTGCGGATGCGGAAACCGGCAAGGCCGTGTGGATCGGCCGGATCGAGGAGCACGGCCAGCCGGCCTGGGCTACGCTCACCGTCGCCGCCGATGGCAATGCCGTGGGCAGCGTGGATGCACTGATCCGCCGCAGCGAATATGGCGCGCCCTATGCCGAGCCTGCCGCTGCGCCGCAATTTGCAACGCTTCCGGCAGGACGCCGCACCAGCCGCGCCGACATGTTGGCTGCGGGAGATGACTTCTTCGATGCGATCATCATCAATCAGGGCGCACCGGCCGCCATGGGATCACAATGCAACTGGTTCGTGAACGGCCAGAACATGGGCGATTGCCTGGCACCCTTCGGCGGCCCCGGCCTCGCCAATATCGGCGCCATCCGCGACCGGCAGCTGCTGGCGGTAGATGAAGAGCGAGGCCTCGCCATATGGCGCACCTACGAGGATATTCCTGCCACCAACGGCCAGGGATATCCTCGCAGCTACCAGGTTACGGAAATGCTCCACTTCGAAGACGGCAAGATCACCCAGATCGACGCCTATACTTCGGAACTGCCCTACGGCATGAAGCCGCGGTAGGGTCTCATTTCAATCATCGGGCATGGCAGCTTTTGAGAGAAGCAGTTTTTCAACCTCATCGGTTCGCGACCTGGAAATGACATGGTCCACGCCCTGTATGGTGATGGCAATGGTTCCCTGCTCCGTAAGCTCCAGAAAACCTTTCGATTTCAGGTACCACAAATGAAATTCGAAATGCTCTTCCGAACATTCCAGCATTTCCTGAAGTAGCCAGCCAACCAACCCAGCGTCCTTGGCGTTCTCTCTCCGCTTCCGGTACAGGGTGTGGAGAATCTTCTCGTGAATTTCCGCATCGTCCAATGCAGTCTTTCCGTTGATCTCAATCCTGGTATCGAAGCCATTGCCTTGAACCTGCTCACCTTTGTGAACCTCATACAGGCGGTTGAATTCGGATCTCTTTTCAGGGTTCTTGAGCGTTCTGTAGGCTTCGGTTACCTCGCTGAACTTTTGAATGTCAGCGGTCTCGGCATGGTCAGGGTGATATAGTTTTGCGAAATGGTGAAAAGCAACCTCAAGGATCTTGTCGTCGCAGTTCGGATCGACCTGCAAAAGCCCGTAATAGTCGACAAATTCTTGACCATTTTGCATTTGGAATGCCCCTGCTTGCGAGCGCTCAGCTCGATACTTCGTTGGATCTTACCAGAGTAACGAATGAATTCGAATAGTGCCGGGCTCGGCTTTCCTCGCAAATCGTGGAGTGGATCAGCCGG
>JAHEBH010000065.1 GCA_024642335.1 Erythrobacter sp.
GCTTCCCCGTCCTCGAGGATTTCCGCCTGCGGGAATGTCGTCAGCGCCGCCTTCACCAGCGGGTGGTTGCGGATGCGCTCGAGTTCCTCGGCCTTGGCCTGTTCCTCGCGCTCACGCAGGCTGGGCACGCCTTCGCCTTCTCCGCGCGCAACATCCCAGCGGTTGCCCGTTGCACGCAGCAAGGCATCGCGCAGCTCTGGCGATACATCCTCCTGCAATTCGCTCGAGGTCGAATAACGCAGTTGGCCCTCGCGCAACTCGATCACCCGCACCCAGTCGCGCATGATCTGGGCGACGCGCAGCAGGCCTTCCTGCTCCACCCTGTCGCACAGGATCGACCATTCGATCTCCGCGCCGGGCATATTGGCAGTGGGGGCAGAGCCTCCGCCCGCCGGGACCTGCGCGGCAGCGGTCGCGCCCGCAGCGGCGGCATCCTTGAGCAATTTCTCGAGCTTGCCCGGATCGGGCATGTCGGCAGCGTGCAGCACGCGCAGCAGCGCCATTTGCGCCGCCACCAGCGGATCGGGGGCACCGCGCACCTCGTCATGTCCCTTGAGCAGCAATTGCCACAACCGGTGGACCTGCCCGGCGGAGAGCCTGCCCGCCCATTCGCCGATGGCGTTCTTCTCGTCCTCTGTAATGCCTTCCGCATCGCCCTCGCCCACCTGCGTAACGGCGATGCGATGGGTCAGCTCCATCATCCCGCGCATGAGGGCGAGCGGCTCCACGCCCAGCGCATATTGTTGATCAACCGCAGAAATCAGCGCCTGCGGATCACCATCGAGGATCGCTCCGAACAGGCGGCGCTGCGCCCCCTTGTCGGCAAGGCCCAGCATGTCGCGCACCTTTGCGGCGCGCACCATCGTGCCGCCATCGCCCGCATCCATATCAGCATGGGCAATCGCCTGATCGAGGATCGACAGCCCATCGCGCGCCGATCCTTCGGCTGCGGCGGCGATCATGGCGATGGCTTCGTCCTCGGCCGCCACACCTTCCTTCTCGCACACCATGGCAAAGTGGCTGTGCAGCAGGCTTGCGGGGATGCGGCGCAGATCGAAACGCTGGCAGCGGCTGAGCACCGTCACCGGCAGCTTGTCGACTTCGGTGGTGGCGAAGAGGAACTTCACATGCGCCGGCGGCTCTTCGAGCGTCTTGAGCAGCGCATTGAAGGCATTGCGGCTGAGCATATGCACTTCGTCGATGATGTAGATCTTGTAGCGCGCACTGACGGCGGCATAGCGCACCGCCTCGATAATCTCGCGCACATCGTCCACGCCGGTATGCGATGCGGCGTCCATCTCGATCACGTCGATATGGCGGCCCTCGGCAATGGCGGTGCACGGCTCGCACTGACCGCAGGGATCGATCGTCGGTCCGCCCTGCTCGTCCGGCCCGATGCAGTTCAATGCCTTGGCGATCAGCCGCGCGGTGGAGGTCTTGCCCACTCCGCGCACGCCGGTCATCAAGAAGGCATGTGCCAGCCGGTCACGCGCGATGGCATTGGCGAGCGTCCTGACCATCGGTTCCTGCCCGATGAGCTCGCTGAAAGTCTGCGGGCGATATTTGCGCGCCAGCACGCGATAGGGTTGTGCAGCTTGCGGCGCAGGCGCGGCAGCGGGCGCAGGTTTGGAAATTTCCACAGCTGGCTCGGCTTTCGGCGGCTCGGGATCGCCGAACATGGCCGATTGGCCCGCTGCCTCAAGCTCGGAAGCGCTCGGCTTCGCTTCTTCTTCCGCGCCCTCTACCCAAGGCGGATTGTCTGTTTCGTCCGGTGAATCACCCATGCATGATTAGGTAGGCGTTCGCGCCCCGCTTGTCATGCCGAAGGATGTGGGAAAAAGGAGCCGAGCGACCCGTCGCAATTCACCTGGGCTGCTACCTTCCGGTCCTGACCCGGTGAGCGAACGCAAACGTCCACCCGACTCCCGTGCGGGCATATGGCGGGGTATGCGCCGGATTTCAACCGGAGACTGCCCACCCCGCTGCGACTAGGCTCACATGCGTTCACCAAGTCTCGCTCCCCTCCCGCCTGCGGGAGGGGTTGGGGGTGGGCTTACGCGTTACCTGAAATTGTCCGCGTAGGCTTGAAGCTTCAGCCGCTTGGGCGGGACGGCGTGCACGACCGCTGGAATACCATGCTTCTCGGCATAGGCCTGCGCCGCCTCGCAGCTTTCGAACTTCAGCTGCACCTGCTGCTGCGTATCGCCGCTGCCCGCCCAGCCCATCAGCGGGTCGGCCTTCTTGGCCTCCGCCGGCGAGAAATCGAGGATCCACTGGTCCACCAGAGCCTTGCCGCTCTGCATGGCATTCTTCGGGCGTTTGTAGATACGGGCCTGCATGGCTTCCCTTTGTTGATTCTCGCGGCTGAAATCAAGTGCGATTGAAGGCGTTCTTGGTCTTGAGGCTTGGTCTTTCCGCCCACGGCTCGTCGGGCCAGCGGTGTTTGGGATAGCGGCCCTTGCCGTCCTTCGCCACGTCCTTCCAGCTGCCCTGCCAGAAGCCGGGAAGGTCCCGCGTTGCCTGCATCGGCTTCCCGCCGGGATCGGTCAGCTTGAGGAGGAGCGGTGTGGAACCAATCATCGGGTGCTTTTCGAGGCCGAAAACGGCCTGTACGCGCACCTCGACGCTCGGCGCATCGTCCCCGGCGTAATCGATGGCGTGACTGGTCCCGGCGGGGCTGGAGAATTCGCGCGGTGCGAGCCGGTCGAGTTGCTGGCGTTCATCCCAGCTGAGGCGGCCCAGCAAGGCATCGGCCAGCGCGCCTTTAGGCAGCTTCAGGTCCCGCCTGCCCAGCAGCAGCGGGGCGAGCCATTCCTGTGCATCCGCCTTGAGCTTCTCGATCGAAAACCTCTCCAGGCCCGCAAATCGCGCGCGGGCCAGCAGTTCGGCGGGGAGCAATTCCCCCAGCCTTTCTACAGACTTATCCACAAGGATATCCACAAGTGCCTGCGGGTCCGGATCGGGGTCTGGTCCACTCTTGAGTGTGATCGCGCCCATGCGCCGTTCCAGCCGCGCCTCCACGCGCTGCTCGGCTTCGTTCCAGCGGACGGCGGTGCGCGTTTCGATCAGGTCGGCGAGGTGCATTTCCACCTCCTGCGCGGTCAATTCAGCCGCCGCCGTGATCCGCGCGCCCTTCGCCTGCCCCTGCGCATCGCCGATGACCAGCCATTCCGCGCGGGCCAGTGGAGACGCCTCATCGAGAATGTACCCGCGCCCGCCTGCGGAGACCCAGTCACGCCCATCCCTGTCGCGCCGCCTTGTCACATTGTCGGGCATGGCGAGGGCGAGGAAGATGGCGGGAGGAATCTGAGTTCCCGCGCAGGCGGGGACCTTGTCCAGGGTGGCAACAGGTCCCCGCCTGCGCGGGAACTCCACAAGCCTTTCCGCCTGCCGCGCCCAATTCTCCGCGAGCTTTCGAGACGCCTCCGCGCGTTGCGACTTGTCGGAATTCCAGCGGTCCAAACGCCCGAGCAAGTCCTCCCCGCGCCCACCCAGCCCGCGCTCCTGCGTCAACAGCGCCAGCCGCGCCGCATCACGCGCCTGCCCGGCCCTTGTTCCAAACAGGACTGCAGCGGCATGCATGGGATCGAGCGGAAGGCTGGCAACTTTCCTTCCCCATACGGTGATATGTCCTGCGTCGTCGAGCGCGCCCAGCTTCCGCAGGCGATCGCGCGCGGCGGTCAGCGCGGCAGAAGGCGGCGGGTCGAGCCATTGCAGCCCGGCCGGATCATCCACGCCCCATCGCGCCAGTGCGAGTACGAGCGGCGCGAGGTCGCTGGTCAGCATTTCGGGCGGATCGAAGGCTTCACGCCCCGCATGGCCGCCTTCTTCCCACAGGCGATAGGCGACACCCGGCCCCGTTCTCGCCGCACGTCCCGCCCTTTGCGCCGCCGAAGCCTGGCTGGCTCTCCGCGTTGCAAGGTGCGTGACCCCTGCTGCCACATCGAACTCTGCGCGGCGCGACAGGCCGCTGTCGACCACCACCGACACGCCTTCGAGCGTAATCGAGGTTTCCGCGATGCTGGTGGCGAGCACGATGCGGCGGCGACCTTCGGGATCACGGCGGATGGCGGCGCGCTGGTCTTGCGGTTGCACCTGCCCGTGCAGCGGCAGGATCGGCACCTGCGGCAAGCGCTCTGCCAGCCGTTCCCGCACCCGTTCGATTTCCCCGACTCCCGGCAGGAAGGCGAGCACGTCGCCTTCTTCTTCCCGCCATGCGGTGAGGATGGCGGATGTCATTGCGTCCTCGATCCGCTTTTCGGGAGAGGAGCCGAGCCATTCCAGCCGCAAGGGCCAGGCCTTGCCCTCGCTCTCGATAACCGGTGCGCCCTCGCCCAGCAGCGAAGCAAAGCGCGCACCATCGATCGTGGCGGACATGACCAGCAGGCGAAGGTCTTCTCGTAACACGCCCTGCGATTCGAGCGCCAGCGCCAGCCCGAGATCGCTATCCAGGTGCCGCTCATGCGCTTCGTCGAACAGGACGGCGGAAACGCCCGCCAGCTCCTGGTCCTCAAGAATGCGGTTCACGAAGATCGCCTCGGTCACCACCAATATGCGCGTGACCTTGCTCGTCTTGCTGTCGAGGCGGGTGATGTAGCCGACGGTTTCGCCAGCCTGTTCACCCAGCACCTCTGCCATGCGCTCCGCCGCAGCGCGCGCCGCCACACGGCGCGGGCTGAGCAGGATCACCTGCCCCGTGCACCAATCCTCACCGATCAGCGCCGGAGCAACCGCCGTGGTCTTGCCCGCGCCCGGCGGCGCGACCAGCACGGCGGAATTGCTTGTCCTCAGGGCTGACAGCAGGTCCGGCAGGACGGCGTGAATGGGGAGGACTTGCTCCACGTCCTCAAACCCGTTCGTGCTGAGCGTGTCGAAGCACCGTTTTTCCTTCCAACGCTATTTCCAAGAAGAAAAGCGGCCCTTCGACAAGCTCAGGGCGAGCGGGAAAATGAACTAATAACCCCGCGTCACTGCAAATTGCGCGGCTTCGCACATGGCGCGGCGTGCTTCGCTGTCGGGGAAGATCGACAGTGCATCGCAGGCACGCTGGGCAAAATGCCTGGCCCGTTCACGCGTGTCCGCAAGCGCATTATGCCTGCGGATCAGGTCGGTCGCCTTGACCAGATCCTCATCCTCGGTGGTGAAACCGGCGATGCAATCCTTCCAGAAGCGGCGCTCTTCCTCGTTCCCGCGCGCATAGGCGAGGATGACGGGCAGCGTCATCTTGCCCTCGCGGAAGTCGTCGCCGCGATCCTTGCCCATTTCGGAGGCGTCGGAATCGTAATCGATGGCATCGTCGACAAGCTGGAAGGCGATGCCCAGGTTGCGGCCGTAGTCGTCGAGTGCCTTTTCCTCGACCTCGTCCCGCTCGGCCACCACCGCCGAAATGCGGCTGGCTGCGGCGAAGAGCGCAGCGGTCTTGGCGCCGATGATGTGGAGGTACCGCTCTTCCGAGGTCTCGATCTTGCGCTGCGAGACCAGCTGGTCGACTTCTCCCTGCGCGATGATGGCGCTGGCGGAAGACAGGATCTTGAGTACCTTGAGACTGCCATCCTCAACCATCAGTTCGAAAGCGCGGCTGAAAAGGAAATCGCCTACCAGCACAGTGGCGGGATTGCCGAAGACGATATTGGCGGTTTCCTTGCCACGGCGCGTCTCGGAACCATCGACCACATCGTCATGCAGCAGCGTGGCGGTGTGGATGAATTCGACCGCCGCTGCCAGCTTGTGATGGCGCGTACCGGCGTAACCGATCACCTCTGCACCTGCGAGCGTCAGCATGGGACGCATGCGCTTGCCGCCGCCAGAGATCAGATGGCCCGCCAGCGCGGGGATCAGCGGAATCTCGCTCTGCATCCGGTCCAGGATCACCTGGTTGACCGAATTCATCGCAGTTGCGGTGAGGGACAGGATCGGGGCCAGTGAAGGTTTGGCCAGATCGCCGCCGCGCTTAAGGGGAACGACATTGGAGGTCATGACGCAAAACCCCATGCGGGAGCACGCGGGTGTTGGCAAGCGCGCAATTGCTGCTAGCTATGACCTATGGCATTGCGATTTCCCCAACCCCTACCGGACCTACCGCTGGATCAGATGAGCACAGACCCCAATACCGATCCCATCCTGGCAGCCTACCGCAAGAGCATCGACAATATCGATGCCGCGTTGATCCACATGCTTGCCGAGCGATTCCGCATCACTCAGGCTGTCGGGGAGTACAAGGCGAAGACGGCAATGCCCCCGGCCGATCCGGGCCGCGAGCACAAGCAGATCATGCGTCTGCGCGCGCTGGCCGAGGAAGCCGATCTCGATCCCGAATTCAGCGAGAAGTTCATCCGCTTCGTGATCGACGAGGTGATCCGTCACCACAACATCGCGCGCAGCGGCGGCTGAACGCTCGCCGGATCAGTTTGCGCGCGGCAGGCTGAGCTTCACCAGCAAGCCGCCCAGGTCCTCGCTCTCAGCGAGTTCCACCTTGCCGCCATAGATCTCGGCGACATCGCGCACGATGGCAAGGCCGAGGCCCGTACCGGGCTTTTCGGTATCCAGCCGCGCACCACGGCTGAACAGGTCGCCGCGCCTGGCTTGAGGGATGCCAACGCCGTCATCTTCGATCCAGATCACGCATGCATCCGATTCCGGTTCCGCATCGACGGTCACGAACACGCTGCCTCCGCCATATTTGGCGCCGTTCTCGATCAGATTGCCGAGCACTTCCTCAAGATCCTGCTTCTCCAGCGCGACTTCGGCATTGGCCCGGCCAGCGATGTCGAAGCGGACACTGGGATAGAGACGCGCCACGGCGCGCTGGACTGCATCGGCGCTACTTCTGACATTGGTGCGCGCAAGGCCGATCGCGCGCCGGCCCACCGCACGGGCGCGGGCCAGATGGTGGTCCACCTGTCGCCGCATGAGAGCTGCCTCGCGCAGCACGGTCTGGTCCAGATCGGGCGAATGGGCGCTGGCGGCGTTGGTGAGCACGGTCAGCGGCGTCTTCAGCGCATGGGCGAGATTGCCCGCATGCGTCCGGGCCTCCTCCGCCTGCTTTTCCGAATGGGCGAGCAGAGCGTTCAGCTCCTCCACCATCGGCTGGACTTCCAGCGGCAGCGGATCGGTAACGCGGTTTGTCCCGGCGGTGCGGATACGGGCGATGGCCGTGCGGATACGGCGCAAGGGCCCCAGTCCATACCAGGTCTGCAAGGCAGCCATCAGGAACAGGCCCACGCCAAGCACCGCAAAAGACCACAGCAGGATCGAACGGAAGCCGGCAGCCTGCGCATCGAGGTCTGCTTGCGATCCGGCAACCACGAACTGCCATTCGACCTCGCTGCCAGGAATGCGCAAGGTTCGCTGCCCTATTCGAACCGCCTCGCCAGTCGCTGTCTGCCCATCATAAAAGATGGGTTCGACCGCGTTCACGTCCTCTCGAATATCCATCGGCTCATCCCACAAGGAACGCGAAGGATAGGGCGCGAAGTCACCCCCGTTGATCTGCCAGTAGTAACCGCTGTTCGGCTCGAGGTAGCGCTGGTCGCCCAGGATACGGGTAAAGCGCACTTCGCCGAACGGATCGATCTCCGCCGATGAGGCCATGGCATTGAGCGAAATTTCCAGCTGCTCGTCAAACTGGTCGGAAACCAGCCCGGTCAAAGCCCGGTCGAGGGCAAATCCGCCGACTGCCAGGAGGAGAAATATCCATCCCGCAGCGATCACCAGCATGCGCCGCGAAATACTGCCGGTATGCGTGGGCAACTGGCTGACAGACACAGTGGTGGCGTCGTCCGGCGCGGTGGCGGGTCCGGTCAACGAGGCGGAACTGCCCGCCTCACCGCCGCCCTCACTCCCCGCGCGGCTGGTCGTTCGGGTCGTCGAGGCTGTAACCGAGGCCACGGATCGTTGTGATGACATTGGCACCCAGCTTCTTGCGAATGCGGGTGACGAAGACCTCGATCGTGTTCGAATCGCGGTCAAAATCCTGATCGTAGATATGTTCGATCAGTTCGGTACGGCTGACCACCTTGCCCTTGTGGTGCAAGAGGTAGCTCAGCAGCTTGTATTCCTGCGCGGTCAGCTTGACCGGCTCGCCCGCACGGGTGACGCGGCCGGAGCGCGTGTCCAGCCGCACATCGCCGGCGGTCAGTTCGCTGCTGGCATTGCCCGAAGCCCGGCGGATCAGCGCGCGCAGGCGGGCGATCAGTTCTTCGGTCTGGAAGGGCTTGGCGAGGTAATCGTCAGCGCCCGCATCCAGACCTGCGACCTTGTCGGACCAGCTGTCGCGCGCGGTCAGCACCAGTACCGGGAAGTTGCGCTTTTCCTTGCGCCACATGCCCAGCACCGTCAGCCCGTCGATCTCCGGCAGGCCAAGGTCCAGGACGGCAGCATCATAGTCCTCGGTCGATCCCAGGAAATGCCCGTCTTCGCCATCGGTGGAAAGGTCCACCGCATAGCCGTTCTGTTCCAGCGTATTTTTCAGCTGCTGCCCAAGTGTGGGTTCATCCTCAACAATCAGGATGCGCATTTATATTCCCCTGCTAGTGCCTTGCCGGCAAACTCTTCCTTCAAACCACATCCGTCAACCGCAAGCGTTTGCGGCAATTCATCGTGAAACGCGCAGGATGCGCGCTGTTTGCGCATCGACATCCACCCAGATCAGCTGCCCTTCACGGATGAACTTGAGCCGGTACGCCTGCGCGGCGGGATCATATTCGAAACCCAGATATTCATCGCCCTGCATGCGCGGAAGGATCCGCTGCTCGATCTCACGGATGGGCAAGTTGCGCCCGGCCTGCATCTGCTCGCGGGCACTGTCCTGCTCGCCACGCGGTTGCTGCTGCCGTGTACGCGACTGGGCATCAGCCTCGACCGTGATGATCGGGCCTGTCAGCATGGCCATTGCAACCAGAGATGCGAGAATCCGTTTCATGTCGGCCTTTTGCCTAGGCTTGGGGCGTTGAACAAGGTGTGAATGCGCGGTGCGGCGGGCGGCAAGCTTTGTCGCCATCTTGCCAGTCTGCCGCCCTGCCCCTACCTGCGCGGTCGAATCATGGCAGAACCACCGATCCTATCCTGGGAAGGCCTCGGCTTGCATCAAGGCGATGGCTGGCTGTTCGGCGCACCACCGTCAGAAGGGCTGGACCTGCACGTTGCCCCGCGCGACCGGCTGGCGCTGATCGGCCGCAACGGCGCGGGCAAGACCACGCTGCTGCGCCTGATTACCGGCGAGATCGAGGCTGATCGCGGCACGCGCAAGGTCAAGCCCGGCACCAACATCGTGTTGCTGGAGCAGGAGCCCGATTTCTCCGGCTACGACACGCTGATGGACTATGCACTTGCGGGCAAGAACCCGCCCGCGCGGCACGAGGTGGAAAGCATCGCCGGACAGCTCGGCATAGACATGACTACGAACGCCGCCGGTGCTTCGGGTGGCGAAAGGCGCCGCGCTGCACTCGCCCGCGCATTGGCGCTCGATCCCGACCTGCTGCTGCTCGACGAACCGACCAACCATCTCGATCTTTCCGCTATCGACTGGCTCGAAGCCTGGCTCAACCGGTTCAAGGGCGCCTTCATCGTCATCAGCCATGACCGTACTTTCCTGAAGCGGCTGACCCGCGCGACGATCTGGCTCGACCGCGGAAACCTGCGCCGCAAGGAGGTGGGCTTCGGCGGTTACGAAGCATGGGAAGAACAGGTCTATGCCGAGGAGGCGCGCGCAGCGGAAAAACTTGATGCCAGGCTGAAGATCGAAGCGCACTGGCTGGAACGCGGCGTTACCGCGCGGCGCAAGCGCAACCAGGGTCGGCTGGAAAAGTTGTGGGACATGCGCGCCCAGCGCGCGGCCATGATCAATCCCGCCGGGACCGCCAAGCTCAAGCTGGCGAGCGATGACGAGTTCAAGAGCAAATCGGTGATCGTGGCGGAGAATATCTCCAAGTCTTACGGTGACCGCGCGATCATCAAGCCGTTCAGCCTGCGCATACAGCGCGGGGACCGCATCGGCATCGTCGGCGCCAATGGTGCGGGCAAGACGACCTTGCTCAAGATGCTGACCGGCGAATTGCAGCCCGATACGGGCACCATCACCCATGCCAAGACCTTGTCCGGCGTGATGATCGACCAGCAGCGCAAATTGCTCAGCCCGGACAAGACCGTGCGTCAGATATTGGCCGAGGGCGGCGACTGGCTCGACGTGCGCGGTCATCGCAAGCATGTGCAAGCCTACCTCAAGGATTTCCTGTTCGATCCCGCCGTGGTCGATGCCAAGGTCGGCAGCTTTTCGGGTGGCGAGCGGTCCCGGCTGCTGCTGGCGCGCGAGTTCGCACGCACCTCCAACCTGCTCGTGCTGGACGAGCCGACCAACGATCTCGACCTCGAAACGCTCGACCTGCTGCAGGAAGTGATCGCCGATTACGATGGCACCGTGCTGATCGTCAGCCACGACCGTGATTTCCTCGACCGGACGGTAACAATTACACTCGGCCTCGATGGCAGCGGCCATGTCGATGTAATCGCCGGCGGCTATGAGGATTGGGAAAAGAAGCGGACCCAGCGCAACGCCCGGCCCGCGAAGAAGGAGGCACAGGCGGACGATACCGCTCCTCCTCCGCCGCCGCCGCCGTCCAGATCCGCCAAGCTCAGCTACAAGGACCAGCGCGATTACGAGCTTCTCCCCGCGCGGATCGAAGAACTGGAAAAACTGATCGCCAACGGTGAAGCAGCCCTTGCCGATCCCGATCTTTACACCAGCGACCCGGACAAGTTCACGCGCATCAGCAAGTCACTCGAACTGGCGCGCGACGAGAAAGACGCCGCCGAACTTCGCTGGCTGGAACTGGCGGAACTGGTCGAAGGATAAGACAGCGCCAGTTTGCGCAAGGTCAAGTTTACGCTGCACCGCAACATGTATATGATGGTGCCATGAACGACTCGATTGGCCCTATCGATCTGCCTCCCCACCTCGCCTATGCCGAGACGTGGCTGGCAACCTGGAATGAAGCGGTCATGGCCGCGACCACCGAACTGTTCCACTGGTGGTGCATGCCCTTTTGCGAACCGCACCACCACGAAGCGCAATACCGCTTCCAGATGGAAATCCCCGA